>NZ_MQWB01000001.1:2215710-2341341 GCF_002257665.1 Rubricoccus marinus | reverse complement strand
GTACGTGGCGCTCGGCGTATCGGTCGGCGTGCTCGCGAGCCTGCGCGCGTTGATCCCGGACGCTGTGATCCCGGCGTTGCTCGTCGGCACGGCGCTGCTGGTGGTGTTCGCGCTCACGCGTTCGCCAGAGGACGACCGCCCCGGCGGGCCGCTGGTGGACACGGCGGCGACAGCGCTTGGCGTGCTGTACCCGGCTTTTCTGGCGGGTGCCGCCGTTGCGCTGCGGGAGGCGGACCTGCTCGGCATGGAGGCGTTCTGGCTGACGATGACGACCCTTGTTGGCGTGTGGGCGTCTGATACCGGCGCGTATGCGGCCGGGCGTGCCTTTGGAAAGCGGAAGCTGTTTCCGCGCGTCTCGCCCAACAAAACGTGGGAGGGCGCGATGGGCGGCGTGGTCTCGGCCATCGCCTTTGCCGCGCTCGCGAAGGTGACCGTCCTCTCCGGCGTGTTCACGTGGGGCGACGTCGCCGTTATCGGCCTGTGCTGCGGCGCCGCGAGCCAACTCGGCGACCTCGCGGAAAGCCAACTCAAGCGGGCCGCTGGCGTCAAGGACTCCGGGACATGGATCCCCGGCCACGGCGGCATGCTGGACCGCATCGACGCGGCCGTGATCGCGGTGGCTCTCGTCGCGGCTTACGCCGAGGCCGTGCGCGGCTGGATCGCCTAGCCTCTGGCGCCAGAGGCAGACGCGTCTCGCAGAGGCTAGCGCGTCACGCTGAGCAGGCGCGTGACTGGCACACCATCGATCTCGACGCGAACCGCGTACGTCGCGGCTGGGAGGCTATCGATGTCGAGGTCCACGGTGCGCTGCCCGGCCGACAACAGGCCGCTAAAGGGCTCCACGAGTTCGCGGCCCAAGAGGTCAAGAACCGTGACGCGGACGCCAGAGGCCTCGCTGAGATCGAGGTGGACCGCGCCGGCCTCTGGCGCCGGGTTGGGAAACAGCCGCACCGAGGTGAGGCCCTCCGGGAGCCGCTCCACGCCCGGCGCCACGTTGTCTACGACGGCGTCGATCCACATCCACGTCTGTAGCGGGTTGCCACCCGTGTTGACGTACTGGTTGGTCATGATCCAGCCGCCGTTGACGCCGTGCCACGTGTTGGGGATAAACTCCGGGGCGCGCTGGCCGGTGGTCGCGATGGCGAGGGAATCGCCGAGCGCGCTCTGATCGAACGGGACGACGATAAAGAAGGTGCTCTGCGAGACCGCGACGGGCGATGAGAACCGGACGGAGGTCGGGACCGGCCCTGCGTTGCTCAGCTGGATGTCCGAGATCGGGAAATCCTGCGAGTAGAGTTGAGCCTGGGGCCCTGACTGGGGTGTGCCGGTCCACACCTGCACCGTGTAGTTGGGCTGGTCCGGCGTGATGGCCTTTACCCCGAAGAAGAGGTCCGCCCCCGTCACGAATGCAGATGGAGAGCCGCCCAGCAGGGTAAAAGCCTCGGCTAGCTTGAAGTCCATCGGGCCCGTCCCGAACGTGTAGCCAAAGCCGGTCCCACTGCCGTACGTCCGCACGTCGGGCGTCGCGGTCGCCTTGTCGAAGTTCTCGATCACGGTCGCGCCCTGGAGCGAGGGCGCGGCCTCTTGCGACCACGGCGCCAGAGGCGTTCCGGTGTCGTTGAGGGTCTGCGCGGCCGAGGAGGCGCTACCGAGCGAAAGAACGAGAGCGGCGGAGAAGAGGGCGCGGAGCATACAAGCGGGGGAGGGGGACGGGTCGCCTCTGGCGGCTGCGGTGCCTACTCGTGCCGCAGCCGTTCGATCCCCACCCTCTGGAATGGCCCTGTCCCGGTGCTAGTCCCGAGCTACGCTCTTCCCCACTGGCCTAGACGCGGTAGTGCCTCCAGCGCCGGAGGCCTGCCAGATTCTGGGCTCAGCGGCGGTCCTGGCCGTAACGTACCAGAGCCCATCCCAGTCCTGACATGCGTTTTGCCGCCGTTGTTCTCGCCCTGCTGATCGCTTTGCCTCTTGCGGGGTGCGCGTCATCGCCTCGTGCGCCTATGTCCATCGGCGAGCCCGTGCTCACGGCGCAGGCATCGGGCGCCGACGTGCTGCTGATCGCGGCGCACGCCGTGGACGAGCATGTGGTATGGGCCTCTGGCGCCAGCGGCACCGTCGTGCGTACGACCGACGGCGGCGCGACGTGGACGCCGATGGTGGTGGCGGGGGCGGACTCCCTCCAGTTCCGCGACGTCCACGCTTGGAGCGACCAGTCCGCGCTGGTGCTCAGCATCGGAAACGGCACGGACTCCCGGATCTACCGAACGGACGACGGCGGAGCGTCCTGGGCACAGACGTTCCTCAACGAGGACCTCGACGCCTTCTACGACTGCTTCGCGTTCTGGGGCGAGAGCGGCCTCTTGTTCAGCGACTCGGTGGAGGGCGCCTTCCCCATCCAGCGCACGACCGATGGTGGGCGCACGTGGATGCCCATCCCAGCCGACAACCTCCCTGCGGCGCAAGAGGCCGAGGGCAGCTTCGCCTCCAGCGGCACCTGCGTCGCCACCTCTGGCGAGGCCACGGGCTGGATCGCGACCGGAAACGGCGCCACCCCGCGCGTGCTCCGCACCACGGACCGCGGCGCGACGTGGACCGCGGCCGAGCTCCCGCTCGAAGGCGGCGAGGCCTCTGGCGGCGCGACTATCGCCTTCGGGTTTGGTGAGCGCGCGCTGATCGCGGGTGGCAACATCGGCGCGCCCAAGGAATACGGCCGCGCTGTGGCGGTTACGGTTGACGGCGGCGAGACGTGGGCGGAAGGGGGGAGGCTCCCGTTTACCGGGGCGCTCTACGGCGCCGCGTTCGTGCCGGGGACCGAGGCTGTCGTAGGCGTCGGACCGGGCGGTGTGGCCCTCTCGCGCGATGCTGGTGCGTCGTGGGCGCCTCTGTCTAGCGAGACGCATTGGGGCCTCGCGATGGCCGGGAGGCAAGGGTGGCTCGTCGGGCCTGGCGGGCGGATCACGCACGTGCAGTTCTAGGCCTCTGGCGCCAGAGGCCAGCGGAACGGCGACCGGGGCGGGGCGTGAGCGCGACTCTCACACCCACCTCCTGCTATGAACTTGGACTCCACCGTCGCCGTCGTTACCGGCGCCAGCCGCGGGATCGGCCGCGCCACATCGCTCGCCCTCGCCGCTGGCGGCTGCCACGTGTTCGGCCTCGCGCGATCCGAAGGCGATCTCGAATCCCTCTCCGAGATCCTCGGTGACCGCTTTACACCGCTCGTCGCGGACGTCACCGATCCCCAGGCTACCAAGGACGCGATCGACCGAGCGGCGGAAGAAGGTGGGCGGTTGGACATCCTGGTCAACAACGCCGGGCTGGGCCGCTTCGACCCCGTGGACGAGCAGAGCCTGGACGACTGGAATCTCCAGATCGATACCAACCTCTCCGGCGTGTTCTACTGCACGCGCGCGGCCGTTCCGCACATGAAGGCCCAGGCGAAGGAGCGCGGCGACGGTACCGAGGCCGGCCACATCGTCCATGTCGCGAGCATCGCGGGCCTGATCGGCAACCCGAACCTCAGCGCGTACAACGCCACCAAGCACGGCCTCCGCGGCTTCTCGGACGCGACGATGAAGGAGCTCCGTCCCTTCGGTATCCGCACGACCTGCGTGTACCCCGGCTCGGTCGACACCTCGTTCGGCGACAAGGCCGGCATGAGCGAGAACCCCCACGCGATGTCTCCGGAGTCCATCGCCGACACCATCTGCCACGTCATCACGTCGCCGTACAAGACGCTGATCTCCGAGGTCGTCATGCGCCCGATGGGCGCGCGGAAATAGCCTCTGGCGCCAGATGCACGTAAAAGCCCCCCGGCGCCGGAGCACCGGGGGGCGAGAGCCAGGCGCCAGAGGCGCCTGAATCGGCTGGCGTTTCCGCCAGAGGCTTACCGGATCGTGTTGCCGTCCGCGTCGATCACCTCGACGGGGCCGACGTTCAGGTCACGGATCGGCTGCTCGATCTTCGACAGGTCGCCGACGATCACCCAGACGATGTTGTCCGGGCGGACAAGCGCCTGAGCCGCGCGCGACACCTGGTTGGCGTCCAGGTCCGTCACGGCGCGGGCGTACGTCGCGTAGTAATCGTCCGCGAGGTCGTACTGCACGATCTCCGCGACCGAGCCCTGCACAGCGCCAAGGGTTTCCCAGCGTCCGGAAAGCGTGAGCGTCTGGCCGGCGATCGCCTGTGCCACTTCCGCCTCCGTCGCCGGGCGGTCGCCCACGATGTCGCGAAGCTCCTTGACCACCTCGTTCATGGACTCCGCCGTCTTGTCTGTCTGCACACCGGAGTACACGATAAACGGCCGCTGGCCTCTGGCGCCGAGCAGAAGCGTCTGCGCGCCGTAGCTCCAGCCTTTGTCCTCGCGGAGGTTCATGTTGATGCGCGAGGTGAAGCTGCCACCGAGGACGGTGTTCAGCGTCGAGATCGCAAGGTCGTCCGGGTTGTCCCGCTTGGGCGCGAGGTGCGAGGCCATGATGATGGACTGCTGCGCGCCGGGGCGGTCGAGAAGGAAGACCTTCGTCTCAGGCTGCTCCACGTCGGCCACGTTCTTGACCGGCACGTCGCCGCGCTCCCAATCCCGGAACTGGCGCTCAAGGACCGGCACCAACTCGTCCATGGTCACGTCACCCGCGACGACGAGCGTCGAGTTGTTGGGCTTGAACCACGTCTCGTGGAAGCCTACGAGGTCGTCTCGCGTGAAGCTCATCACCGCCGCCTCCGTGCCGGAGCCGGAAAGCGGGAGGCTGTACGCGTGGCCTTCGCCGTAGAGCTTGGCCGGCAGCACGCGGACCGCGAGGCCGACGGGCTGCGACTTCTCGCCCTGGATCTGAGCCAGGCGCTGCTGACGCAGACGCTCCAACTCCTGGGCCGGGAAGTCCGGGCGCAGCGCGATGTCGGTCATCAGCTGCACCGTCTCCGCAAGGTTGTCCGTCAGCGCAGACGCCGTGACGTTGAGCACGTCAATAGCCGCGCCGGTGCCGATTCCAGTCCCGAGTTCGGACTCGCGGGCGGCGATCTCCAGCGCGCTCATGCCCGCTGCACCTTCGTCCATCATGTCCATCGTGAGGCTCGCGAGGCCCGGCCGCGCCGGGTCGTCCGCGGCGTACCCCGCGTCCACGATGAGCTGCAGGTTCACGAGCGGAATGTCGTGGCGCTCGGCGAGCACCACCTCCAGGCCGTTCGAGAGCGTGCGGCGCTGAAGGGTGGGGAACGTGACGGCAGCCGTGCCGCCCATCACTTCCGGGACGCCAGCGGCCCGGTCCACGTCCGTCGCAGACGCAGAGAACTGCGGCATCGGCGTCGTGATCAGCGTGTAGCTGCCCATGTTCATCCACTTCCGAGCCACAGCCAGAACCTCCTCTGGCGTTGCCGAGAGCACGTCTGCGAGGTCATCGCGGTAAGCGTCCGGGCTGCCCTGGTAGACGAAGTTCTCCGCCAACACGTCGCTCTTGCCGCCGAAGCCGCCGATGCGCTCAATGCCTCGAATAAAGTTGGCGCGGGTCTCGGTCTTGACGCGCTCCATCTCCTCGTCGGTCGGGCCTTCGCGTAGGAAGCGCGCGAGTTCCTCGTTGACGGCCGTCTCGACCGTCTCGATGGCGACGCCCGGCCGGGCCGTTGCGACGACCTGAAGCTGGCTGCCGATCTCCGAGCCCGCCACGTAGGCGAAGGCGCCCGTCGCGATCTGGTCGGTGTAGACGAGGCGCTCGTAGAGGCGCGAGGTCTTGCCGGACGAGAGGATGCTCGTCGCCACGTCCAACAGGTTGTAGTCCCGCGATCCCAGCTCCGGCACGTTCCACACGCGCTGCATGCGGGCCTGCGGCACGCGGTCCTCCGTCACCTGGCGGCGGTCCTCCGTCATCGGTGCCACCCAGCGCTCAAACGACGCGACCGGCGGGCCGGGCTCGATGTCGCCGAAGTAGCGGGTCACCTTCTCCAGCGCGACCTCTGGCGTGATGTCGCCCGCGAGGACGATGACCGCGTTGTTGGGACCGTAGTAGGTGCGGAACCACTCCTTCACGTCGTCCAGAGACGCCGCGTTGAGGTCGTCCAGCGAGCCGATCACCGAGTGGTCATACGGGTGGCCCTTCGGGTACGTGGCGTCGATGACCAGCTGGCGGGAGGCACCATAGGGGGCGTTCTCGCCCTGGCGCTTCTCGTTCTGCACCACGCCGCGCTGCTCGTCCAGCTTCTCCTGCGTAACGGCGCCGAGCAAGTGGCCCATGCGGTCACTCTCCATGAACAACGCCGCGTCCAGCGCGCCGACGGGCACGTTCTGGAAGTAGTTCGTGCGGTCAGTGTTCGTCGTGCCGTTGAGGTCCGTTGCGCCGATGCGCTCCATGACCTGGAAGTAGTCGTCGTCGAAGTTTTCGGACCCGTTGAACATCAGGTGCTCGAACAGGTGCGCGAATCCGCTGCGGCCAGCAGGCTCGTTTTTGGAGCCGACGTGGTACCACACGTTGACAGCCACGATGGGCGCCTTGTGGTCCTCGTGGACGATGAGCGTCAGCCCGTTGTCGAGCGTGAACATCTCGTACTCGAGATCGGGGATGCCCTCCAGGGGATCACTCTGCGCCGACGCCAGAGGCGAGAGCAGGAGTGCGAGGAGCGCGAGAGAAAGAAGTCGCATGCGTGGAGAGGGATAGTGTTGGATAACGCACCTATAGATAGGCCGGCATGTGCACAGCCGTGCAACGGACCGCGCTGCGCCGATGTTCTCCATTCGGTTTTCGACGGGACGCCTCTGGCGCGGGACGCCTCTGGCGCGGGACGCCTCTGGCGCGGGACGCCTCTGGCGCGGGACGCCTCTGGCGCGGGACGCCTCTGGCGCGGGACGCCTCTGGCGTGAGGAGCCGTCGTTTCCCTGGTATTGATGTGTGGGCCGCAAGAGAGGGAACTGCGGGAGGACTCACCGTGTGGAGGACATCCCTTCTCATAATCCCCCTCTCGATATGAAAGCCCTCACTTGGCACGGCCAGGGCGACGTCCGCGTGGACACCCACCCCGATCCCGAGATCGAAGAGCCGACCGACGTGGTCATCAAAGTGACCTCTACGGCGATCTGCGGCTCCGACCTCCACCTCTTCGACGGCTTCGTGCCGATGATGAAGTCGGGCGACATCATCGGCCACGAGCCGATGGGCATCGTCGAGGAGGTCGGCAGCGGCGTGACGCGCCTCAAAAAAGGCGACCGCGTCGTCGTCCCGTTCACGATCTCGTGCGGGCACTGCTGGTTTTGCGACCAGACGCTGTTCTCGCTGTGCGACAACACGAACCCCAAGCCCGAGAACGCGCGGCAGGCGATGGGCCACGCCCCCGCCGGGATCTACGGCTACTCCCACCTCACGGGCGGTATCCCCGGCGGGCAAGCCGAGTACCTCCGCGTCCCGCACGCGGACGTGGGCCCCATCAAGGTCCCCGATGGCCTCACCGATGAGCAGGTGCTCTTCCTCTCTGACATCTTCCCGACCGGCTACATGGGCGCGGAGAACGCCGAGATTCAGCCAGGCGAGACGGTCGCCGTGTGGGGCTGCGGTCCGGTCGGGCAGTTCGCGATCCAGAGCGCGTGGATGCTGGGTGCCGGACGCGTGATCGCTATCGATCGCGAGCCGGAGCGGCTGCGCATGGCGGCGGAGAACTCGAAGGCCGAGACCATCAACTTCGAGGAGGTCGACGGCAAGCTGCACGAGCTGCTCAGCGACATGACCGATGGGCGCGGTCCAGACCGCTGCATCGAGGCCGTGGGAATGGAGGCCCACGGGGCCAGCGCCGCCAAAACCATCGTGGACAAAGCCGCGCAGGCAACGCACACCCAGAGCGACCGGACGTACGCGCTGAACCAGGCCATCATGGCGTGTCGCAAAGGCGGCACGATCTCCATGCCCGGTGTCTACGCGCAATCCGGCTCGGTCAAACTCGGCCCGCTGATGAACAAGGGGCTCACGCTGAAAACGGGGCAGACCCACGTGCAGCGCTACCTCGAACCGCTCATGCAGAAGATCGAGAGCGGTGAGATCGACCCCTCGTTCATCATCACGCACACCGCGCCTCTGGCGGACGCGCCGAAGATGTACGAGACGTTCCGGGACAAAAAGGACGACTGCATCAAGGTGGTCCTCAAGCCCTAGGCCCCAGCGTCTCGTCCCCGACCCGCCTCTGGCGCTCGCATTGGCGCCAGAGGCGGTCCTTTTGTACCCAATCTCTCAGACTCGGCACAGCCGACGTTTGGAACGGAATCCCGACCGCTCGACATGTCCCTGCCCGGCCCCGCCTCCGACCAGCACCCGGCCTTCGATCCTCGCGGCCCCTACACGCGCGCGGTCTCACTTGCCGAGGTGGCCGAGCGGATCGGCCGCGTCCCCATCGACGGCTCGCCAGAGGAGATGCGCCGCGCGTACGCGTGGCTCCTGCGTGCCGACGCGATGGGCACGCCCATCCCAGTCGGGCATCCGGCCCGCGTGGGCGGCATCGGCGGCTGGGCGATCCCCGGACCAGACGGCGCGACGGACGACCCACGGGTGGTGTGGCTGCACGGCGGCGGGTACGTGTTTGGGTCTCCGGAGACGCACTGGCGCGCTGCAGCGACGTTCGCGGTGCTCGTAGGCGAGCCCGTGTTCATGCCGCGCTACCCGCTTGCGCCGGAGCGCCTGTGGCCGGCGCCGCTCGGCGACGCCTTAAGCGTGGCACGGGCAGTCTTGGAACGGGGGCCTCTGGCGCTTGTCGGCGATAGCGCCGGTGGGCACCTCACGCTCGCGACGGCGCTCGCGCTCGCGAAAGAAGGCACGCCCGCGACCGTCGCCGCCGTCTTCTCGCCCAACGCCGACCGGACCGGCCTCAGCGACACGCGCGAAGCGAACTCCTCCACGGACGCGATGAACAACGACGAGGACGACCGCCGGTGCGCCTCCATCTCGACGGGCCCCGTCGATCTCCCTGACGACGATCCCACGATCTCGCCGCTCGTCGATGACCTCTCGCTTCTTCCTCCGCTCCACGTCGAAGTGGGGGAGACGGAGGTGCTGCTCGGCGAGGCTCAAATACTCGCTGAGCGCGGGCGCGCCGCTGGCGCCGAGGTCTCGCTCCATATCGAGCCCGAGGCGTTCCACATGTGGCAGCTCTGGTCGCCGTGGCTGCGCGAGGCGAACGAGTCGCTGGAGCGCGCCGCCCGGTTCGTTTCCGAACGGCTGGAGCGCTGAGGCTCGCGCCAGAGGCCGACGGCAGAGACGCGCCCCGCACACGACGGCCTCTGGCGCCGCGTTAGGCGGAACACGCACCCTCAGGGCGGGTGAACCCCGCCTCTACTGGATTCCGACATGCGCTTCTCCCTTCTCGTGCTCCTCGCTGCTGGCCTCGCGGGCTGCGGCGGCTCCGACGCCCCCGAGCCTCCGACCTCCGATGTTCCGTCCGAGCCCAGCGCGACGGCGACCGTCGCCTCCCCGTCCACGCCGGACCTGCCGGGCAACCCCACGCCAGAGGCCGCGAGCGATACGCTCACGGTCGTCTTTTTCGGCGACAGCCTCACGGCGGGCTATGGCCTCGCGAACCCCGACGAGACGGCGTACCCCGCGCTACTCGCGGGGAAGATGGAGGCCTCTGGCGTCCCGGCGCGCGTCGTCAACGCGGGGCTGAGCGGGGAGACCAGCGCGGGCGGTCTGCGCCGCGTGGACTGGATCCTCTCGCGCAACACGCCCGACGTGTTCATGCTCGCGCTCGGCGCCAACGACATGTTGCGGGGCCAGCCGCCGGCGGAGACGGAAAAGAACCTCCGCGCCACGCTAGACAAGGTGCGCGAGGTCGCGCCAGAGGCCCGGCTCGTCGTCGCGGGCTTGGAGGCCTTGCCCAACCTCGGCGCGGCTTACGGCGACGCCTACCGACAGGTCTTCCGCGACGTAGCCGCGGACTACGACGCGGCTTTCTTGCCGTTCTTGCTGGACGGCGTCGCGGGCGACCCCGCGCTCAACCAGCAGGACGGCGTGCACCCGACCGCCAGAGGCCACCAGATCATGGCCGCGACGGTGTGGGAGACGCTTCAGCCGGTCGTGAGCGAGGCCGCCTCTGGCGCCAGAAGCTAGAAGTCCACGCTCGCGTTGAACCCCATCTTGGGGGCGAGGGGGGCGCTCTGGCTCACACGGAGCGTTTCGACCGCCGCGACGTTTCCCTGCTGATCGTCGCATCCAGGCTGACGCCAATGCGCTGCGATACGTCGGACGGTGGAGAAACGGACTCTAGGGCTCAGCCCACCTCGCATCGGAGCGGCCGCCAGAGGCGCAGGCCGCCGGGCTCCTGGGCGAGGCCGCTTGCGACGTCTCGTCTCGCTCCCGACCGCTCCGCGCCAGAGGCTCAGGCGGGATCGGAGACCTTGGCCTCGGTTCCGGTCACCAGCCGCCGCACGTTGTCTCGGTGCGTCCACACGATGAACAGCGGGACTGCGAGGGCGAACACCCAGATGGCCGTCGCGAAGGTGCGGCCGAGCACGAACTGCTGAACGATGAGCGTCGCGGGGATCGTGGTCGCCGCGAGGATGGAGCCCAGCGAGACCAAGCGCGTGCTGGCAACGGTCACGACGAAGACGAGCAGCCCGGCGAGAACGGCGATAGGGACCAATCCCGTCAGCATGCCCGCGCCGGTCGCGACGCCCTTGCCGCCCTTCCAGCCTCCGAAGAACAACGCGCCCCAAACGGTTACGACGTGCCCCAGCATCGCGACCGCGCCCGCGACGACCATCGTCCACACGGGTGCGCCCTCGCCCAACACGAGAATGGGCAGCGCGACCGTCGCAACGAGCCCTTTGAGGAAGTCCAGGATGAACACGAGGGCGCCCGGACCTCGGCCCATCACCCGCATCGCGTTCGTAGCGCCAGCGTTGCCGCTGCCGTGCGCACGGAGGTCCACGCCGCGCGCTTTGGCCACGACGAGGCTAAAAGGAATGGCGCCCAGCAGGTAGGCGCAGACGAACAGCAAAGCGACCATGCCCCAAGATAGACGCGCCCGGCGCCTTCTTCCGCCAGAGGCTCGGAATCAGCGGCATTCAACAACGCGGTGTGGAGGCTCTGTTAGGCAGGGTGGAACAGGCAGTTAAGGGGCGGCCAAGATGCTACGATACCGGGCGTTGTACAGGACCGCTATATCGTTACGCCCTACCTTCTCGCATCGCAACGCGATACAACCGCTTCACCCCGCGGTTTCCGCTGTACCACTCCCCGGTGACCATGTGCTCCGTTGGACTCTCCTGATCTCCCTGTTTGGCTTGCCTCTGGCGGCCCCCGCGCCTGCCCAGACCGCTCCAAGCGGCCCCACGGCCTCTTCTAGCGACCCCATCACGCCTGGCGGCCGCCGGGCCGAGCGCAACGTGCGCCGAGGCGTCGCGAGCTACTACGCGCGCTCCCTCCACGGCCGCCGTACCGCCTCTGGCGAGCGGTACAACCACAACGCGATGACCGTCGCGCACAGGTCGCTCCCCTTTGGGACGCTCCTCCGCGTCGAGGACGAGCGCACCGGCCGCCGCATCATGGTGCGCGTCAACGACCGCGGACCGTTCGTGCGGGGCCGCGTGCTGGACCTCTCCGGCGCCGCCGCCGACAAGCTTCAGATGCGCCGCCGTGGCACGGCCCGCATCGGCTACGAGATCGTGGACCCCGCGGCTCTGCCCAGCCGCCGGACGCCACCGCCGCGCAAGGTGCGCCACTTCTAGGCGCCACCTCCGGCCCTTGGCTCCACGCCCCGGTACCGACGTGCCGGGGCGTTTTGTTTGCCTCTGGCGCGCGTACGCTGCGCGGACCACGCTGCTAGAAGAGGGGTCAATAGGGGCGCAAGAGGCCTCTGGCGGCGCGCTCGGCTACGCCCCTGACTTGGACGCCCGCGTGGGGGTAGCGCTCAGCCGCTCCAACACGTCGTGGCGGCGCGACCGGCTCACGCTCAGAACGGGCCCGTCCCGGAGGCGCACCGAGTAACTGCCGCCGGCCGCCGTCATCATCGCCTCGACGTGCCCGAGTTGGACGATCGTCGAGCGGTGGATGCGGGCAAAGAGCGCGGGGTCCAGCGCATCCTCGATCTCCTGCATCGTCTCTCGGATCACGTACACGTCGTCTCGGGCGTGCAGCTCAGCGTACGGACCGGAGGCGGAGATGTACGCCACGTCCAAAACCGGGACAAACGCGGTCTGGCCGCGGACGTCTACGGGAAACCGTTCGAGGTACGTGGGGGCCTCGGCAGAAGTGGGCCTCTGGCGACCTTCGACCTGGCGGAAACGGACGGCACGGCACGCCCGCTTCAGTGCTTGCGCGAACCGCTCGTCGTCGTACGGCTTCAGGAGGTAGTCCGCCGCAGCCGCGTCGAACGCCGCGATGGCATGCTGATCGTACGCCGTCACGAAAACCGTCTCCGGCATCGCGTCCACGCCAAACTCATGGATCACGTCCAGCCCGCTCATCCCCGGCATCCGCACGTCTAGAAACACGATGTCGATGGGCTCGCCCTCCGCCTGGTGCTTCTCCAGCGCCGCGATCGCCTGCGGACCCGTCGCGGCGGTGCCCACCACCTCCACGCCAGAGGCCCGCGCGATGAGGTCCTCGACGCGCCGTCGCGCGAGGGGCTCATCGTCGACGACGAGGACGCGAAGCGGGCTGCTCATGGCCACACCTGGCTAAGAGGCTCGTCCGCCAAAGGCGCCTCTAACGAGCCGGCCTGCACCCTCGCGGGCGCCTGCTCTGCCGCCCCGTTCTGCAACGGGGCTCTGGCCTCTGGCGAGCCCACGCTGCGGTACGGAATCACGACCTCGGCCACGACGCCGCCGCCAGAGGCCGGGGACAGCGTCAGGGAAGCCGCGCCACCGTAGAGCGCGTCCAGGCGCGCTCGCGTGTTGGCAAGCCCAACGCCGAGGCGGGAGCTTTTGGCCTCTGGCGGCAGGCCCGGGCCGTCGTCCTCCACGCGCAGCACGAGCGTGGCGCCGACTCGCGAAGCCGAGAGCCGCACCGTTCCGACGCGGTCGGAGATCTGGGAGATGCCGTGGCCGACCGCGTTTTCCACGAGCGGCTGCAGGATGAGAGGTGGCACGAGTGCGGCGAGCGTACCGGGCTCCCATGACTCCTCGACGCGCAGGCGGTCCTGAAGCCGGATCTGTTGCACGTCCAGGTAGTCGCGAAGGAAGTCGGCCTCCTCGCGCAGCGGCATCTCCTGAACGCTCCCGTCTGAATCCAGCACACGGCGCAAGAGGCTGCTCAGCCGCGCGATCATCGTCCGAACGCCCGCAGGGTCGTGCTCAACGAGCGCGCTCACGGCGTTGAGCGTATTAAAGAGGAAATGCGGGTTGAGCTGCATCCGAAGGGCGGAGAGCCGCGCTTCGGCGAGCTGGGCTTCGAGCCGCGCGCGGTCCGCGACCAGTTGCGCTCGCTCGGAGCGCAGGCGCTCGGCCTCGGCCCGCCGCTCCTGCACCTGAAACATCGCGGTCCGGGCGTACCCGGCGGCGAGGATCGCGAGGTACACCACCACCTCGTCCAGCATCCGGAGCCGCACGAACGACCCCGCGGCGGTCCACTGGCGGTCCAACGGGACCGGCCCTCGGAGCAACGGGCGGAAAACGCCGCGCGTGATGTATTCCACGACGAACGCGATCGCGAGACCGGCCACGACTTGCAACGCGATCCGGCTTACCCACGCGCCGCGTTCGGCTGGAGCGCGGCGGACGAGCCAGAAAACGGCGGGCGTCAGCAGCGCCCACAGTCCGATCTCGGCCATCATCTCGGCGATCGCGTTCCACGCGATGGGCTCTCCGGGTCCAGACCGCGAGATCTCGCGCGCCGACATCAGCAGCCCGAGCGTGAACCAGAAGGCGACGGCCACAGCCCCTTCCATGCGACGGGACCACGGCCGGGCGGGCGTCATAGGCGTCGGGTCCGGCGGAATCATGCGCACAATCTAGCCTCTGGCGAGCCGCCGTTTCCCCGAGTTGAGCGCTCTGAGGACCGTTCGTGACACGGACGTGCTACTCGTAACAGCCAGAGGATCTGTGCGGGCGTCGCGCGATTTGCCCACCAGAATCCCACCCGACATCATGCACCGCTTGCTTCGCCTTTCCCTTCTCGCATTCGTCATCTTCGCCTCTGGCGCGGTGGCGCCAGAGGCCCTCGCGCAAGACGGCTCGGTTACGGGCCGCGTGCTGGACGCCGAGAGCGACCTCCCGCTTCCCACCGCGACCGTCGCGCTGTGGTCGCTCGGCGCCGACTCCACGTTGGTCGGCGGCGGCTCGGCCAACCTCGACGGCGAGTTCAGCGTGACCGCCGAGCGCGGACAGTACACCCTTGTCGTCAGCTTCGTCGGCTATGGCGACGTGCGCCAGAGGCTGACGTTGGGGGCTCAGCCGGTGGAGGTGGGCGCGGTCCGGCTCTCGCCCGATACCGAGGCCCTCGCAACGGTCAGCGTCCAGGGCGAGCGCACGCAGGTCGCCTCGCGCATCGACCGGACGGTGTACAACACCGCCGACGATCCTGTCTCCTCTGGCGGCAGCGCGACCGACGTACTCGCGAACCTGCCCTCGGTAGACGTGGACATCGACGGCAACGTCTCGCTTCGCGGTGCGGGCAGCGTCGCCGTGTTCGTCAACGGCCGCCCATCGCCGGTCTCTGGCGACTTTATCGCGTCGTACCTCCGCAGCCTGCCGGCGGGCACCATCGAGCGGGTGGAGGTGATCCCGAACCCGTCTGCGGCCTTCGAGCCCGATGGGGTGGGGGGCATCATCAACATCGTGCTCAAGGAGAACACGGACCTCGGGCTGGGCGGCACGCTGACCGCCGGGACCGATACCCAGGGCGGGCTGAACGCGACCGGCGCGCTGACCTACGGCAAAGGCCCGTGGTCGCTCGCGGCGACGTACGGCTACCGCGGCGACGTGCGCGCAGGCACGGGCACGAGCTTCCGCATCAACCGCTACGAGCTGGCCCCGTCTTCCCTGGACCAGATCGAGATGCAGGAGCGCAACCGCACGAGCAACTTCGTCAGCTTCGCTGCCGACTACTCCATTTCGCGCGCGACCGTTCTCACCTCACAGTTCCAACTCAGCGTGCAGGACAGCGACGAAGAGGAGCTCAACACCACGCTCCGCGCCGACGCCTCTGGCGCCCCGATGCTCCGGTACGAGCGCCTCGCGACCGAACTGGGCGACGGCTACTCCGGTGGCATCCGCCTGGGCCTACGGCAGACCTTCGGCGAGCGGCACACGCTCACCGTTGAGGGCAACGCCGAGGCCGAGGAAGAGGGCGAACTCCAGACCTTCCGCAACACCGTGCTCTCCGGAGTGGGCGACGACCTCGACGCGCCGCAGCAGACCGACGAGAACGATTCCGAGCGTGAGCTGGAGTTCCGCGTGGACTACACCCGGCCTCTGGCGGGATTCCAGGTCGACTTCGGCTACAACGGCAGCATTGAGCTGGAATCGAGCGACGTGGACGCGCAAAAGACCGATGACGCCAGCGGCCAGCTGGTGCCGGACCTCGACCTCAACAACGCCTACGACTTCGACGAGCGCGTCCAGGCAGTGTATGCTCAGGCCTCGCGAGACTGGGGTCTGTTCGGCGTCCAACTCGGTCTCCGCGCCGAGCAGGCCGTGACCACCTTCGACCTGCTCACGACCGATCAGAGCTACGACAACGACTACCAGAGCCTTTTCCCGAGCGCGTACCTCTCGGTCAAGCCATCGGAGTACACCACGCTCCGCGGCGGCTACAGCCGGCGCATCAACCGCCCGCGCCGGTGGGAACTCAACCCGTTCGTCTCACCCGAGAACCCGGACAACATCCGAGTCGGCAACCCCGCCCTGAAGCCTGAATACACGGACTCCTTCGAGATCCGCGCCGAGCAGATCACCGGGTTCGGTTCGCTGTCCATCACGCCGTACTACCGCCATACGACAGACGTCATCCGCCGGATCACGACGGTGCGCGAGGACGGCGTGACGGTCCGCACCACTGACAACCTCGACACCGCTGATGCGTGGGGCGCCGAAGGCGTCGTCTCGTTCGACGGCATCGGCGGCCTCAAGGGCTTCATAAGCCTCGAAGGCTACCGGCTCCAGACCGATGGCACCACGACCCAGGCCGCGCTCTCCAGCGACGCCTACGGTTGGGGCACACGCGTCAACGCGAACTACAGCTTTGGCGACCGCTTCGGCGTCGGCGCCCTTGACCTCCAGGCGACGGCGCGCTACACCGCGCCCATTGATACCGAGCAGGGCCGCGTCGGCGCCCGCACGTTTATCGACCTTGCGCTTCGCCAGAGGCTTCTCGGTGACAAGGCCTCGCTCACGCTCCAGGCGCGCGATCCGCTCGGCCTCGCCGGGTTCTCCTACGTCCAGGATGGCGTGGACCTCTACCAGGAGGTCTCGCGGGACTGGGGCGCGCAGCAGGTCGGCCTCACGTTCTCGTACACCTTTGGCCAGCAGGAGCCGCAGCGGGAGCGCGGCCAGCAGGGCGGCGGCGACTATGGCGGCGGCGAGGAGTACTAGGCTTTTCGCCAGAGGCCTCTGGCGGGCCTTCCGCACAAACGCCCCGGCGCATCGCGCGCCGGGGCGTTTTCTGTAGTCTCTGGCGCCAGAGGCTCACCCCCCGATCCGCTCTAGCGCCGCTTCCGCCTGGTCCGTCTGCCCGGCCTGCTGCCGGGCGCGCGCCCAGGCCCGCACCTCCTCCGCGCTTGCCGAGACGTGCGCGTCCTCCCGGACCGCCTCGGCCTCTTGCGTCTGACCCAGCGCCGCCAGAAGCCCTGCCTTGGTCATGCGGTTGGCGAAGGTGGGTTGCCGCGCGATGGAGGTCTCCACCCAGGTCAGCGCCTCCTCCATGCGCATCTCGTTGTCCAGCGCGTACTCCGCGATCTGATTCCAGCCCTCCCAGAAGAAGCGCGGCACGCCGCGAAGCTCGCGCTCCATGCTCGCGAGCACGACCGCAGGCGTGTCCACCGTCACGGAAACGGGCACTTCCAGCCCCGCCCAGTGCAGCACGAGGGTCGCGCCAGAGGCGGAGGGGGCGTCAAAGCGGTACTGCAGGCGCTCGGCCTCTGGCGCCGAGCGCGGCGCGACCGTCACGCGTAGGGCGTCCTCGGCGCGGTCATAGGAATACGAGCCCCAGGCGTCGGCCATCGTGGAGAAGATGACGGTCCATTCGCCTTCGCCCGGAATCGTGTGCAGGCCGTAGCGACCCGCTTCGAGAGGCTGACCCTCAATCATGATCGCGGTCGAGGTCTCGAACACGGTGTTCTCGTTGGCGCCCGCGCGCCACACCTCGCCGTAGGGCACCAGGCCGCCCCAGATCTCGCGCCCGCGGGCGGCGGGGCGGTGGTACTCCACGCTCATCTCCGTCAGGCCGACCGTCTGTTCCACGCGCGCGTGCGGACTCGCCTCGGGCGTGGTGAGCGTACGGTTCTGCGCCTGCGCCGCGCCAGAGGCCAGCACGAGGGCGAAGAGGAGAGGGGCAAGAGCGAGGCGCGGCATTGAGTCGTGACGGAGTGTGTGGTGAAACCTACCGCCTCTGGCGCGTTGCGGTATCTTGAACGCCCATGTAAGCGCTTACCCTCCCGATTCCAGATGTCTCTCGATTCTCCCCGCGTCGCCTACTTCTGCATGGAGTACGGCCTCGACGACGCGCTGAAAACCTATTCCGGCGGCCTCGGCATCCTGGCCGGTGACCACCTCAAAGGCGCCCACGATCTCGGCCTCCCGCTTGTCGGCATCGGCCTGAAGTGGAAGCAGGGCTACGTCCAGCAGCAGATCGACGAGGAGGGCTTCCAGGTGGACGCCTTCCCGACGTACTTCTACGGCGACGACGTCATGACCGACACGGGCGTCGAGGTGGCTGTCACCATCGCGGGTGACCACGTGCGCGTGAAAGTGTGGAAGTGCGACGCCTACGGCAACGCGCCGCTCTACCTCCTGGACACCGATCTCGACGGCAACCCGCACCGGTGGACGACGGGGCAGCTCTACGCCGGCCCGGAAAGCCGCCGCGTGGCGCAGGAGATCGTGCTCGGCGTCGGCGGCGTCCGCGCGCTCCGCGCCCTTGGCATCGAAACCGACGTGTACCACTTCAACGAGGGCCACGCGCTGCTGGCGGCGTTCGAGCTCGCGCGCGAGAAGATGGAGAGAGGCATGTCCCGCGACGAGGCGCTGGCCGAAGTCCGCGAGGAGTGCGTGTTCACCACACACACGCCCATCCCGCAGGGGAACGAGACCCACCCGACCGAGCGCCTCGTCTACATGGGCGCCGGGCTCGGCGTGATCGATCAGGACAAGCTCCGTGAGATCGGCGGCGAGCCGTTCAACATGACCGTCGGCGCGCTGCGCCTGGCGCGTGTTGCCAACGGCGTGGCGCAGCTGCACGGCAAGACGGCCAACGACATGTGGAACTGGGTGGAGGGCCGCGCGCCCATCCACGCCATCACCAACGGCGTCCACCCCGGAACCTGGATCGATCCGGACGTAGACCAGGCCGCGGTCGACGGCGACCTCGACGGCCTCTGGCGCGCGCACCAGGCCAACAAGCGCGCCCTTATCGCGCACACCAAAGAGCGCACCGGCGTTCAGTTCACCGAGGACAAGCTGCTGATTGGCTTCGCACGCCGCGCTGTCGCGTACAAGCGCGCGATGCTGATCTTCGAGGACGAGCAGAAGATCTCGCCGCTCTTGGAGACCGGCCGCGTGCAACTCGTCTTCGCCGGCAAGGCGCACCCGATGGACTCCAGCGGGAAGGCCATCGTGCAAGGGCTGGTGGAGATGCAGCGCCGCTACCCCGACTCCGTCGCGTTTATCACCGACTACGACATGGTGACCGGCGCAGCGATGACGCGCGGCTCCGACGTGTGGCTCAACACGCCGCGGCGCCCGAAGGAGGCCAGCGGCACGAGCGGCATGAAGGCCGCCATGAACGGCGTGCTCAACGCGAGCATCCTCGACGGCTGGTGGCCCGAGGCCGTCAACGACGGCAAGAACGGCTGGGACATCGGCAGCGGCTTCATCTCCGCAGACCAGCGCGCGCAGGACGAGCACGACGAGGCCTCCCTCTACGACGTGCTCCTCAACAAGATCATTCCGACGTACTACGACGAGCGGGACACGTGGATCGAGATGATGCGTCAGAGCATCCTCGACACGCGGGACTTCTTTTCATGTCATCGGATGGTGCGCGAGTATGTCGAAATGATGTATCGTCAGCCCGTCGCAGCGTAGAAGCCTCTGGCGAGCCGCTCGCCGCGATACACGACCGCCCCGTCGTCTCCGTGACGGCGGGGCGGTTTGCGGTTGTGGGGTCCGCGCGGGCCTCTCGCGCCAGAGGCCCGTCCTGGAAAGCGGCGTTTAGCGCGCGTTCAGCGTGATGCCGCCGGAGCCGGTGTGGATGTCCATGTCCGGCCCGCCACCGCCGATCTCGCCTCTGGCGTCGCCGCGGCGCTGTTCGCCGCGGAAGCCGAGTGCGTTGTCAATGCGGATGGGACGGCCCGAGAGGTCCACGTCGGCGCGCGCGCGGCGCGGCAGCGTGAGTTCGACCCGGCCCGAGCCGGTGTCGATGTCGACCTCGGCATCGCGCCAGAGGCCCGCGCTCACGGCGCCGGAGCCGGTGTCGGCCGAGAAGCGGTCCACGTCGGCGCGCTCCACGCGAATGCTGCCCGAGCCGGTGTCGCCCTCGAACGAGCCACGGACGGCGTCGATGCGGATGGCGCCGCTGCCGGTGTCGGCGCGGATGGCCCCATCGAGCGACTCGGCACGGATGGAGCCCGAGCCGGTGTCCAGAACGATGCGGCGGCCTCTGGCGGAGCCGACGGTGACGGACCCGCTGCCGGTGTTGACGTCCAGGTTGCCGACGACCTCGTCCACGCGGACCGACCCCGAGCCCACGTCGATGCGGCCGTTGAACTCGGCCGGGATCTCGATTGTGACGACGAAGCGGGCGTCGCGCGAGCGCATCCGCACGGACCGCGGCGGGTCGGTGCGCACGGTGAGGGCGTTCGCGGCGCGAGAGGCCGTAAAGCGTCGGCGCTCGAACTCGCTTCTTGCGTCGCGGCCTTCGCCGCGGACGGTCACGGTCGCCTCGCGGCCTCTGGCGCGGAGGATCTCGACCCGCTCGCTGCCGAGCTTGACGACCAAGTCGCCGCCTCTTTGGACGGCGAAGGAGCGTTCGTAGAGCACGTCGTCATCGGCGCGGACTGTACGGACTTCGTACTCCTTCTCGTGCGCCTGAGCGGCATGCGTCCCGCCAGAGGCGGAGAGGTGCTGCGCGACGAACGCGGTGCTGAGGAGGCCCACGCCAACAAGGGCGAGGCGTTGAAAGGTGCGACGAGGGGAGATGGACATGGCGAACCAGAAGTGAGGTGCATCGGTAACGGACCGCGCTCTCCGATGGTTACACCCCCATGACACCGCTCGACCGCTCCTTCTTCTCGCGCCCCACCCTGGAGGTCGCCCCGGACCTGCTCGGCGCCGTCCTTGTCCACGAGCATCCAGACGATGGGCTTCTGGCGGGGCGGATCGTCGAGACCGAGGCGTACACCGACGACGATCCGGCCATGCACGGCTGGAAGGCGACGTTCGGGACAGACGGCCGCGTGCTGCCGCAGGGCCGCGCCGCTGACCTGTTCGCCGCCCCCGGGACGGCGTACGTCTACCGCGTCTACCGCACGAACTGGCTCATCAACGTCGTGACCGAGCCCGAGGGTACGGCGGGCGCGGTGTTGATCCGCGCGCTGGAGCCTCTGGCGGGGGAGGAGGCCATGAGCGCGCGCCGCGCAGCTGCCCGGCGTCAGCGCGATCTCACCAACGGCCCGGGCAAGCTTACCCAGGCGCTGGACATCGCGGAGCCCACCTTTCACGGCCACGACCTCACCACGCCACCGCTCTACATCGCCTCGGACGGCTTCGCCAGAGGCGATATCGACACGACCTCGCGCATCGGCCTCTCGCGGGGCGTGGACCGGCCGTGGCGCTTTTTCCTGGCCGGCAACCGCTTCGTCTCGCCCGGCGTGCCGAGCGACGTCCGCGTCGCGCGCAAAACGCGACGGCAGTAGCCAGGCGCCAGAGGCCTCTGGCGTGCGGGAGCCCGTCCGCGCCCGCCGCGTATCGGCGAACCCTACCCCGACGCCTCTGTGCACGCCCGCTTCCTCGCCCTAGTCGACAAACTGAAATCCAGCTACTGGTTTATCCCGACGCTTATGGTGATCGGGGCGTTTGCCCTGTCGTTCGCGACGACGGCTGTGGACGGGTGGCTTGGGCCGGACTGGATCGAAAACGTCTCGTGGCTCTACGCCAACAAGCCCGAGGGCGCCCGCAACCTCCTGACGACCGTCGCCGGCTCCATGATCGGCGTCGCGGGCGTGACGTTCTCGATCACGATTGCGAGCGTGGTGTACGCCAGCGGCCAGTACGGGCCGAGGCTGCTGACCAACTTTATGTCCGACCGGGGCAACCAGATCACGCTGGGCACCTTTATCGCGACGTTCGTCTACTGCTTGCTCGTGCTCCGCACCGTGCGGTCGGCCGACGAGGCCTCTGGCGGCGAGAACCCGGCCGGCGACGTGATCGGGGCGTTCGTGCCTCACGTCGCCATCGTGACGGCCCTCGCGCTGACGCTGGCATCGGTGGGCGTGCTGATCTTCTTTATCCACCACGTGCCGGAGTCCATCCACGTGTCCAACGTGATCTCGGGCGTGGGGCGGGACCTGCGTAAAAAGATCGACACGTTGTTTCCGGAGCGCATTGGCGACGCGGATCCGGGGTGGGAGGCTCGCCGCGACAGCGATGTGCAAACGCAGATGCCGGCGGACTTCTACCTCACCGCCGAGGCCATCCGGGCCGACGGAACGGGCTACATCCAGGGCGTTGACGCGGATACGTTGCTGGAGGTCGCCACCGAGCACGACTTGGTGCTGAGGCTCCGCCACCGACCGGGCGATTTCATCTCGGACGGCGACGCGCTTCTCCTCGCGTGGCCCGCCGAGAACGTCACCGATGACGTGTGCTCCACGCTGCGGGTCGCATTCGCGTGGGGGCGCCAGAGGACTGCGTTGCAAGACACACGCTTTCTCGTCAACGAGCTCGTCGAGATCGCCGCGCGCGCCCTCTCGCCTGGAATCAACGACCCGTTTACGGCCATCTCCTGCCTGGACTGGCTCTCGGCCGCTCTCAAGGCCCTCGCGGACCGGGACTTCCCCAGCGCCGCACGCTACGACGACAGCGGCAACCTCCGCGTGGTCGCGGAACCGACGACGTTCGAGGAGTTCGTGGGGCACGTGTACGGGCAACTCCGCCCGTACGTGGCCTCTGACCGGAACGCGGCGCTCCACACCCTGAAGACCATCGGGGAGCTGGCAGCGCGCGCCTCTGGCGAGCAGCGCCGAGCACTCCAGTTCCAGGCGGACGCCATTTTGGAGGGGACGCAGAAGATCCTGTCCCTCGAAGCCGACCGCCACGCCGTCCGGGACCGCCACCGGTTGGTGGCCCAACTGCTGTTTGGCGAGGTCAACTTCGAGGAGGCCGCGAGCCGTGCGGACTGGATCGGCGGGACCGCCTAGCCGCCGGAGGCGGCCTCTGGCGCCAGAGGCCTGTCCACCCACCGCACGAACGCCTCGGCGAATCGCTCGGGCGAGGCGGCGTCGTAGGGGAAGTAGAGCGAGGGCTCGATGATCTCCAACTCCATGAGCGCCCACGTGCCGTCCGGCATCCGCACGAAGTCCGGGCGGGCGTAGAGCAATTCCTCTGGCGCTGCGGCGAGTGCGCGGTCTGCGGCTTCCAACAGCGAGGGCTCAGGCTGGATCGCGCGGATCGTCCCACCGTGCTCTTCTTGGACGCGGAAATCGCGGGGCGCGGGCGTTTTCAGAATGGCGTGGCTGTACGCGCCGTGGAAAAAGAACAGCGAGAACTCGCCGCGCTCCACCACGCTCCGGACGAACGGCTGGGCCATGAACCGCTTTGCCGCGAACGTGCGGAGCGCGCCCGAGGCGTCGGCCTCTGGCGTGAGGCGGAACGCGTTGTCCGCGTTCGCGCCCACGATAGGCTTGATCACGATCTCGCTTCCATGCTGCCGAAAGAGGCCATCCAACGCCTCTGGCGTGAGCCGCTCGCCCCAGGTCGTCGGCACGATGGTGACGCCGGCTGCCTCCATCTCGCGGAGGTAGGTCTTGGTCAGGTTCCACCGCACGGCCCGCAGATCGTTGGCGAGCCGCGCGCCAGAGGCCTCAATGGCTTCCAGCACCGCGAGAAAGTCTTCCGGGGCGTCCTGGTAGTCCCACGGCGTGCGGATCACGACGGCCTCGAATCGGCTCCAGTCCACATCGGCGCGCCACGGCACGTCGGTCACGTCCCAGCCTCTGGCGCGGAGCGGCGCTACGGCGAGGTGATCGTAGGCGACAAAGGCTTCCAGCGAGTCCATCGTCAGGAACGCGACGTGCCTCATGCCGTCGGGGTCTCGCCTCCTGGCTTGATGATGGGGCTGCTTTCTGAGGCCGCGTGGCCGGCCCCGCCGTCCGGGGTGTCGTCGCCGGAGGCGTTGTCGCTAGAGACGGTGCCGCCAGAGGCGAGTTGCCCGGCGATGGTGCGCGGCTTGGGAGCCTTCCCGCTCTTGGGCACCGGCCAGCCCTCGCGCTGCCGCGTGCGGTCGCCGTCGGTGGCTTCGGTCTGATCGTGCCAGAGGATCTGCTGCGTGGGGAAGGGGAGGTCGATGCCTTCCGAAAGGAGCGCCTGGCTGACCTTGCGGAGCACGGCGTCGCGGAGTTTGACCACGTTTGCGCGCGTGGGATCGCTCCACCAGCGCACGCGGAGGTTGACCGAGGAGCCCGCGAGGTCCCACGTGATCACGTCCGGCGCCGGGTCATCCATAATGCCGTCGATGCTCTTGAGCGCCTCCAGCGCGATCCGCTTCGCCTCGTCGATGTCGTCTCCGTAGCCGATGCCGACGTCGTACTGGCTCCGCACCATGTGGTAAGCGGTGATCACCCGTACGGGGTCTGTATAGATCTGGCTGTTGGGGATGATGACGCGCGTGCCGTCGTACGTGCGGATAAACGTCGCCCGCGTCTCGATGCTCTCCACGGTCCCGGTGTACTCGCCAGAGGTGATCTCGTCGCCTTCGCGGAACGGCTCGCGCAAGAGGATGAGAATCCCCGCGAGGAGGTTCTGGAAGATGTCCTGGAACGCGAAGCCCAGCGCGACGCCGCCCAGCCCAAAGGCCGCGAAGATGGCCGAGAACTCCAGCGAGGGGATCACAATCGTCAGCGCGACGAACACGCCGAGAAGGATCATCCCCGCGTATGTCAGCCGGCCCAGGACGATGCCGATGTTGGAATCCACCGGCCCCGGCGTGACGCGATGGACCACGCTGCGGAGCCCCCGCGCGACAAACCAGAACAGCACGAACACGACGAGCGCGATGCCGATAAGCGGCAGCAGCGCAAAGAACCCGTCCACCATGTCCTGCAACTGGCTCACGGCCTCACCCGTCGCCTCGGCGACGCTTACCGCCGCGGTGTCCGCCTCTGGCGCGAGGTCCGCGCGCGTGATCACGGTGTCGATGGGGACGGACCCTT
Source organism: Rubricoccus marinus (assembly GCF_002257665.1). Lineage (NCBI taxonomy): Bacteria > Pseudomonadati > Rhodothermota > Rhodothermia > Rhodothermales > Rubricoccaceae > Rubricoccus > Rubricoccus marinus. The sequence goes on along the minus strand of NZ_MQWB01000001.1, from coordinate 2,316,804 downwards.
GGAAAAGGGTGTCGGCGGTCTGGAGGGGCATCGCAGAAGGGAGGAGCGAAGCCGTAGCACGCCCCTTCCGCGCCGTGGGGTCCCTCTCGCGTGGTTATGCCTCCCATCCGGCCTCTGGCGCCAGAGGCCGCACGCGTCTCGCTACCGGCTGATTCAGCCCCGCCAGAGGCTAGGCGGCACGGGCGGCCGAGGCGGTGGCGTGGCGCTGAAGCCAGAACACGAGCACGTCGTCTTCGAAGCCGGGCTTGGCGCTCCGCTGGAGCATCCACGAGAGCAACTCCTTGACCGGCTGCTCGGCGGTGCGGGCGATCCGGGCGGCCTCCGCCACGCCGGGCTCTCCGAACATCTTGCCGCTGCGGGCCACCTGCTCGTTCAGGCCGTCGGTGTAGCACAGGAGCGCGTGGTCCGGCGGAATCTCCAGGGAGTAGTCCGTGTACTCCGTCATCGGGTCCAGCCCGAGGATGAGGTCGGAGTGCTCCACCATGCCGGCGCCCTGCGGGCCGACAAGGATGGGGCGGCAGTGGCCCGCGTTGGTGTACACCACGCGGTTGTTCGCGGGCTCCCAGCGCATCAAGAGGAGGGACGCGAAGGTCTCCTCCAGCACCTGGTCATTGATCAGCATCTCGTTGACGCGCTTCATCAGCGCGGCCGGCGAGACGGTGTTGCGGAGCATCGCGTGGATGGTGCTCCGGATGTAGGAGAGGAAGCTGAAGGCGTAGAACTTCGCCTGCAACCCCTTGCCCATGATGTCACCCACCGTGATGAGGTACGTGCCGTCGCCAGAGGGCGTCCAATCGAACAGGTCACCTCCGCCGTCCTCCTTCGGCTGGGAGAAGAACACCGTCCGGTAGCCGGCCTCCACGGGCATGTGGCGGGGCAGCAGCTTGTCCGAGAAGTCCCGCCCGATCTTGGACGTGAGCTTGGTCTGGTACAGCTGGCTCCGCTGCACGATCTGGTCCACGCGCCCGATGAGGTGGTCGATGTCGAACGGCTTCGTGAGGTAGTCGTCGACGCCTTTGCGGAGTCCCTTCTGGCGGCTGAGGTCGTCGTTCTTCGCCGTGAGGAAGATGAACGGGATGGCCTGGAACCGCTCGTCGGAGCGGAGCGCCGCCAGAAGCGCGAACCCGTCCATGTGCGGCATCATGATGTCGCTCACGATCAGGTCCGGCGGCTCCTCCTCGATCAGTTGGAGCGCGTGCTCGCCGTGCATGGCGGAGCGGACCTCGAAGCGTTTGCCGAGGCGGTATTCCAGGAGACGCCTCAGGGTGGCGTTGTCCTCGACGACCAGAACAGCGGGGCGGGCCGTCATCGTGTGTGGGGCTGAAAGGGCTGAGGGAAGGACGAGAGTTCGTCACCGCTCGCGGCGCCGTCTCCGCGGCTCTGCAGGGACGCAGGCAGCGAAGGCGCGCCAGAGGCGGCGTCGGAATGGAAGAGGCCGGCGAAGATGGCCTCGTCGGGGTTGTAGAGCTCGAACGAGAGCCTCTGGCGGCCCTCCGTGGCGGGGCGGTAGTCCAGGGTCTCGGTGCACGTGATGAGCATCAGCAGGCCGCGCCCACGCTCGGAGGGAGCGGGCGCGTTGAGGAGCTCGTGCTGCTCCTCGAGCTGGCCCAGGAGGTCGAACCCCTGGGAGGTGTCCTCGATGCAGACCTCGACGACCTCGGGTCGGATCTCGATCGAGACGCAGATTTCGGGCACGCCTACGTGGAAAGAGGCGTGCTGCACCAAGTTCGCGACCCACTCGTGCACCGCGAGGCGGAGCACGATTTCTCCGTCCTTGTTCAGGGGAGGGCGGAGCATCCCGCCATCGCTCCACGCATCAAACAGCGCGTGGAGGTCGTCGATGACGGTCGTAAGGTCGGTGAAGCGGTGCGTGCTCATGGCCGCAACGCGCGTTTCCCAGGAGAGCGGAGCCTCCCGGAAAAACGCTACGCCGTTCCTGTGGGACGGGGAGCCTGAGCCGCGTGCTGCGACTGGATCGCCGCGTCGACGGTCGGGAACTGGCGGAACACCTTGTAGGTGCGCGTCAGCTGCACGACGACCTGAACGGGCCGGCTCACGCTCGCGAAGACCACCTGCCCGCCTGCGGGCGTCAGCTGGCGGTAGAGCGAGAAGATGACGCCGAGACCGGTGGAGTCGAGGATGCCGGTGCCGGAAAAGTCGAGCACGAAGAAGCGGACGCCCTGGCGAGCGTGCTCCTGGCAGGAGGCCTTGAACTCAGCCGCGTTGCGGAAGTCCAAGGCTTTGCCGACGCGGATGACGGCGGCACTGGGGGAGGTCTTCTGAATGGTGAAGCTCATGGCGCTGTGGGCGCAGAGGCCGAGGGGGCCCGGGTAATGGGTAAACGGGGTCGCCGAGAGGGTATCGGCTGACGCACGCCCCAGGTCGAATATCGTACCAGCCTCTGGCGAGGATAGGGCCTTCAGCTGTGCAGGCGGGTGCGGGCGTGAGACAGGGCGCGAAACCAAAGCCTAGGGGCGTTGAGACCCCAACGCGCCCTCGCAGATCCGCCTCTGGCGCAAGCGGCCTGCCACGCCAGAGGCGCCTCGTGTGCAGGGACTTTGGTAATCCGCCGGGGCGAAACGTACCGCCAGACGCCTCGCGCTAGCTTGCCGCATGCCGCACCGCTTCCCGTTCCTCCTCGCGCTTCTGGCGCTCGCCGCCAGCGGCTGCGCGCGCTCAAGCGCCGGGCTCCCAGAGGGCATGACGGTGGAGGACTTGCCCGACGGGGAAAGCTGGAACGCCGAGCTCCGCGTGTCGGAAGACGGGCGCCAGTCGCTCGCGCTCGGCGCGCCGTACATGGCGCGGTTCGACCGCCCGGACACCGCCTACGTCTACCTCGGGCCGCCGCCCCAAACGCCGGACTCTGTGCAGGCCCGCATCACTGTCCAGCTTTTCGACGAGAGCGGAGAACCCAGCGCCACGATCTCGGCGCGGCAGGCGTGGTACTACGAGCGCCAGAAGCGGCTCGTGGCGGACGGCGGCGTCAAGGCCGAGACGTTCGGCGACGGCGCAACGGCCATCGAAGCCAACCGGCTTCGTTACACCAGCGGCGGCGACTTCTCCGCCTCTGGCGAGGCGCGCGTAGACGTGCGAGGCGCTGCGAACGCGAAGATCCGGGCGCGGACGATCTCCGGTCGGCTGGACGGCGGCCGCTACACCGCCGAGGGCGACGTGTTCGTCGACGCGGGCGGTGGCCGCTCGCTGCGGTCCGCCCGCGTGACCTGGGATGGCTCGCGCTTCCGCGCGCCCGGGGCGTTCTCGTTTACCGGCCCCGGCGAGCGAATACGCGGCGTGGGTCTGACGGCGAACGCGGACCTATCGCGCTACTCGTTCTCGCAGATGCGCGGCGAGATCGACGTACAGGAGTAATGATGCACTGGACCATGGAGACTGGGGGCCTCTGGCGAAACCGATGGGCCTCTGGCGCCAGAGGCCTGGCGGTGCTACTCGCGCTGCTTGTGAGTGCGCTTGCGCCAGAGGCGCAGACGCGGACGATCGAAGTCCTTTCTGCAGATCAGAGCGTGTCCGAGAGCGACAGCACGACCGGCCGCGTGGAGCGCTTGACGGGAAGCGTCGAACTCCGAAGCGATACGACCACGATCCGAGCAGATCGCGCTACCCTCTACGACAGGCGCCGCGTTTTACTGTCAGGGCGGGTGCGCATCGTCGCGGGAGATGATACCCTCACGGCCCGGGACGTGGAGTACGACGCGCAGACCAAGCTTGCTGTCGCCAAAGGGGATGTCCGAATCGGAGCCGATGGGGGCGTGCTTTTCGCGCCAGAGGTGACCTACAACTCGCGCGACAAGCGCGCCGCCTTCTCCGGCGGCGGCCGCATCCTCCAGGACGGCGCCGAGATCACCTCCCCGAGCGGCACGTACGAGACCGAGCGACGCTTCGCAACGCTGACGGGGCCTCTGGCGATCACGGACTCCTCTGGCGTGCTCACCGCCGCCAGAGGCACGTACGCCGCCCGCGCCCAGCGCGCCGACGTGGTGGGGACGGTCCGGCTGGTGCGCGAGCGAGACCGGCTGGATGCGGATTCCCTCGTCTACTTCCGCCGGACCGAGCGCGCGCGCGCCTTCGGGCAGGTGGTCCTGGACAGGCTCGGCGGGGAGGCGCCAGAGGACAGCCTCCGCCGGTTCGTGCTCTTCGGCTCCGCGTTGATCTACGACGGGCAGGCGGAGACCGCCGAAATGACGGCGGGAGACGGCCTCGTGCTCCTCGCGAGCCTGGAGCAGGACGCCGAGGGCCGCGTGGACACCACGCTCGTGCGGGCCTCTGGCGTGCGCGCTGCCCGCGAGACGGAGGGGGAGACGCGAACCGAGCGGCTCGTCGCCAGAGGCGGCGCGCGACTCTGGCGCGAGGGCCTCGGCGCCGCGGCCGACTCAGCGGTGTTCGTCCGCACAGCCCCAGTTGACACGCTCGACGCCACGCCACCGCGCGACCGGCTAGACCTTATCGGCGGCTATGCGGGGCCTGCGCCAGAGGCGGCAGGGGCCTCTGGCGACGAGCGGCCGACGGTGTGGCTGCGGGGATCGCAGCTCACCGCGGACTCGCTCTGGATCGTCTCCGGCGCCCTGCGCGATTCGGTGTTCGCCCGCACCCGGGCGTTCGCGGGCAAGCTGGATTCCACGCTCGGGCGCGTGCAGCAGCTCGCGGGCGGGCGGATGCTCGGCATCGTGCTGGACGATCAGTTGCGCCGCCTGCACGTCTCCACTGCCGCCGAGGCAATGGTGTATCAAGCCACGTCGGACGGCCTGCTGGACAGTGCGATCCGCCTGGGCTCGGACAGCCTCGTCTTCCGCTTCGACGCCGGAGGCGAGATCCGCCGGCTGGACGGCAAGCGCGTCACGGCGGGCATCGAGGGCACGCTGTACCCCGGCGCGCTCGTGCCAGCGGTCCAACTCCCCGGCTTCACGTTCACGCCAGAGGAGCAGCCCACGCGCGAAGCGCTTCTCACGGGTTGGGAAGCCGCCTGGCTCCTCTCGCACCCGGACTGGAACGCGCCGCCAGAGACGCTCCCGGCCGACGCACCGCCCGCCGAGGACTCTGGCGAGACCGAGCCGGCGCCTCTGGCGCCAGAGGCGAGCGCGGAGGTGGAGACCAGCGCCGAGGACGCGGAGTAGGTTGCGCGCATGGAAGCACCCCTCGTCCTCCGCTCCGAAGGCCTCGTCAAGCGCTACCGCCGCCGCACCGTCGTGGACGGCGTCTCGCTGCGCGTGCAGCAGGGCGCGTGCGTGGGCTTGCTCGGCCCCAACGGCGCGGGCAAAACGACGACGTTCTACATGACCGTTGGGATGGTGCGGCCGGACGCGGGCGACGTGTTCCTGGGCCGCGAGGGCGAGAAGGAGACGCGCCTCACGCGCATGCCGATGTACAAGCGCGCGCGCCTCGGCATCGGTTATCTCGCGCAAGAGGCCAGCATCTTCGCGCAGCTCAGCGTAGAGGACAACCTGCGCGCGGTCCTCGATTTTCAGCCTCTGGCGAAGGCGGAGAAGAACGAGCGCGTGGAGCGGCTGATCGGCGAGTTCGGGTTGGAGACCGTCCGGCGGAGCAAGGGCTACCAACTGAGTGGCGGTGAGCGGCGACGGACCGAGATCGCGCGCGCGCTCGCGACCGAGCCCAAGTTTCTGCTCCTCGATGAGCCCTTCGCGGGCGTCGACCCCATTGCCGTCGAGGATATTATGCGCATCGTAAGCGGCTTGCGCGACAAAGGCATCGGCGTGCTCATCACGGACCACAACGTCCACGAGACGCTCGCCATCACGGACCGCGCGTACCTCCTCTACGACGGCGAGATCTTTATAGAGGGGACGGCGGAGGAGTTAGCCGCGAACGAGGAAGTCCGCCGCCGGTACCTCGGGGAGAACTTTACGCTCGAACGCTACCAGGCCTAAGGCCTCTGGCGCCAGAGGCCCGGGGCGTCCGCACTAAGGGCTCAGGCAGCCTCCACCTCGGCCTCTGGCGAGGCGGCAATGGTAATGGAGTCGAGTGCCTGGGAGAGGTCGGCGAGGATGTCCTCGACGTCCTCCACGCCCACGCTGAGGCGGATCAGGGAGTCTGGCAAACCGGCTTTACGGCGCACGTCCGCCGGGATGGAGCCGTGCGTCATGCTCGCGGGGTGCGAGACGAGGCTTTCCACGCCACCAAGGCTCTCGGCGAGCGCGAACACACGCGTCGCCTGCATAAAGCTGACGGCCGTGTCGATGGTGTCGTCGGCGAGCGTGAACGAGACCATGCCGCCGAAGCGCCGCATCTGCTTTGCCGCGACCTCGTGGCCGGGGTGGTCCTCGAAACCGGGGTAGCGGACGTGGCCCACCTTCGGGTGGTCTTTGAGAAAGCTCGCGACAGCCTCGGCGTTGTCGCAGTGGCGCTCCAGGCGGAGATGCAGCGTCTTGGTCGCGCGGAGGAGCAGGAAGCAATCCATCGGCCCGGGGACCGCACCGGCGGACTTGATGAGAAAGCGGAGCCGCTCTGCCCAGTCATCGTCGCTCGTCAGGACCGCACCACCGACCACATCGGAGTGGCCGCCGAGGTACTTCGTCGTTGAGTGCAGCACGAGGTCCGCGCCCAGCGCCAAAGGCTGCTGGAGGTACGGGCTCGCAAACGTGTTGTCCACCACGACGGTCACGCCTCTGGCGCGGGCGCGCTCGGCCAGCGCCGCGATGTCGAACACGCGCAGCAGCGGGTTCGTCGGCGTCTCGATCCAGAGCAGCTTGGTCTTGTCCGTGAACACGGCGTCCACGTCGGCCGGGTCGCTGAGGTTGGCGAAGGTGAAGTCCAATCCCCACGGCTCGTACACCTGCGTCATGAGTCGGTACGTGCCCCCATAGAGGTCGTCCGTCGAGACGATGTGATCGCCTGGCTTGAGGCATTTCAGGATCGCATCGATGGCGGCCACGCCAGAGGCGAAGCAGATGCCGTGCTCGGCGCCTTCGAGCGCGGCGAGGTTGCCTTCGAGAGCGGTCCGCGTCGGGTTGCCCACGCGGGCGTAGTCGTAGCCCTGATGCACGTCGGGCGCTTCCTGGACGTACGTGCTCGTTTGGTAGATCGGCGTCATGATGGCGCCGGTGGAGGGGTCGGGGGTTTGGCCAGCGTGGACGGCGAGGGTGCCGAAGCGGGCGTCGGGGATGTGAGCCATGATGGGAGCCTCTAGCGCGCGCGGATCCGGTCCGCGGCAAGCGCCGGCAGGCAATGGGGTCAAAGGGTGGCCTCTGGCGTCGCGCGAGAGACCGGGGAGATGGGGGCTTGGCGAGACTCGTCCCGCCAGAGGCCAACAAAACGGGGGGCGCAGCGAACCACGCCCCCCGCTAGAGAGAGTCAGACTTGTGGCGCCAGAGGCCCCACAAGACCGGCGGCCTTACATGCCACCGTCAGCGCAGGCCTGGGCGCTTGTCGCATCGTCGGCGCGGCCGAGCGAGTTGTAGATCGTCACGAGCGTGCGGCAAACCGTCGGGCGCGTGGCGCCGTCGGCGAGGTCGCGCGCGGTGGTGAGCGCCGAGAGGGAGCCCTCGATCAGCTCGTCACGCTGGGCGATCATCGAGTCGTAGGTGTCCTGCTCGCTGAGGTCCAGCGCGCCGGCTTCCGTCTCGATCCGTCCGGCCTCGCGGAGGCGAGCCACGCCGAGGTTGTAGAACGCGTCGGCGTTGTCGTCCTCCATCATCGATGCGGCCTCGAACTGCTCGATGGCGTCCGCGAACCGGTCGACTCCGAGGAGGAGCGTGCCGTAGTTGTAACGGATCAGCGGGTCGTTCGGGAAGTTGTCGACCTGCGTCTCGAACTCCGCAATCGCGCGGTCAGACTGGCCGCTGGAAGCGAGGGTGTTCAGGTACTCCTGCTGGAGGCGGTCGCGGTCCTCGTCGGCTACCATCGTGCGGGCCTTCTCGAGAACGGTCACGGCGTCAGCGCCGCGGTCCATCTGGAGGTACGCCTTGGAGAGGTAGATGGAGGCGTTGGTGTAGCCGGGGTCCATCTCCAACGTGTTCTCAAACGCGGTGGCCGCAGCCGCCGAGTTGCTCGAAAGAAGTTGAGCGAGACCGAGGCCGAAGTGCCCACCGACGGAGTCGGGGTTGACGGCGATCGCACCCTCGAAGAACGGGATGGACTCGGCCGCTGGCGTACGCTCGTTCTGGAGCGACTGGTTGCCCGTGTTGAGCATCTGCGCCCACGCGAACCCGCGCATGGCAGCAACGTCAGCGTCCTCTGGCGCGAGGCGAGCTGCGCGGGTGATCGTGGCCTGGAGCTCAGGAATGAACGCGGCACGCTCAGCGACGGGGGCCTTCTCCATCTGAAGCGTCAGGACCTGGGACTTGAGGCGAAGGGCCTCAACGTTGTCCGGGTCCTCTTCCAGGGCCGTGTTGAGGTTCGCGAGCGCGCCGTCGAAGTCCTCGGTGCGGATCTTGAGCTTGGCACCCTCGACGTTCGGGTCGCTGGAGCACCCGTCCGCGCCACCGACGACGAGCGCGAGGGCGAGCAGAGCAGGGAGGAGGGGGAGGCGGAATCTCATGTCGTGGGGTGTAAGAAAGGCGCGGGTGACGGCGCCGATGTATGGATCGGAAGCGGCCGGGGAAGCGCTGGAAGCTACTCGTACCTTCCACGCCCGCACAGCCCAGAGGGTCCCGAAACCGGCCTGAACCTCCCCATGTTGCCCGCATTCCGCGCGTTTCTCACCGAGATCATCGACTACGCCGGGCTCTTCCCTCCCGCCGCGCTTGATCTCGATCCCGCCATCCGCAACCACGTCCGGTACCGGCAGAGTCCGGAGGCCTGGATGCTCGGTCGGTTTATCGTCCCTGCGGCGCGGCTGAGTGCGCTGGACGCCTACGCGGACCTGTTCGCCCAGGCGCCGCCGGTCGGCTTCAGCGTGCTCGGCCTCACGGACGCCTCTGGCGGGCTGGACGGCACCGCTCGCGCCACGCTTGAGGCCGCGCGCGCGTTTGAGGCCCGCCACCCCGGACGGGTCCGCTGCGACCGGTTCGAACTCCGCGCCGCGCCAGAGGCCGCCGGCGCGCTCGCGGCGGTCCTCTCGGACCTGCCTCTGGCGGACGGCGACGGCATCGCGGTCGAGTTTCCCATGACCGGAGACGGCTACGCGCCAGAGGTCATCGAAGAGGCCGCACACGGCATCGCGGAGGCCAACGCGCGAGCGCGCGAGAAGCGGTTCGCGCTCAAGCTCCGCTGTGGCGGCGTGACGCCAGATCTCGTCCCCGGCGTCGAGCGCCTGGCGGACGCCGTGGCCGCTTGCGCGAAAGCGGACGCCCCGTTTAAAGCCACCGCCGGCCTCCACCATCCGTTCCGCAACTACGACGAGGCGGTGGGAGCCGAGATGCACGGCTTTATGAACCTCTTCGGCGCCGCCACGCTCGCCCTTGCCAGAGGCTTCGACCGTGACGCGATCGCGGAAGTCCTGGACGACGGGGACGGCTCCCACTTCCAATTGGGCGACGCGTTCGCCTGGCGCGGCTTCGCCGTCGAGGCCGCTGGCGTCCACGAAGCACGCCAGCGGCGGGCTCTTTCCTACGGCTCGTGCTCGTTCGACGAGCCCATCGAGGACCTCCGCGCTCTCGGCTGGATGGCCCCCGCCGAGTAGGCCGCGCGATCTCTCGCCACGCCAGAGGCCTCTGGCGCCCGAACCGATCCCGGCGTGCGGCGGTATGCCTGCCCGAGCCCTGACCCCCGACGACTGCACCCCGCGCATGACCGCCTTTCTCGACCTCCCCGCTGACACCGCTTTCGGCCTCGACAACCTCCCGTACGGAGTCTTCTCAACCCAAGATGATCCGAGCCACCGCGTGGGCGTCCGCATTGGCGAGCACGTGCTGGATCTCGCGTACCTCGAGACGCACGGGTTGATCGCCGCGCCAGAGGCCGGGCGCGCGCCGGTCTTCCACGGCACGCTCAACGCATTCATGGCGCTCGGCAAGCCGTCGTGGGACGCCGTCCGCGGCCGCTTGCAGGACTTGTTGAGCGCCGACGGCCCGGACGACCTCCGCGGCTCGGAAACCCACCGCGAGGCCGCGTTCACGCCTCTGGCGGAGGTCGCGATGCACCTCCCGGCGACGATCGGGGACTACACGGACTTCTATTCCTCGCGCCAGCACGCGACAAACGTGGGGACGATGTTTCGCGGTCCAGAGAACGCGCTCATGCCCAACTGGCTGCACCTCCCGGTGGGCTACCACGGCCGCGCGTCTAGCGTCGTCGTGAGCGGGACCGACATCGTGCGGCCCAAGGGACAGCAGAAGCCCGAGGACGCACCCCCGGTGTTCGGCCCCTCCAAGCTGCTGGACATCGAACTCGAACTCGGCTTCTTCGTTGGGCCTGGCAACGACCTGGGCGACGCGATCTCCATCGACGACGCGCGGGACCAGATCTTCGGCTTCGTGCTCGTCAACGACTGGAGCGCGCGCGACATCCAGAAGTGGGAGTACGTGCCGCTGGGGCCGTTCCTGGGCAAGAACTTCGCGACGAGCATCAGCCCCTGGGTAGTGCCCTCCGCAGCATTAGACCCGTTCCGCGTAGCGGGCGAGGCGCAGGACGAAAGCGAGGGCAACCCGGAGCCTCTGGCGTACCTGCAGCAGAGCGGAAACCGTTCGCTGGACATCGCGCTGGAAGTCCACCTGGAAACCGAAGCGATGCGCAACGACGGCACGGCGCCAGAGGTCGTCTCGCGCTCCAACGCGAAGTACCTCTACTGGAGCCCGGAGCAGCAGCTCGCGCACCACACCGTCAACGGCTGCAACGCGCGCCCGGGTGACCTCATGGCGAGCGGTACGATCTCGGGCGAGACCGAGGACAGCTACGGCTCTTTCCTCGAACTGACGTGGCGGGGGAGCAAGCCTCTGGCGATGCCCTCTGGCGAGAGCCGGAAGTTCCTGGCCGACGGCGACCGGGTGGTCCTGACGGGCGTGGCCGAGCGAGACGGAACGCGCATTGGCTTTGGAGAGGTGGAGGGAACGGTGGTGCCCGCTCGCTGAGCAGGGCGGAGTTCTGCTGCGCGCACAGGCGGTAAAGGCTTATCTTTTCGGTCCTCGGGAGCGGCGACCCACCGCGCCGCCCTCATGCGCTGACCTGGCCCTGTAGGCCTCCATTCCCGCATGCGTCTCGCCCCTGCGTCGAACCTGCTTCGTCATACTGCCCCCACTCGGCTAACGGATTTCGACTTTGACTTCCCCCGAGAACTCGTCGCCGCGTATCCGGCCGAGCCTCGGGACTCGACCCGCTTGATGGTCGTCGATCGTGCAGAGCGCACGATCGAGCACAAAACGATGGTGGACCTCCCGGATTACTTCGGGACCGGGGACGTGCTCGTGGCCAACGACACCCAGGTGTTTCCGGCACGCTTGCGCGGCTACAAGGACAAAACGGAGGCCAAGGTCGAGGTTTTCCTCTTGCGCGAGCTCAACCCCGAGCAGCGCCTCTGGGACACGATCGTCGACCCCGCCCGCAAGGTCCGCGTCGGCAACAAGCTTGTCTTTCAGGACGGCCTGGAAGCCGAGGTGCTGGACAACACGACGAGCCGGGGCCGCACCCTCCGCTTCATCTTCGACGGCTCGCCAGAGGCCCTCCACGCCCACATCGACCGCATCGGGGAGACGCCGATCCCGCCGTACCTCCGCCGGCCGGCCGAGGCGGCGGACAAGGTGCGCTACCAGACCATCTTCGCGCGCAACCGCGGGGCCGTTGCGGCACCCACGGCCGGCCTGCACTTCACGCCGGAACTCATCTCCGCGCTCGAAGCCAAAGGCACGGCGGTGACCTCGGTGACGCTGCACAAGGGGCTGGGCTCGTTCCGCCCCGTGGACGTGGAGGACCTCTCCAAGCACCGGATGGACGCCGAGAAGATCGTCGTCACGCCAGAGGCCACCGAGATCGTCAACGCGGCACTCACGTCCAACGACCGCACCGTGACGGCCTGTGGCCTCACGGTGATCCGCGCGATGGAATCCTCGCTCTCGGCCGAGCGCACGCTCAAAGCGGTCGAGGGGTGGACCGACAAGTTCATCCTGGAGCCCTACGACTTCCTCATCACCGAGCGGCTGCTGTGCAACTTCCAGCGTCCCCGCTCCACGCTCCTGATGATGAAAGCGGCCTTTATGGGCCACGACCTCTTGCGCGCGGCCTACGACGAAGCCGTCAAAGAGGAGTACCGCCTGTTCTCCTTTGGCGACGCGATGTTGATCCTCTGATCGCCTCTGGCGATAGGGGAGGGCGACACGCTCGCCAGAGGCCTGCGCTGGCCTCTGGCGAGAGCCTGCCGCATTACCGGACGATGGTGATCGTGCGGGTTACGGTCCGCGTGCCCGCGACCAGGCGGACCACGTAGAGGCCTGGCGCGAGCGACGCGGCATCCAAGGATGCCGTGAGGGCGCCCGACGCCTCGCCGTCGTGGAGGAGAGCGACCTCGCGCCCGAGGGCATCGTGGACCGAGAGGCGGGCGGTGCCGGGCGTTTCCAGCGCCGCACGGATCTGCATCACGCCAGAGGCCGGGTTGGGACTGACGGCGATCTCAAACGGGTTGGCCTGAACCGGAGGCTCCGCGTCGGTCGCGTTGACGTCGAGCTCGATGACGAACAAGCCGCTCTGGCGGTCGGAGACGACGACGCGGCCGGAGGCGAAGTACGGATAGATGCTCCACACGCCGCTGTAGCCATAGCCCTCGCCCTGGTACGTGTCGTACAGCGCCACTTCAATGGGCGCCGTGGGGTCCGAGATGTCGAACACGCGGTAGCCCTCGGTGTAGTGGCCGAGGTGGAGGAGGTCGCCGGTGACGTAGCAGTTGTGCACCACCGCTGCGGGGTCCACGATGATCTCGGTCACGAACTCGGCGTTGAGCGGGTCGGAGACGTCGAACACGCGCGTCCAGTTGCCCGCGCTGCCGATCTCGTCGCCGACGAAGACGTAGCGGCCATCCGTCGTTCCGCAGACGTTGTGGGCGCCGCTGTTGGGGTACCCGAACGTGCCAATCCGTTGCGGGGCAGCGGGGTTCGAGAGGTCGAGGATGTCCACGCCGCCACCGTAGATGTTGGGGCCGTAGCCCGTGGTGCCGTCCACGTAGAAGTCGTGGTAATAGGGCGTGGCGAAGTGGCTGGGGCGATACTCACCGATCAGCGTCGGGGCCTCTGGCGTATCGGTGGAGTAGATGCGGACGCCCGCGTTGCCGCTCGTGCGGCCGCCGGTGACGTAGAGCCGCCCGCCATCCACGCTCACGTTGTGCGAGCCGCTGCCGCTCACGCCTTCCTGCACGTCCAGCAGGCCGACTTGGACGGGGTTGGTCGGGTCTGCGAGGCTGATGATCTGGACCGGGCCACTCTCGTTGACGAGGTAGGCGTACGCGCCGATCACCTTGACGTCTTTGGAATCGTTCGCGCCAGAGGCCGTCGGCACGAAGCCGACTTCAGTAGGCGTGCTTCCGCTGATGTCGACCACGCTGAGGCCGAAGTTCTGGAGCGCGATAAGCGCGTACTCCGTGCCGTCGGGCGCGGTGTAGCCCCAGATGTCGGCGTAGCTGCCCCGCTCGTCCCAGCGTCCCACGAGGGTGGTGTTGAGAGAAATCACGGGCTTGACCCGGACCACGTCGCTCTGGTACAGCGTGCCGCCGCTGGCGTCGCGGACGACGGCCTGGAAGGAGTAGGTACGCGCCGGGTCCAACCCGTCAACGCTCCCGATCGCCTCGAACGGCGTGCCCTCGGCGGGGTAGGTGGTGCCTACGTCTTGCGGCGAGCCGCCATCAGGCGCGTAGGTGAACGCGAGCGTGGCGCCAGAGGCGAGGGCCGCTGGCGGAAAGTAGGACGCGGAGACCTCCACCTGCCCGTTGTTCACCACGCGGGCAGACGGAAAACGCAGAGTTGGGAAGGTCAGGGTAAGCGAGGCGGGCTCCGTCTCGTACAGGGTGCGGCCTGCAGGGACACGCGCGGCGACGGCGTAGAGAAGGTCGAAGTCCACGCTGTACGGGCTCTGGTTGGCGTAGGTGTTGCCGCGCCCGTCGTAGTCGCTTGCCATGATGTAGAGGTACTCGCGGCATCCCGTCTGGTCTACCTGAGGGTTCCAGATGCCGTTGGCGCCGCCACAGAGTCGCCCGTCCTCGACAAACGTGACGTTGAGGCGCCGCGGGTTCGCCGGGTCGGAGACGTCGTAAGCCGCCCCGCGGAAGGTGCCGACCCCGGCATCGGAATAGTTGCCATCGCGGCGCCACACGCGCCCGAGCGTGGTCTCACTCGTCGAAAACACGATCTCGACGGGCACGTCGCCAGAGGCCTCGATAGAGGAGCCGGAAAACCAGTTCCGCCCGTAGAAAGCGCCACCGCCAAACGCTGAGCCGGTAAAGCTCACGCCTTCCAACCACTGCGGGGTGCCCTCCCACGTGGCGACGAGGTCTGCCTGACCGCCGCTTTTGGCCTCTTGCGCCATCACGAGGGCGGGCTCCACGCCTACACGCGAAGGGACGGCATCGGAGGCGAACTGCGCGTTCGCGGAAGCGGAGAGCCCGAGGAGGAGGGCGAGGAGAAGCGTGCGAGACATCTGTAGCGGGGATGAGCGGCTACAGTCTACGGCGCCAGAGGCGAAATCATTCTCCCAGGACCACCTTCAGGGACACGTCGAGCGCGAGGACGGAGTGCGTGAGCGCGCCGCTGGAGATGAAGTCGACGCCCGTCGCGGCGATGGCAGCTACGGTGTCGAGCGTGACGTTGCCAGAGGCCTCGGTTTGGACCCGCCCGCCAACGCGGTCTACGGCTGCCTGGAGCATGGACACGTCGAGTCCGTCGGGCGTCCGGACGGCCATGTTGTCCAGGAGCACGCGGTCTAGGCGGAAGCCAGCGGCGTGGGCCGCGAGGGCTTGGTCGAGCTCCTCCATCGTGCGCGTCTCGCACTCCACGGGCACGTCCAGGCCTCTGGCGCGCAGGTGCGCATCGGCGGCTTCGATGGCGGCACGGACGCCGCCAGAGGCCGCGATGTGGTTGTCTTTGATAAGCACCATGTCCCACAGCCCGACACGGTGGTTGGCAGCGCCTCCCAGCGCGACGGCCCACTTGTCGAGTTGGCGCAGACCGGGGACGGTTTTGCGCGTATCCAAGACCGTCGCGGGCCGCGCGGCCTCTTGCATCCGATGCGCCGCGGTGGCGACGCCGCTCATGCGCTGCACGAGGTTGAGCGCGAGCCGCTCCGCGACGAGGATGGAGCGCGCCTTGCCGCGCACGGTCCCGGGCTGATCGCCTCTGGCGACGCGGTCCCCGTCGGCGGCGGTCCACGAGACCTCCAACTCGGGATCGACCATCTCGAAGACGCGCTCGGCCACGGCGAGGCCAGCGATCACGCCGTCCTCCTTCGCGAGGAACCGGGCGACGGCAGGCGTGCCCTCGGGGATGGTGGCCTCGGTGGTGACATCGCCTGCGCCGATGTCTTCCGCGAGGGCGTGGGGGAGGAGCCAGTCCAGGGCGTCGGCAACGGGGGAGGGGATCGGCAGCATGGAGCGGGAAGCGGGAAGCGGGAAGCGGGAAGCGGGAAGCGGGAAGCGGGAAGCGTTGGACGGGAGACGCGCGAGAAGTTCCGGCCTCTGGCGCCCGAGGCGCGCTCGGCGATGGCCCTCGCGGAACCTGTGCGCCGCCAGAGGCCTCAGATGGCGACGCTAGATTCCGACGATTCCCTTCTCTACACCTGATGCGCCGACTCCTTTCTCTCGCCCTCGTTCTCCTCGCCGCGCCTGCGCTCGCGCAACCCGGCACGTTCGACCCCGACACGGTCCGCGCCTTCCCGCTCGACGGCGGCAAGATGTGGCTGTTCGAGGACCCGCCGACCGAGTACCTCGCCGAGACCTACGACTTCGAGCCCGACGACGCGTGGTTCGAGCGCGCGCGCCTCGCCTCGCTGCGCATGCCCGGCTGCTCGGCCTCGTTCGTATCCCCGATGGGACTCGTCGCCACCAACCACCACTGCGCGCAGAGCAGCGTGGTAAGCGTGAGCGCCGATGACGAGGGGCTCTTGGACGCCGGCTTTTCCTCGCGCTCCCGCGCCGAGGAGCGGCCCGTCGAGGGGATGTACATGGACCAGCTCGTCGAGATCGTGGACGCGACGGCGGAGCTCGCCTCTGGCGCCACGCCAGAGGCCATCCAGGCGCGCCTGCTGGCCGCGCGGGGCGTAGAAGACGCCGACGCCGATGACGCGCCGTACGTGGTCCAGATGGTGGACCTCTACGACGGCGGTCGGACCTCGGCCTACGTGTTCCGCCGCTACCGCGACGTGCGCCTCGCTTTCGCGCCAGAGGCCCGGCTGGGGTACTTCGGCGGCGACTTCGACAACTTCACCTACCCCCGGTACGCGCTGGACTTCGCCTTTTTCCGCATCTACGGCGACGACGGCCAGCCTCTGGCGACCGAGCACTACTTCCCGCTCTCGCCCGAAGGCGTCGACAAGGACGACCTCGTGTTCGTGATCGGAAACCCCGGCCGCACCAACCGCGGCTACACCGTCGCGCAGTTGGAGTACACCCGTGACGTGAACCTCCCCGCGACGCTCGCCTTTATCGACTCCCGCGCGGCCGCTCTTCAGGCGTACCTCGCGACGGGCCCCGACAACCCCGACCCGATTCGAAGCCAGCTGTTCGGTCTCCTGAACTCGCAGAAGTCGACCGGCGGCCGTCTCCGCGGTCTGCGTGATCCGTACATCATCGCGCGCCGCGCGAAGGCGGAGGAGGCCTTTGTCGCCGCGACGCCAGAGGCCCGCGCGCTCGTCGCGCAGATGGCCGAGGTGCAGGCACAGAAGAGCGCGCTCGGGCCGGACTTCAAGGCCTTCGCCTACCTCTTCAACGCGCGCTACGGCTCCGCGCTGCTCCAACGCGCCCGCGCCGCCGCGATGGGCGGCGACCCGTCGGCGATCGCCGCAGGCCCGACGGAGGAGGCATACCTCACCGCCGAACTCCAGGCGCTCCAGCAGTACTACGAGACGACGGGTGCCCCGATGCCGAAGGTGCTGCAAGGCGGCGCGGCCGAAGGCGCCGCGTTCCTCCTCGCGAACTCGCCTCTGGCGGGCAGCTCGCCAGAGGCGACCGCGGACGACCCTGCGGTCCTGCTCGTGCAGGAGGTGATGCCGCGTATCCAGGCCTTTGGCGAGCAGTTCAGCGCGCTTTCGGACCAGGAGCGTGATCTGGCCGCCAAGCTGGGCCGCGCCCGCTACGAGGCGTTCGGCAACGTGGTCCCGCCCGATGCCACGTTCTCGCTCCGGTTCACGGACGGCGTCGTGACCGGCTACCCATACAACGGCACACAGGCGCCGGCGATGACGACGCTCTACGGCTTGTTCGACCATCACTACTCTTACTGCGTCGCGGGCGAGGGCAGCACGAGCGAAGGCGACTGTGACTGGCGCTTGCCGCAGCAGTGGCTGGACGCGGAGTCACGCTTGAACCTTTCCACGCCGGTCAACTTTACCTCCACGTCCGACACCATCGGAGGCAACTCCGGTTCGCCGGTCTTGGACCGCGATCTGAACCTTGTCGGCCTCAACTTCGACCGCACCATCGAAGGTCTCGTTCGGGACTACCTCTACGCACCTGAGCGCGGCCGCAACGTGATGGTGGATGCCCGCGTCATCCTCGAATCGCTCCGCAACGTGTACGGCCTCCCCGCGCTCGCAGACGAGCTGACGGGGCGCTAACCGAACCTTTCGCCAGAGGCTCCGTTGTAGCGACACCTTCCGTTGGAAGGCCACCTCACCCAACACCTCTTTACTATGGGCTGGATTTTTTGGATTGTCATTGGCGCTATCGCTGGATTCCTCGCCGAGAAGATCATGAAGGCTGACATGGGCCTCCTCATGAACATCGGCCTCGGCATCGTCGGCGCTCTCGTGGGAGGGTTCTTGATCAACTCCCTTCTCGGGTTCGGAGACGGCGAAGGCCTTATCGAGAGCATCGTGGTGGCCACGATCGGCGCCGTTTTGGTGCTCTGGGTGGTCAACAAGGTTCGCGAGAGAACCGCTGCATAGCCGCATGACCACGACGTATTCCGCGGCGGCCCGATCCTTCAGGGCCGCCGCGTTTCTGTTCCTCGGGCTGCCTCTGGCGCTGATCGTACCCCTGGCGGGGTGCGGGACTGACGGTACGCCAGAGCGCCAGAGGCCGGCCGTCTCGAACGCCGAGGTGGAGATGCTTCGGACCGAGGCCGCCGCGCGCTTTATCTCCACCGACGACGCGCTCGCAGACCTTGAAACGGCGGTGTCCACGCTGGACTCGACCGGTCAGGCCAACGCCCGGCCTCGCCTCGACGCGCTCAGAAGCAGCCGTGCTCGGCTCCAGTCCCAGCTCGATTCGCTGGACGCGTCCGGCTTTGCCACGCGCGAGGCCTTTGCGACGCGTGCGACCGAACTGCGCCAGAGGCTCGAAACCCTTGATGGTTCCATCGCGCGTGACCGCATCCTGATCGAGCCCGATGCTGGGCGCCTACGTGCGGCGACGAGCGCGCGCCTCGCCTTTCTAGCCTCTCGCGCGGACATGCTGCGCGCAGACTCCACGCAGTCCGCCGTTCGCGCCGCTGCAACGTTGGACAGCGCCCGCGTTCGCCTCGAACGCACCGTTGCCCAACTCAACCGGCCCAACGCGCCGTTCGACAGCCTCCGTGACGTGATCGCGCAGGCCTTTAGCGGGCTCCCTCGTCTGGAGAGGGACTCGCTTACGACACGGCTGATGCCGGACTCGTTGCGGTAGTCTGGCGTCTGGAGCTTTCCGCTACGAACAAGGCGGGACTCTCGCCTCTGGCGTGTCGGTCACGATCGAGTCGCTGTGCTCGTGACAACGGCCCAGCCGGCGCCAGAGGCCTCTGGCGCTAGCGTCCGCGGAGCCAGCCCGTGGGGTTGAGCGGCGTTCCGCTGCCCTGGAAAACGGCGAAGAACAGGGACGCGCCGCGGCGGTCCTCGCCCGTGCCTGCGCGGCCAAGTGCTTGCCCGGCCCGGACCTGCTGCCCTCCGCTGACGACCACCTGGGAGAGGTTGCCGTAGACCGTCGTGTAGTCACCGTGGGAGACCATGACAAAAGTCCCGAACGTCGCCATGGTACCGACGCGCTCAACCGTTCCCTCGAAGACGGCTCGCGCGGCCGCACCCGGCTGCGTCGAGATGTCGACGCCGACGGAATTGATGGTGGTGCCGGAGACGGGGTCCTTGCGGTTGCCAAACGCGCCGGTAATGGTGCCGTCGGCAGGCCAGGGAAGGCTTCCTCGGTTGCGCGAGAACGAGCCCGTCAGGCGCTCCATTCGGCTTTCTGGAGCCGCAGTCGGTGCAGAGGCGACGGGAGCCTCTGGCGCTGGGGCGGGTGTCGCCACCGGCGGGGCAGGACGGGTGTTGTTACGAGGCTCCGGGGCCGTCCGCCGCTCGTCCTCAAGCATGGCCCGCCGTGAAAGCTCGTCGGCACGGCGCTGAGCTTCGGCTGCGCGCCGGGCTTCTGCAACGCGCTCGGCCTCACGCCGCGCGGCCTCGCGGGCTGCCGCTTCGGCGCGAAGCCGCTCCTGCTCTTTGCGCTGCTCCTCCGCCCGGAGATCAGCGACGAGTTGAGTGAGCGCTCCCGCGTCGGCACGCCGTTGGCGGAGCTGGCGCTCCAACTCGCCGCGCCTCTGGCGCGCATCAACGATCAGTGCCTGGTGGTCGCGCTTTTTGAGGTCCAGCTCGCGCTGCTCTCCCTGGCTGGCCGCCAGAAGCCGCTTGGTGGACTCCAGAGAGGTGACGACGGCGCGTTCGCGCTCTCGCAGTTGGGAGGTTTTCTCGCCGATCCGCTCCACTTGGTGGCGCCGGCGCCCGGCGAACTGCTGGAGGTAGCGGGCACGCGCCAGCATCTGGTTGATAGAGCCCGAGGCCAGGATGAGCGCCAGAGGGCTCCGGCGGCCGTGCTTGTAGGCGTGGAGGGCCCGCGTGCGGTAGGCCTCTTGCGCGGACTCGATTTCGCTGTCCAGGCGCTGGATCGAGCGCTGGAGCGCCTCGGTCTCGCGACGGGTCTTGGCGACCTCGTTCTGGTATCCCGTCACGAGCTCCTCGCGAAGCGCGATCTCGGTCCCCAGCCGTTCCACGGCCCGCAGCGCGTCGGTTTCGACCGAGCGGGCCTGGCTTACTTCCCGCTCCACGCTCGCGATCTGCCCACGGATCTCGCGCAGCCGTTGCTCATTCGCCGCGCGGTTCTGCGCGAGAGCGCCAGAGGCGAGCCCAAAGCTGAGAAGCGCGAGAATGGAAAGGCAAAGCGGGCGCATGAGGCGAGCGGCCGGTGGAGAGAGAAACTACGTGCCTTCTGCCGCGGGCCGTGCGGAGAGGGCGCCAGAGGCGAGTATCGGCCGCTGGCGCCGAAACCCAAGCGAGGCGTCCACCAGAGGCGTCAGACCGAGAACGCGGCGAGCACGCGCTCTGGAGCGGAAACGGGCCTGTGGCGCGCGACGTCGACAAAGCACAGCGTGACGCGGCCTGAGATCAAGACCTTGCTCTCGCCCTCGCGCCGGACGGCGTAGTCGATCGGGATCTTGACGCGGGGACGTTCTGCAAACGTGGCCTCGACCTCGATCACTTCGTCATAAAAGACGCTTGCGTGGTACCGCAACGTGGCCTCTACCACGGGCATGATGATGCCGCTGTCCTCCAGCGCCTTGTAGGCCAGCCCGCGCTCGCGCAGCGCTTCGGTCCGAGCGGCTTCAAACCAGTCCAGCGCGTGCGTGTGGTAGACCACGCCCATCGGGTCGCACTCGCGGTAGCGGACGCGGTGGCGGTAGATGTGGGTCATGGGAGTGTGGGGAGGGTGCCTGCTTCATGCCGCCAGAGGCCTCTGGCGCGTTTGGCGACCTCTGATTCGAGGGGAGCAGGCGACACTGCGCGGTCGGCCTCTGGCGCCAGAGACCGATCCCGTGCGTTTGGGGGACTCAGTACCAGGCCCTAAGCCGGCTCGCCCTCGGTCCACGAGCCCATCGCGTCGAACTTCGCGAGGCGGTCCGCCAGGAGTTTGTCCGTGGGGAGGGCTCCCAGTGTGTCCAGCGCCACAGCGATCGCCTTGCCGACAGCGTCGAACGTCTTTTTGGGGTCGCGGTGCGCGCCGCCGAGCGGTTCGGGGATGATCTCGTCGATCACGCTGTGCTCGATGAGGTCCGGCGCGGTGAGCTTGAGCGCGCGCGCGGCGTCCTCCTTGTAGTCCCACGAGCGCCAGAGGATCGACGAGCAAGACTCCGGCGAGATCACCGAATACCACGCGTTCTCCAGCATCAGGATCTTATCGCCCACGCCGATGCCGAGCGCACCGCCAGAGGCGCCCTCGCCGATTACGACGACGACGACCGGGACGGGCAGGCGCGCCATCACGAGGAGGTTTCGCGCGATGGCCTCGGCCTGTCCGCGCTCCTCGGCTTCGAGGCCCGGAAACGCGCCGGGCGTGTCCAAAAGCGTGATGATGGGCTTGCCGAACTTGGCGGCCATCTCCATCAAGCGCTTCGCTTTGCGGTAGCCCTCAGGGTTGGGCATCCCGAAGCGGCGGTCTTTGCGCTGCTTGGTATCGCGGCCTTTCTGCTGGCCCACGATGCACACCGTCTGGTCCCGGGAGCCCCAGCGACGGCCCATAAACGTGCCGAAGCCGCCTACCATCGCGCGGTCCTCACCAAAGAGGCGATCGCCGTGGAGCTCGACGAACCCCTCGGTAAGCGCGCCGATGTAGTCCAGCGTGTACGGGCGGTCCGGGTGGCGCGCGAGCTGCACCCGCTGCCACCGGGTCAGGTTTTGATAGATGGACGCCTTGAGGGTTTCGACGCGCCGTTCCAGCGCGTGGATCTGTTCGGTGAGATCGACGGTGCCGTCTTCGGCCTCGAACGTGCGAAGCTCACGGAGCTTCGTCTCCAGGTCGACCAGGGGTTTCTCGAACTCGAGCAAGTGCATAAGAGAAGGGCGCGGGGGTAGCACGCACCGGAATTACGACGTGCGCGCGAGCGCTTTCAGAAGAACGTCGAGGTCCAGCGCCAGCGACTGGTTGCGGGCGTAGCCCCAGTAGGCGCGATGAGCTTCGACGATCGTGGTGGGTGGAGTGTCCAGCGTGTCCAAGATGGAGACGACGCCGGGGCGGAGGCCCCAGGCCTCTGGCGGATGTGTGCCCGCGGGATCGTACCCGACGAGGGCACGGCGGCCGGAGAGGACGCTGGGCATCCGGGCGGTAAAGTGGGCGAGGCGGCGGCGCAGGCTCGACGCGGGCGCGCGGCGCGCCAGAGGCTTGAGCAGCGGGTGCACCGCGATGCCGACGAGCGCGACGGGCACCTCGAAGGCGCGGCGCGCCAGAGGCGAGCGGAGCGGCGCCACAGCGCGCTCGGCGCTTACGAGCGGCGCTGAGAGATCCTCCACGCTCGCCTTGCCGATGATCCGGTCGCGGTGCTGCGCGAGGATCTTGAGCTCGACGGGGAGATCACCGAGCGCGCGCATCCCGGAGAGGATCGCCGTGTTGGTGAGCGCGTCGGCGGCAAAGACGACCTCGCTGGCATCGTAGAGACGCACCAGGTCGCGGAGCTGGCGCGCGGGTCCGGCGTGTGGAACGCTTTCGCCGGGCTCCGGGCCTCTGGCGCCAGAGGCGTCGTCGCGGTCGCCCACGTAGCCGACGATGTCGAGGTGGAGGCGACCCTGGGCGAGGCGGCGGAGGCGGTCGGCCTCGGCGCTGGAGCCGACGACGAGCGCGCGCCGCGGGCCGGTCACGCCGCGCCGGGAAAGCAGCCGTTTCGCGATGAGGAAGACCATTCCAAGCGCGAAGCCCGTCAGGACCGTCGCGCGTGAGAACGCCACGAGGGGGACGAGAAACGAGACCGTCGCGACGGCGAGAAAGCCGACGCCGGCGCCGATCAGGACGGGGCGGATGCGCCGCTTGCGCCGTCCGTAGCCGCCCGCCCCACCGACGCCGAGCACGAGCGCGAGAGCGTACAGCGGAAGGACGACGGCGTAGAAGTCGGCGTCGAACGCGAAGCCGCGGGGGAGCGACCACAACAGGGCCGCAATCGCGAGGGCGATCCAGCCCAGTCCGGCGTCTGCCGCGGGCGGCGCGAGGGCGCTACCGAGCCGAGACAGCGCGGCCACGGCGGCGCGCCCCAGAATCCCGAGCCGGAGGCCGAGCGCCAGAAGCCAGGAGCCCGCCCGCCCCAGTGCGCTCTGCCCGCCTCCCGTGAGGTGCTTCTCGACAAAGCGGAGCATCGCGCCATAGAACAGGCGCACGTAACGGAGGTCTCCCTTTTTGGTGCTCTCGCCCTTGTAGTGGACGATCTGCGTGGCGGGCGTGTACCGGATCTTCCAGCCCGCCTGCTGGATGCGGTAGCACCAGTCCAGGTCCTCGCCGTACATGAAGAAGGCCTCGTCGAAGAGACCCGCCGCGTGTGCCGCGGCGTCGGCTGGCGCTCCGTCGCCAGAGGCCTCTGGCGCGGCGCCCTCGCGGTCCAGGATGGCGTCTCGGCGGACCATCATGCACGAGCCGCTGAGCGCGTCGACCTCGCAGACTTCGTCTTGCGGGAGGTAAGTCAGGTTGTAGCGGCCGAAGGTCGGGCTGTTGGGGAACAGGCGGCTCAGGCCGGTCAGGCGGAAAAACGCGACGGCGGGCGTCGGGAAGGCGCGGCGACTTTCGGGCGCGAACGTCCCGTCCGGGTTGAGGATGCGGCAGCCGGCGGCGCCCGTGTCCGGGTGCGCGTCCATAAAGCCGACCAACTCGCGCAGCGTGTCCTCCTGAAGGAGCGTGTCCGGGTTGAGGACGAGCGCGTAGCGGCCTCTGGCGCGCCGAAGCGCCTGGTTGTTGGCGGTCGCGAAGCCGACGTTCTCCTCGTTCGCGATCACGTGCACGTCGGGAAACCGCGAGCGGACCATCTCGACGGAGCCGTCCGCCGAATCGTTGTCCACCACCCACGTCTCGACGGAGAGGCCTCCGCTGGCGCGCTGCACGGATTCGAGCGCCTGTTCCAAGAACTCCCGCACGTTGTACGTCACGATGACGACGGACACGTCAACGGGAGCGACCTCGGTGGCGGGAGTGGGAGAGAGGGCGACGCGCATCGGGCGAAGTATACGGCTGCGGGCGCTGGAGGCGGAATCGCGCGTGGGACCCGTGGGGCCTCTGGCGCCAGAGGCCTCGCGTTTGGAGCGGGGCGTTGGAAACGCCGATAAAGGCGCGAAGAGGGCCGGAGGGCTCGGCCGCGAGGGTAGCTTCAGCGCCCCCGCCAGAGGCCCATGCTGTCCGTTCCTGTTCGTCGCGAGGTCGCGGCCACGCTCCGTTTGGCGGCGCCGCTCGTCGGCGCGCAACTGGCGCAGATGTCGATGTCGTTTGTGGACGTGGTGATGGTGGGGCGGTTGGGGACAAGCGCGCTGGCGGCGGCCGTCTTGGGATCGACGGCGTTTTTCACGCTCTCGCTGATCTGCGTCGGCGTGATCCTGGCCGTCAACCCGACCGTCGCGCAGGCCGTGGGCGCGGGCGACGATGACCTCGCGGCGCGCGCCACGCGCCAAGGGCTCTGGCTTTCCGTGATCCTGGGCGTGCCGCTGTTCGTCGCGCTCGGCTGGTCTGAGGAGGGGCTTCTGGCGCTGGGGCAGGACCCGGATACGGCGGCGCTTGCCGCGGCGTACCTCCGCGCGATCCGGTGGGGCATCGTGCCCAACCTCATGTTCTCAGCGTTCCGCGGCTTCTACGAGGGAACAGGCCGGGCTCGGCCGGTGCTCCTGGCGACGATTGTCGGCGTGGCGGTCAACGTGGTCGCTAACAACGCGCTCATGTACGGGAAGTGGGGGCTTCCAGCCCTGGGCCTGGAAGGCACGGGGTGGAGCTCGGCGCTGGTGTTTACCGCGATGGCCGCCAGCCTCGCGATCGGCATCCGTGTAAGCCCGGCGCTCCGGCGCTTTGGCGTCCTTACCGGCCTGCGCTCCCCCGATCCCGTGATGCTCGGCACGCTCGTCAAGCTCGGCGCGCCCATCGGCGTCACGTTCGGGCTCGAAGCCGGCCTGTTCTCGGCCGCGACGCTGCTCGTCGGCTGGCTGGGGGAGACGCCTCTGGCGGCGCACCAGATCGCGCTCAACGCGGCCTCCTTTACGTTCATGGTGCCTCTCGGCATCGGCATGGCGGCCACCGTGCGCGTGGGGCAACTCGCCGGCGCGGGGAATGACGCGGGCGCGAGGCGAGCGGGATTCGTCGCCATCGCGCTGGGGGGCGCGTTTATGGCGTGCGCGGCCACATTCCTGTGGCTCCGCCCGGACTGGGTCGTGTTCCTCTACGCAGGCGCGGCGCCAGAGGCAGAACTAGCCGCCCTCGCGACGGCACTGCTGGGCATCGCGGCGGTTTTCCAACTCGTGGACGGTATCCAGGCCACGGCCGCTGGCGCGCTGCGCGGCCTAAAGGACACGACGGTCCCAGCCATCATCGGCGCCGTTGCCTACTGGGGCGTCGGGCTGGGCGTCGGTGCCGGGCTCGCCTTTGGTCTGGACTGGGGCGCCAGAGGCCTGTGGTGGGGCCTCACGGCGGGGCTGGCCGCGGCGGCGGTTTTGCTCGTCGGGCGCTTCCAGCGGCTAGTGCGCTGAGACGTTCTAACAAAACTGGCTGTCATTGCAAGCGCAAGCGAAGCAACCTTGACACGCCGAGCGTTTGGTGACGAGATCGCCGCGTCACTGTGTTCCTCGCGATGACACCAGTGGGGTTTCGTGAGGCGGTCTAAGCGTCGGCGCCGAGGCCGTTTGGCCTCTGGCGCCAGAGGCTTAGCGGATGCGCTGGGCGTCCTCGGGGTTAAGCACGCGGAACTCGACGCGGCGGTTGAGCGCGCGGCCGGTCTCGTTTTCGTTGGAGGCCACAGGCCGGTTCTCGCCGTAGCCGACTGCGGTCAGCCTCTGGTGCGCGACGCCCTGAGCGGCGAGGTACGCGGCGACGGACTCGGCGCGGCGCTGCGAGAGCGCGTCGTTCGTCTCGTCAGAGCCGACGTTGTCCGTGTGGCCGCCGATCTCGATGCGGAGCGCGGGGTAGCGCAAGAGGACCGTCGTAAGCGCGTCCAGCGTCTGCTCGGAGAAGGGGAGAAGCGCCGCCTTCGCGAACTCGAAGTTGACGAACGTGGTGCGGAACAGCCCCGTGTCCAAAATGTCGCGCTCGATCTCTTCCACCGTCGCGATGGGCGCCTGAAGCGGGGGAGTGGCCTCTGGCGTGCGGTCGCGGGGGCGCTCTGGCAGTGACTCGATGGGCCGCTGCGGGGCCGGAACCGGAACGGGCACGAGAACCGTCGCCTCGCCGCGCGGTGGCGCGTCGGTGGGCGCCGCCACGCTTCCAGGGCGCTGCACGACCTCACGGTCGCGTGCAAGCGCCGAGAGGCGCCGGTCGAGCGCGTCCAGCAGGCGGTTTTCCAGCCGGTCCAGATCGCGCTGCGTGACGCCAGAGGCGACGGTCCGGTCCAACGTCGCGGTCTGACCGGTCACGCGCGAGGTCTCTGGCGCGGTCGCCGGAGATGGGGTACCGGGAGCGGTCGCCAGAGGAGAAGGGGGGAACGCTGCAGGGGCTGAATCCGGCTGCACTTCTGCAGGGGCGCCCGACGCGCTCCGGCGGCGGACGCCGGTCCCGGAGCCCGCGCGGTAGTAGAACACGCCGCCCTCGGTGGGGAACGCGAACCGCGCCGACCGCTGCGGCATGGCCTCTGGCGCGACGAGCGTGTCGGGTGAGGCGGCGCCGCGGGCCTCTGGCGCGCTCGTTGAATCCGGCGCGGCCGGAGACCGGACGGCCTGCGCCGACGCCAGAGGCGAGGCGGTGAGGAGTCCGGCGAGGAGAAGGGCGCGCATCAGTTGTCCCGCTCGTCAAGCGCCTGGCGGAGCGCGTCGAGGAAACGGGCCTGGAGGCGCTGCTCCATCTCTTCCAGGTCGGCCATGGTGACGGCGCCAGAGGCCTCTGGCGTCATCCGCTGCGCCGTGCGAGCGGCAACGCGAGTGACCAGGCGGTTCTCGATCTCGGCCAGCTCGGTCTCGGTCAGGACCGGCGCCAGAGGGTCGCGCGAGGCCAGCACTTCGGCGAGGGCTTCCCGGACCGCTGCCCGGAGGTCGGCCTCGCTCGGCGCGAGCGCCTCGCTGGACTCGATCGTGACGCCGCCAGGAGGGCCGTAGCGCACGTAGAGCTCGCCTTCTCGCGGGAGAGGGATCGTGACCATGTGCTCGGCTTCGACCTCGCGCTCGATGATGACGTCCTCTTCCTCGACGACAAAGTCCACGACCGAGGTCTCGCCGTTGATGGTCTGGCGCTCCACGACCGTCGTGTCGCGTTGCATCTCTGCCATCTTCCGCTCCAGCTGTGCGATCCGGGACGCGTCGCCAGAGGCCCGCGCGTCAGCGATCTGCTGGCGGAGTGCTTCGCGCTCAGCGGCGCTAGCGGCCACTTCCACGTTGCGACGGGCCTCGAGAGAGAGGATCTCGGCGCGGAGCGAGTCGCGCGCGGCTTCTAGCTGCATCCGCTCCGTCATCATCATCGCGCGCTCGTCATCTAGCTCCGACTGGCGCACGACTTCGGTCCGGCGTCCGGCTTTGCCACCCAGGCCGACGGCCAGTCCCACGCGGTACATCGGGCTGAAGTAGACATCTTCGGGCTGGCTGAGGTCGGCTTCGTCCTGCGTGCTCATCAGCAACCCGCGCACCTCGCCGATCGCACGGAGGCGCGGGGAGACGAGAAAGCCGATACCCAGCCCGGCCGACGCAAACGGGCTGTCCTGCGCGTTGACGTTTTCCACCTCGGCGCTCTCATCGGTCGTGTAGCCGTCCAGCACGTCGAGGTAGCCGCCGCCGACGGACAGGAACGGGACCAAGCCGCGCCCTTCGCTCAGGCGCAAGCGAAGGTTGCCGCCGATCATCTGGACGTTCTCGATGTCCGTCGGGTTCGTGTCGCCCGTGCCTCTGGCGTAGAAGCCGCGGACGCCCACGAGCGGGCCGAAGTCGAAGCCCGCCTCGGCGCCGATAAAGGTCTGGTCGCGCAAGGAGAGCGCGTCGTCGAACTGCGCGTGCGCCGCGAACGGCTCCACGACGAGGCTGAGGCCGGAGAGCCCGCCGGAGAACTGCCGCTGGAACTCCCGATCCAGGTCCGTCAGCTCCCCCGGCCGGCGTCCGCCGAGGTACAGGTTGAGCGCCGCCCGCACCCCCAGGTTGTGAACCGTTGTCTGCTCGAAATCGCCCAGGCTGACGCCAGAGGCGGTCAGGTCCTCTGGCGTAAAAAACGTGGCGCCGGGGTTATACCGGTACGCGAAGTCCTCGGCCGCGATGGACAGCGCGAAGCGGTCAAAGGCGGTGAACTGCACACCCGCTCCGCCGATGAGGTAGATGCTCCGCGTGGCATTGAGGCCCTCCGGGTTAAGCCGCACGATGCCGGTCCCCGCGGTGAGGTACGGCACCACGGCCGTGCTGAGCAGGTTGAGCTTGAGCGCGCCGCCGTACCGCTGCACGTCTACATCGCGAGGGGCCAGTCCCGCGAACGTGACCGCTGGCGCGTCGAAGCCGGAGAGCCCTTCGAAGTCCGTCTCGAACGACCCGAACTGAACGCTGCCGCCCAACTCGATAAACTCCCCGAAGGAGAAGCCAACGCCGCCGCCATAGAGCAGGCCGTCAGAGAGAGCCGCGTCGTCGTCGAAGAGGACGTAGTTGGCCGACGGCGTCAGCCGGTAGCCGATACCCTGGATCTGCGCCGAAGCTGGGAGCGCCCCGAGGAGAAAGAGGAAGGCGAGGAGTAGCGGTGTGCGCATATCAGTAGCGTAGAGGAGCGAAAGCGGCGGGTGACACACGTTACCACATGTCCCGGTTCTTCCCGGCGTGTCGCTGCCAGCTACGGGCGTTCCCTGGAATCGGTGCGGCAGGACCCGTCGCGCCGCTCGCCAGCACGCCCGCCAGAGGCCTCTGGCGAACCCCGAACGGGAGGCCCAGGCGCGTGGTTGGGAGGAGGAAACCACGGTCAGACCCAGGTTTCCCCCAGTTTCAACTCACATTGAAACCTTCCAGGCGGGGCCAAACCGCACACATCGCCTCGCCTGTGTTGGTCAGTTCGGTCTATCTTCGCCTTGCCCCAGAGGGCCCCGATCTACCTTCGGTCCGGCCCTCCTGCCCCTCACTCCCCGGGTCTTAACCGAGGCATGCAGCTTTTCCCCCGCAAAGCCAACGCACTCCCCGCGCTCTCCATTATGGGCGCCCTTGGAGGCGGCCTGGTGCTGGTCGCGCTGGCGACGTACTACCTCTCCCCAGAGTTCTACGAAGTCGGCTACCAGCCCGAGCAACCCGTTCCGTACAGCCACGCGTTCCACGCAGGCCAACTCGGGATGGACTGCCGCTACTGCCACAACCACGTGGAGCAGAGCCCGCACGCGAACATCCCGAGCACGCAGACGTGCATGAACTGCCACTCGCAGATTCAGACGCAGAGCATCAAGCTCTTGCCTGTCCGTGAAAGCTGGGCCACCGGCGAGCCTATCGAGTGGGTGCAGGTGCACCACCTCGCGGACTACGCGCACTTCTCGCACGCGGCGCACGTCAACGTCGGCGTCGGATGCGCGAGCTGCCACGGCCGCGTCGACCAGATGGAGGTCGTCTACCAGGCGGAGCCGCTCAGCATGGGCTGGTGCTTGGAGTGCCACCGCGCACCTGAGGAGTACCTCGTGCCGCCCGAAGAGGTCACCAACCTCGCGTACCTGGAAACGATCAAGGCAGACGACGACGCGTGGGAGGCGTACGTCGCTTCCAACAAGGAGCGGATCAAAGCCGAAGGGATCGCCCCGCCAGAAAACTGCTCCGCTTGCCACTATTGATCGGTTAGGAGCGAGGCGACCCCGCGGTACCGCGCCAGAGGCCTCGCCTCGCGCCCGCCGCTCGCGCCTCCTTCGACCTTTGCACTCTTGAGACTCCTCGCATGATCGAACTCGACGTTCTTGGTGCCGCAGAGATCGCGGCCGACGACGACGCGCAGGCCGCCACCGGCCAGCCCCGCCAGTGGCGTAGCTCCGGCGACCTGAACAACGCCCCCGGCTACGCCGCTCTCCGTCAGCGCGAGTTCCTCGACGGCGCGGTGGAGAGCCCCGGCGGAGACGCGGGCCCGGACCGCCGCACCTTCCTCAAGGTGATGGGCGCCTCGGTCGCGATCGCCGGCCTGACGGGGTGCCGTCGGCCTGTGGAGGAGGTGCTTCCCTACGCGCGGAAGCCCGAAAACATCATTCCCGGCATCGCGAACTACTACGCGACGTCGATGCCGCTTGGTGGCGTGAGCCACGCGCTCCTCGTGCAGAGCCACGAAGGCCGCCCGACCAAGGTGGAAGGCAACCCCGAGCACCCCATCGCACAGGGCGCCGCGGACACGTTCGCCTATGCGAGCGTGCTCAACATGTACGACCCGGACCGTTCCAAGCACGTCTGGCGCGAGGGCGC
This sequence comes from Rubricoccus marinus, assembly GCF_002257665.1. Taxonomy (NCBI): domain Bacteria; kingdom Pseudomonadati; phylum Rhodothermota; class Rhodothermia; order Rhodothermales; family Rubricoccaceae; genus Rubricoccus; species Rubricoccus marinus. The sequence goes on along the minus strand of NZ_MQWB01000001.1, from coordinate 2,286,432 downwards.
CATTCTGGAAGAGAACGGCTGGGATGCGTTTGTCGCCGCGATGGCGCAGTTCCGCCTTCAGGGCACCGCTGCGCCTCTGGCGATCCTCGCCGAGCCCGATCCGTCCCCGACGGGTGCCCGCCTGCGCCAGCAGGTAGAGGCCACGTTCCCAGGGGCACGCTGGATCACGCTCCACCCGCAGGGAGACGACGTCCGCGCCCTCGGCACGCAAGAGGCCTTCGGGCGCCCGCTGCGGCCGCTCTACCGCTTCTCGGAGGCCGACGTCATCGTCTCGTTCGACGGTGACTTCCTCGGCGCGGAGGACCCCAACTCGGTTTACAACTCGCGCGAGTACGCCGCCAGCCGCCGCGTCGAAACGCGAGAGGCCGCCGGCCGCCCCGCGATGAGCCGCATGTACGTCGCCGAGAGCGCGTACACGACGACCGGCGGCATGGCGGACCACCGCCTCGCCTTCAAGGCCAGCGACGTCAGCCTGTTCGCCGGTGCTGTCGCAACCGCGCTCGGTGTCTCCACCGGCGCCCCGACGATCGCGGTCTCGCAAGAGGCCAAGGCTTTCGCCGAAGCCCTCGCGGAGGACGTGCTCGCCTCTGGCGGCCGCGCCGCGTTCGTCGCCGGCGCCACGCAGCCCGCCGAGGTCCACGCCCTTTGCGCCTCGCTCAACGCGCGCTTTGGCGCGCAGTGCGTGAGCTACCTCGACACCGGCGCCACGCCAGAGGCTCCGGTCGGACCGCAGCTTCAGCGCCTCGTGGCCGACATGGCCTCTGGCGCCGTCGGCGCGGTGATCATGCTGGGCACGAACCCGGTGTACACGCTTCCGGCCGAGCTGAACTTTGAAGCCGCGCTCGCTCGCGTACCGCTTTCGGTCCACGTCGGGCAGCACCGCGACGAGACCGGGCAGCGCGCCACGTGGCACGTGCCCGCCGCGCACTACCTGGAGTCCTGGGGCGACGGCCGCTCGTACGACGGCACGTTCTCTATCACGCAGCCGCTGATCGCGCCGCTCTACGCCGACGCGCACTCCACCCTTGAGGTGCTGGGCGCGCTGCTGACCGGCCGCGACGTGAGCGGCTACGACCTCGTCCGCGAGGCCTTCGCGGACCGCGTCGGTGGGGGAGCGGGCACGCAGGCGTTCGAGAACAACTGGCGCACGCTGCTCCACGACGGCTTCCTGCCCGATACGCAGTTCCCGACCGCCGGCGTCAGCGCTGGTGCCATGGATCTCTCCGGTCTTCGGGCCGCGCCAGAGGGCGGCTACGAACTCGTCACGCGCGTCTCGCCGACGCTCTACGACGGCCTGTTCTCCAACAACGGCTGGATGCAGGAGACGCCGGACCCGGTCACCAAGGTGGTCTGGGACAACGTCGCGGTGATGAGCGCTGAGACAGCCGCCGCACTCGGGGTGGAGGCGTTTATCGAGAAGGCGGACATCGATGCCGATACGGTCACCATCCGCGCCAACGGCGCCGAGGTGACGCTGCCGGTCTGGATTCAGCCCGGCCACCCGAACAACAGCATTACGGCCTACCTCGGCTACGGACGCGAGATCGCGACCGAGCGCGTCGTCAAGGACCGCAACATCATCGCGCGTCTCTTCGACAAGGACGTCGACGTGTACACGCCGGGGCCTCTGGCGAACGGCATCGGCCAGCGCGTCGAGGGCCTCCGGTCCGCCGGGTTCTTCGCCGTCACGCCAGAGGCGGCGGTGGAGAAGGCCTCTGGCGGCGACTTCCCGGTCGTCACCACGCAGGACCACGGCTCCATGGAGGGCCGCGCGATCGTGCGGATGCAGGAGGTCGAGGACTACCTGGAGCAGCCGCGTCCGTTCGACGCCGAGCACCTCATCGAGGACACGCCGTGGGAGGAGTTCCCGCCGCTGTGGGGGACCGAGAACGGCGCCTCCAACCAGATCATGGAGCGCGAGGAGGGGCAGCTCATGTACTCCGAGCAGCAGTGGGGCATGACGGTCGACCTCAACTCGTGCTCCGGCTGCAACGCGTGCGTCGTGGCGTGTACGAGTGAGAACAACGTGCCCGTCGTCGGGAAGGACCAAGTGGGCCGCGGCCGTGAGATGCACTGGTTGCGCCTCGACCGCTACTACGTGGGCGACGAGAAGGCACCCGGCATGGTCATGATGCCCATGATGTGCCAGCACTGTGAGAACGCACCGTGCGAGCAGGTCTGCCCCGTTGCCGCGACCGTCCACTCCCCGGACGGCACCAACGCGATGGTGTACAACCGGTGCATTGGCACGCGCTACTGCGCGAACAACTGCCCGTACAAGGTCCGCCGCTACAACTTCTACAACTGGACCAAGACGCTCCCGCTGGAGGTCCAGATGCAGCAGAACCCCAACGTCACCGTCCGCTACCGCGGCGTGATGGAGAAGTGCTCCTTCTGCATCCACCGCGTCCGCCGCGTGCAGCAGTACGCGCACATCGAGGACCGTCCGCTGGAGGACGGCGAGGTGCTCACGGCGTGCCAGCAGGCCTGCCCGAGTGACGCCATCGTCTTCGGCGACCTCAAGGACCCGAACAGCGCCGTCAGCCAGTCCAAGCGCAACAGCCGCAACTACGCGCTGCTCGCCGAACTCGCCGTCAAGCCGCGCCTGACCTACCTCGCGCGCCTCCGCAACCCGCACCCGCGCCTCGCGACGCCGTTCGACGCGCTCGAAGAGGGCCACCACGGTGGCGAAGCGCACGAAGAGGCCGCCGACGGCACCCACGCTTAGCCCCGCCAGACGCTTTTAACGCCAGAGGCCTCTGGCGCCAGAGGCACCCCCACACGCCCCCACATGGCTACTGTCACCTCCCGCACCGCCTACGCCGACCCCGGTGGCAACGGTCACGCCGGTGCGAAAACCCTTGAGGAAGCCCCGCTCGTACAGGGCAACCTCTCTTTCCACGACGTCACCGACCTCGTCTCCTATCACACGGAGAAGAAGACGCCGCTCGGGTGGTTCCTCGCCTTCTCGCTGGCGCTGACGGGCCTCGGGATTCTCGGCCTCGCGCTCGCCTACCTCGTGTGGAACGGGCCGGGCGTCTGGGGCCTGAACAACCCTGTGGGCTGGGGCTGGGCCATCGTCAACTTCGTGTTCTGGGTCGGTATCGGCCACGCGGGCACGCTGATCTCGGCTGTTCTCTTCCTGTTCAGGCAGAAGTGGCGCACGAGCATCAACCGAACGGCCGAGGCGATGACGCTGTTTGCCGTGGCCTGTGCGCTCATCTTCCCGACGTTCCACGTCGGCCGTGTCTGGGCCATCTACTGGACGCTTCCGCTGCCCAACCAGATGGCGATGTGGCCGCAGTTCAAGAGCCCGCTGCTCTGGGACGTGTTCGCCGTCTCCATCTATGGCGGCGTTTCGCTCATGTTCTGGTACGTGGGCCTGATCCCGGACCTGGGCACGCTCCGTGACCGCGCAGCCAAGCAGGGGCGCCTCTTGCGCGCTCGCATCATGGGCTTCTTCTCGCTCGGATGGACCGGCTCCAACCGCAACTGGCGGCACTACGAGCGCGCCTACCTGCTTCTGGCGGGTCTCGCAACGCCGCTCGTGCTGTCGGTTCACTCGGTCGTCTCCTTCGACTTCGCGATCTCGATCGTTCCCGGCTGGCACACGACCATCTTCCCGCCGTACTTCGTCGCGGGCGCCATCTTCTCGGGCTTCGCGATGGTGGTGACGCTGATGGTGGTCGCGCGAAAGGTCTACAACCTGGAGAACCTGATCACGCTGGATCACTTGGAGAAGATGAACATCATCATCCTCGTGACCGGTACCGTCGTCGGCTTCGCGTACATCACGGAGTTCTTTATCGCGTGGTACTCGGGCGTCGAATACGAGCAGTACGTGTTCTTCGAGACGCGCATGGCGGGTCCCTACGCGTGGGCGTATTGGACGATGTTCGCGTGCAACCTGGGCTTCCCGCAGCTTTTCTGGAAGAAGAGCTTCCGGCGCTCCATCCCGATCATGTTCGCGATCTCGATCACGACCAACATCGGCATGTGGTTCGAGCGCTTCGTGATCACGATCACCTCGCTCCACCGCGATTACCTCCCCTCGTCCTGGGACTACTACTCCCCGACGATCTGGGACGTGCTCCTCTTTGTCGGCTCCTTCGGCCTCTTCTTCACCCTCTTCCTGCTGTTCCTCCGGTTCCTCCCGGCGGTAGCCATCGCAGAGGTGAAGGGCGTGATGCCCCAGGCCGACCCACACTTCTACCACGGACAGGGAGACGGCCACGGCACGCCTGCGGAGATCGCCCACGCCTCTGGCGCCGGCGGCTACCAGCAGGACGCCTACGCTCAGTCCGCCCAGGACCCCCAGGGATCACCCGACGACGCCCGCTAGCATGCTCGACCGCATCCGACAGATCCTCGACGACCGGGCGAACAAGAATGTCGGCCTCCTGGCCGAGTTCTCTGATCCCGGCGCGCTTTACGACGCCGTCAAGTCGCTGCGCAAGCAGGGGTACAACCGGCTCGACACGTTTTCGCCGTTCCCGATTCACGGGATGGACGCCGCGATGGGCCTGCCCGTCTCCAAGCTCGGCTTCCTCGTGTTCATCGGCGGCTCCATCGGCGCCTTCTTGGGATGGCTGCTGCAGTGGTGGATGGGCCTGGACTACGCGATCAACGTGTCCAACAAGCCTCTCTTCGCGCTGGAGTCCTCGATCCCGATCATGTTCGAGCTCACGATCCTCTTCTCCGCGCTCACCGCGGTAGGGGGGATGCTGGCGCTCAACGGCCTGCCCAAGCCGTACAACCCGCTGTTCCACTCCGAGCGGTTCAACCGCGTGACGGACGACGCGTTCTTCCTCCACATCGCGGAGGCGGACACCAACTTCAGCGCCAGCGGCACCTCGGCAGCCCTCTTCGAGGCCGGCGCCCTCGCCGTGGAGCACATCACGCACGACGGCGCGACCGAGCTCGACGCCAGCGGCCAGCCTCTGGCGGTGGAAAGCGCGCCCTCCGGTGAGCCCATCCTGTTGGAGCCCACCGCCTCTGGCGCGCACCCCGTCACCCCGTCTCACACCACCGGCGAGATCTAAGCAGGACGAGTGATGCGCAGCGCGCACGCGCTCTCGGATCACGAATCACATCGCACGACATGCCCCTCCGATTCCTCCCCCTGCTCCTCCTCGTCGCCGTCGCCGCCAGCGGCTGCCGTGGCATGAAGAGCGACGAGACGCCGATCCACCCGAACCTCAACATGGACTTCCAAGAGAAGTTCGAGGCACAGGAGAAGAACACCTTCTTCGAGGATCAGGCCGCCATGCGCCAGCCCGTTGCCGGGACCGTCGCCAGAGGCCAGCTCCGCACGACGGACAACGCGCCGTTCGAGTACGGCCGCACCGCCTCTGGCGCGTATGTGCCGCAGATCCCGCTGCAGGTCACCGAGGCGCTCGTGGAGCGCGGGCAGGAGCGCTACGACATCTTCTGCTCCGTCTGCCACGGTGGCTCCGGCGATGGTCAGGGCATCATCATGGTGGGCAACGCGGGGCAAGGCTACGGCTACACGCCCGCGCCGACCTACCACTCGGACTACCTCCGCGACATCGAAGACGGCTACCTGTACGGCGTGATCGCCAACGGCGTGCGCAGCATGCCGTCCTACGGCCACGAGATGCCACCGGCCGATCGCTGGGCGATCGTCGCGTACATCCGCGCGCTCCAGCGCTCGCAGAACGCCGACGCCGCAGATATCCCCGCCGAGCAGCGCGACCGCGTCGCCTCGGAGTACGTCGGCTCCAACTGATTTCCCGCGTCCGCCTCGCCAGAGGCCACACGCTACACGCTACCCGAATGAGCGCCCTCACCCGCCTTTTCTTCGACCCCGTCGACTCTGACCGCGACCGCGCGGCTCGGCGGTACCAGTTCGTAGGGGACCGCCTGCTGTGGCTCGTCCCGCTGGCCGCTGGCGCCGTGGCGCTCGTCCTCGCCCTCGTGTTCGGCCTGGGCGACATGCAGCGCTTCTTCTACGCCTACCTCGTGGGCTGGACGTTCGCGGTCTCGATCTCCATCGGGGCGCTGTTCTTCGTGATGATCCAGCACATCACCAAGGCGCGCTGGAGCGTGACCCTGCGCCGCATCCCGGAGATGCTGGCAGCCAACTTCCCGCTTCTGGCGCTGTTGGGTATCCCGGTCCTGATCGGCTACCACGACCTCTACCACTGGTCACACCACGACCTGTACGAGGCGGGCACGGCGACGTACGACTCGATCCTCGCAGGCAAGGCGGGCTACTTCTTCTTCCCGTTCGAAGCGGGCGGTCTGCCCTTCTTCTGGATCGCGCGCTACGTCATCTTCTTTGCGCTCACTTCCCTGGTTGCGTCCAAGCTTTACGGCTACTCCGTCCGTAACGACACCGAGCCGAGCGCGGAGAACACGATCAAGCTGCGCTGGTGGAGCGCCTTCGGCATTCCGATCGTCGCCGTTCTCGTGTCGTTCTTCGCGTACGACATGCTGATGAGCCTGGAGCCGCACTGGTTCTCGACAATGTGGGGCGTGTACTACTTCGCGGGCGGTTGGCTCGGAAGCCTCTGCCTCATCACGTTCCTGGCGTTGCTCTACAAGAAGAGCGGAATGCTCCAGCACGAGGTGACGAAGGAGCACATCCAGGACATGGGCAAGTTCATGTTCGCCTTCGTCGTCTTCTGGACGTACATCGCGTTTAGCCAGTACATGCTGTACTGGTATGGCAACCTCCCGGAGGAGACGCTGTGGTTCCACAAGCGCGCCTTCGAGGGCTACGGGACCGTCGGTAAGGCCCTCGTATGGGTCAACTTCGTCCTGCCGTTCCTCATTCTGCTGCCCCGCTTCAGCAAGCGGCTGTTCCCCCTGTTGGCGACGATGGCCGTATGGCTCCTCGTCATGCACTGGATCGATCTGTGGTGGATCGCGATGCCATCCATCATCCCTGCAGAGCACGGTGCCGAGGCGTACTCCACGCTTGCGCCTGCCGTCGAGGGCGTGCAGACCGCTCTTGCGAGCCTCCAGACCGCGCCTCTGGCGCCAGAGGCCCTCGCCGAAGCAGGGCAGACGGCTCTGGACCCCGACGTGCTGGACGCGACGTTGCGTGAGCACCTCGTCCCCGCTGCGTTCCACATGGTGGACGTGCTGTGTGGCCTGGGCTTCGCCCTCGTCCTCGTGGGGGCAACGATCCTGCGGTCGACTCGCCACGCGATGACGCCGTACAACGACCCGTACTTCAACGACTCGCTCCGGTTCGAGAACGTGTAAAGTCAGGCGCGACCGGTTGGAACCCGGTCGTCTCGTCCTAACTTTCACTCTGGAGTGAAAACAAGCCGCAGGTACTCCCGTTGGAGAGCCTGACCCCACACCCGATGGCCGACACGACCCCCGATCCACACCGCGACGAGCCCCTCCCGGAGTCCCAGGAAGGGATGCGCCCCGAAGCTGTAGCCTCTGGCGTCCGCCCCGAGCAGGACGAGCCCGGAGGCCCGCTTCCCGGCTTACTCTCTACGGCCTCTGCCGAGGTCGCGGAGGAAGTCACCGATTCGCCAGAGGCCGAGGAGCAGCTCGACGCCGCTGGCGTGGAGGAGGAGGGGATCGAAAGCGGTCAGATCATGGGCATCACGCTCGCGATCCTCGTGACCGTTGCGCTCCTGGCGGGCAGCGTTTTCTGGTTCTTCTACGCGCCGAAGCTCGACGCGACAGAGGACACCGCAGAAGGGCAGGTCGAACTCGCGCCAGAGGGGCAACTTCTGAACGCGCAGGCGCAAGCGCAGCTCGGCGACTACGGCATGAAGGCTGATTCGACCTACACACTCCCCATCGGGGTCGCGATGGAGGACGTCGCTCGGAGCTACGCCAGCGGTACGGCCGAGGCAGCGCTCAGCGGTGAAGCCGTTGCAGGCGCGACGCCTCTGGCGGCCACGCGCGCCGGCTTCAACGTTGCGCCCATCGAGCTCGCACCCCGCCGCGCCGTGCGCGCGGCCTCCTCGCGCGGTGCGATGACGGCTCCCGTTCCTGAGACGGCTACCGACGCGCCCTCCGGCGTGAGCGCGCAGCCGACGACCGACGAAGAAGTCGGCGTGGATGGAGATGCCTTGTTGACCCTTCCCAGAACCGACTCCGACGAGTAGACACCCATGACCCGCCTCCGCATTCTATTCCTGACGTTGATGGCCGTCGCCATCACGGGTGGAGCGGAGGCGCAGGTCATGAGCACGCAGCCCGCTCCCATCGAGGGCCAGCAGCCTGAAGGCGCGCTCCCGAACCGGTTGCAAGGCGGCGTGGGCGTTATCGAACGGCTCGGGGACAAGGTCTCCCCAGAAACGCAGTTCGTGGACAGCGACGGCGAGATCGTCCGCATCGGCGACCTGCTGAACCAGGGCAAGCCGGTCGTGGTGTCGTTCGTGTATTACAACTGCCCGATGCTCTGCAGCCTCGTGTTGGATGGCTTCGCGGACGCGATGGCGGAGTCCGACTTGCAGCCCGGCGAAGACTACACCGCTCTCGCGCTCTCGTTCGACTCTCGCGATACGCCCGCACTGGCCTCTGGCGCCAAGGAGAAGTACGTACCCCTCGTGGACAAGCCCGGCGCCGCCAGCGGCTTCCACTTCTGGACGGGCGAGGAGGACGCGATCGAGCAGTTCACGTCCGAAGCCGGATTCGAGTTTGCGTGGGATGCCAAGACACAAGAGTTCGCGCACAACGCGGTTCTTGTTTTCCTGAGCCCCGACGGCACCGTGACACGCTACCTCTACGGCGTGATGTTTCCCCAGCGCGATTTCAAGCTGGCTCTCGTGGAGGCCGGACAAGGCACCGTCGGTTCTACCGTCGACCGCATTCTGCTCACGTGCTACCAGTTCGACCCCGACGCTCGGTCCTACTCTCTCGCCATCCTCGGCGTAATGAAGTGGGGCGGCGGCGCCCTCATGCTCGCCCTTATTGGTGGGCTCGCGTTCTTCTGGCGCCGCGAAGTGCAGCGACAGAACGCTGACGCACCCGACCCCGATTTTCCTGCTGGTGCCACGCCAGCAGCCTAACGCGCCTCTCGCGCGCACGACCCATGCAGATCCAGGACACAGTCGCAACCCGGCAGGAGTTCTTCACCGGCGAGAACGGCCTCTGGCTTCCCCCTCAGGAATCCACGACCGCGCATCAGATCGACGGCCTGTTCAACTTCATCCTCTACACCTCCACGCTTCTGACGCTCATCGTGGCGGCGGCGATGGTGTACTTCGTCTGGAAGTACCGCCGCAAAACGACGGCGGACCGCGCGGTGGATGTCAAGGAGAGCAAGTTCCTCGAACTAGTCTGGGTCATCGTCCCGACGCTTCTCGTGGTCGCCGTCTTCTTCTGGGGCTTCACGAGCTATGTCGGTACGAGCATTCCGCCTGCCAACGCGTACGAGATCAATGTCAAGGGGCAGAAGTGGTTCTGGTCCTTCGAGTACAACAACGGGATTCAGACAACGGGCGAGATCGTCGTGCCCGTCAACACGCCGATCAAGCTTCAGATGACGAGCCAGGACGTGTTGCACAGCTTCTACGTCCCTGAGTTCAGAATCAAGCACGACGTGATCCCGAACCGATACAGCTACGTCTGGTTCGAGGCGAAAGAGGAAGGCACGTACCAGGTGCTCTGTACGGAGTACTGCGGCACGGCTCACTCCAACATGGGCGCCCTCATCAAGGTCGTCGGCCGCCAGGAGTTCAACGACTGGGTGGCCTCTGGCGGAGGCGCCGGTCAGGGAGACAACTCCCTCGTGGAGTACGGCGCCCTGCTGTATGAGAAGCAGCAGTGCTCCACGTGCCACAGCATCGATGGCTCCGCAGGTACCGGCCCCTCGTGGCAGGGCATCTGGGGCAACACCCACCAGTTCACAGATGGCACGAGCGCCGTTGTCGACGACGCGTACATCATCGAGTCGATTCTGTACCCCGGAAACAAGATCGTTGCGGGATACCAGAACCAGATGCCGGCGTATCAGGGCAAGCTCGACGACGGACAACTCAAAGGCATCATCGCGTACATCAAGGACCTCAGCGGCGCGGCGGCGCCAGAGGAACTCCTGAAGCCTTCCGAAGGCGGCATCTCCGTTGACGAGAGCGCCGAGGTCGATGTCGACGGCGCGCCAGAGGCCACGCCCGGTCAGGGCGCAGGTGCTCCTGCCGACGCCGTTGGCATCACGACAGGACAGTAAACCCCACAGCAGCCAACCTCCCCCCACGTCATGGCGACGCTGACTCCCGCCCCCGTTCGTTCGCGCCCGGCTCCGGCCGCGCCGAAGAACCCGGGCTATCCGCAGGGCCACGAGCCCGTCCATAACTACCTCCACGAGCCCGGTCCGGGCCCCGAGGTCACCGGCTTTGCCCGCTTCCGCGCGATCGCGTGGGAGTGGATGACCACGGTCGACCACAAGCGCATCGGCCTGATGTACTTGGCCTCGGTCTCGCTGGCGTTCGCCGTTGGCGGCTTCCTGGCGCTGGCGGTGCGCCTTGAGCTGTTCACGCAGGGCGAGACGATCATGACGGCCGACACCTACAACCAGGTGTTCACGATGCACGGCATCGTGATGGTCTTCCTGTTCATCGTCCCGTCCATCCCGGCGTCGCTGGGCAACTTCCTCTTGCCGATCATGATCGGCGCGAAGGACGTGGCGTTCCCGAAGCTCAACCTCGCGAGCTTCTACATCTACGGCATCGGCGCCGTTGTGGCGCTGACCGGCCTCGCCTTTGGTGGCGTGGACACGGGCTGGACGTTCTACACGCCGTACTCCAAGGAGACGGTGGATGGCGTTCTGTTCATGGGGTTGGGCGTGTTCATTATGGGCTTCTCGTCCATCCTGACCGGGCTCAACTTTATCGTGACCATCCACAAGATGCGCGCGCCGGGGATGACGTGGAACCGGATGCCGCTCTTCCTCTGGTCCATCTACGCGACGTCCATCGTGCAGATTTTGGCCACGCCCGTGATCGGTATCACGATGCTGCTGCTGTTCCTGGAGCGCGTGCTCCAGATCGGCATCTTTGATCCGGCGCTGGGAGGGGACCCAGTACTGTTCCAGCACTTCTTCTGGTTCTACAGCCACCCGGCCGTGTACATCATGATCCTGCCCGCCTTTGGCGTGGTCTCGGAGCTGATGGGCACGTTCTCGCGCCAGAGGGTGTACGGCTACCGTGCTGTCGCGCTCTCGTCGGTTGCCATCGCGCTGTTGGGCTTCCTCGTGTGGGGCCACCACATGTTCACCTCGGGACAGAGCCCGGTGAGCTCGGTGATCTTCAGCCTGATCACGTTCCTGATCGGCATCCCGTCCGGCATCAAGATCTTTAACTGGGTCTGGACGATGTACAAGGGCAGCGTCTGGCTTCAGACGCCGATGCTTTACGCGCTGACGTTCCTCTTCCTGTTCACCATCGGTGGCGTGACGGGCATCATGGTGGGCGCGCTCTCCGTCGACATCCACCTGCACGACACGTACTTCGTCGTTGCCCACTTCCACTACGTGATGATGGGTGGAACGGTAATGGCGATGCTCGGCGGCCTCCACTACTGGTGGCCAAAGATGACGGGCAAGCTCTACAACGAGACGGCTGGCAAGGTCTCGGCGCTTCTCGTCTTCCTGGGCTTCAACATGACGTTCTTTATCCAGTTCATCATGGGTAGCCAAGGCATGCCCCGCCGCTACTACGACTACCCCGACATGCCGTGGCTCGAGCCGCTGCACCAGATCTCGACGGTGGGCTCCTGGGTCCTCGGTCTGGGCCTGATGGTCGTCTGGGCGAACGGCATGTGGTCGCTCTGGAAGGGCAAGCCCGCACCGGGCAACCCGTGGGGCGGCGCGACGCTGGAATGGACCGCGGCCACCACGCCGCCGGACCACCACAACTTCCATCACACCCCGCTCGTCACCCACGGCCCGTACGACTACAACGCGGCCCTCTACGGCGCCTCTGGCGACGGCATGAGCGGAGACGGACACGCGGCGCCGGTCCCGGACGTGACCGTAGGCGTCGCGCAGAACGAGCGTTTTATCGACGACGGCACGAGCCAGCCTGACAGCCTTTCCTAAACATGGCGAACCCGACCACCCTGACCGTCGACGACCCGCACGCGCCAGAGGCCCCGGCCTCTGGCGACCACGGGCACGGAGGCGACGGCCACCACGGCGAGCTGATGCTGAAGGGCCACGATGGCCAGATGCATCCGGCGCACTTGCAGCACCACTTCATCAGCGCCGAGCAGCAGTTCGAAGCGTCGAAGCTGGGGATGTGGCTGTTCCTCGTAACGGAGGTTCTGCTCTTCGGCGGAATGTTCGTTGCCTACGCGATCTATCGCGCGTGGTACCCGGACCTGTTCCAGGAGGCGAGCACGCAGCTGGACACGCTCTTGGGCGCGTTTAACACGCTCGTGCTTCTGGCGTCATCCTTGACTGTCGCCTGGGCGATCCGTGCGGCGCAGACCGACAACCGCAAGCTGCTTGTCGGCATGCTCTGGCTGACCGTAGCGCTGGCGGGTGGCTTTATGCTGGTGAAGTACTTCGAGTACACCCACAAGTTTGAGCTGGGCATCTACCCCGGGAAGTACTTCCAACTCGATGAAGGCACGCCAACCATCGCAGAGCTCACCGCTGGTACGGCGGTGCTCGCGCCAGCGGCCGTTATCGGCGAGGATGGCCAGCAGCTCGACGTGACCGAAGGCGCCTCTGGCGAGAGCCCGACGGGCGAAGCCGAGCAGATCGCACCCGGTGCTGTGGACATGCCGGAGGCGAACCCCGAGGTGGGAGCAGAGCGGAGCCTCGAAGAGACCGAAAACGCTCTCGCGGAGGCCACAGGCCACGCCGCGGACGGCGAGCACGAGGAGGGACATGGACGCGAAGGCGCCATCTTCTCGAACCCTCGTGCCGGCATCTTCTTCTCGATCTACTACGTGATGACGGGCATCCACGGCCTGCACATCATCATCGGCATGATCGCGATGGGCATCCTCGCGGTGAAGGCACAGCGCGGCCGCTACACGAGCGTCTACTACACCCCGGTCGAGAACGTGGGCCTGTACTGGCACATCGTCGACATCATCTGGATTTTCCTTTTCCCCCTGATGTACCTGATCTAGAGGGCAACGCCAGAGGCCTCCACACGCGGCCTCTGGCGGACTCGGATCCCACGCATCACGCACGATGGCACACGCAGCACACGCAGACGGACACGACGAGCACACCGGTCATGGCGGGCACCACGTCGCCTCCCCGGCTCTTCTCCTTCGGACGATCGGCATCCTTGTTGGCCTTACGGTCCTGACGGTCGCGTTGGGCTGGATGGAACAGAATGGAGTCATCCACCTTGGCGCGTTCTCGGTTCCGGTCGCACTCCTCATCGCGGGCGGAAAGGCGTACTTCGTCGCGGCCTACTTCATGGGGCTTAAGTACGACGGCGGAACGAACCTTCTCGCGTTCGTAGGCTCCATCGTCTTCCTCGTCATCTTCCTGACGTTCACCTATCTCGATACGGGCTTCCGCGACACGTTCGAGGAGCAGTCTGCGACGCCGATTGACGAGATCGAGGCCGGGATTCTGGAGGCGACCCGGGAGAGCGAGGCGCTCGCGCCCGCATTTGAAGCGGTGCCGTTGGTAACCGAGCCCGATGCGGACCTCTTCCCGAACGCCGCTGGATCGGCAGACGCCGGCGCGGCGATGGATGCCGCCAACACGCCTACAGAAAACGCGCTGCCGGCTGTAGAGGCGGACGCTAGTGCCAACGACGTCGTCGTTACCGACTGAGCCCATCCCGCCGCACTCCTATGCAGCTTCCCATCGCCGCTATCGCCACTGGGTTCGTGCTCGTCGCCGTTCCAGTGCTGATCCTGATGGTGATCTGGACACTGGTGACGATGTGGCGGGTGGTGTTTCCGGACGACGAGCTTCCGTTCGATAAAGGCATCGGGCGCGAGATCGCGAAGCGGCGAGGGCAACCCGTCCCCGTCCAGCTTGCGGACATCATGGAGGAGCAGCGGCACCATCCGGTCTGGCCGGTCATGCCCATGCGCCAGCGCGTCGAGGCGGAGATCGAGGAGGGAGGCCGCAACCCTCTCCAGGAGGACCTCTGGCGCCGCAGGAACTAAGCCTCTGGCGCTGCTCCGCGTTTTTCTCTCTACTCCTGGCTCCTCGCCAGAGGCACAAGGTCTCCCATGAAAGTCATCGAGCACTACGAGCAGGCGACCGAGCCGCTTATCTCCTACGAGATCATCCCGCCAAAGCGCGGGAGCTCGGTTTCGGACGTGCTGGAAATCGTGGACGCGCTGAAGCCGTTCGATCCGCCGTTTATCGACGTGACGAGCCACGCGGCGGAGGCGACGTATGACGAGATGCCCGACGGCACAATCAAGCGCCGCGTCAAGCGCAAGAGGCCCGGCACGCTAGGGCTATGCGCTGCCATCCAGCACCGTTTCGGCATTGACGCCGTCCCGCACGTGCTGTGCCGGGGGTTCACGCGAGAGGAGACGGAAGATGCGCTGATCGAGCTCAACTACCTCGGCATCCACAACGTCTTGGCTGTCCGTGGGGATGATGTCAGCGTCGCCAAACGCGAGAGGCCCGGGCGGAGCAGCAACGTGTACGCGGAAGACCTCGTCCGCCAGATCTCGGCGATGAACGCAGGCGAGTATCTGGACGAGGGGCTGCTGGATGCGGCGCCGACGAACTTCTGCATCGGCGTTGGCGGCTACCCCGAGAAGCATGAGGAGGCGCCAAACCGGACGTGGGACGTGCTCAACCTCAAACGGAAGGTGGAGGCCGGGGCGGATTACATCGTGACGCAGATGTTTTTCGACACGTCGCAGTACATCGACTTCGTCGAGCGCTGCCGAAACGTGGGCATCAACGTCCCGATCGTTCCAGGCTTGAAGATCCTGACCACCAAGCGACACCTCCGCACGCTGCCCCGCACGTTCAAGGTCGAGATCCCGGAAGCCCTCGCCGCTGAGGTCGAAGCGGCCGACGACGCGCGCGTGCCCGACGTGGGCATCGAGTGGGCCCGCCAGCAGTCCGAGGAGTTGCTGGCCGCTGGCGCCCCGGGCATTCACTTCTACATCATGTCCAACCCCGCGCACGTGCAGCGGGTGGTGGAGCCGCTGCGGGCTTAGCTTCCTGCCGACGGAAGCGGGGCGGCCCTTAGATACAGCGACGCCAGAGGCGGACGAGTGGCCTCTGGCGTCTAAAAGCGGGGAGAAGGAGCTACTTCCGCCTCAGGCGGGCTTTGTAGCGGAGGACGCGGCGGCGCATCTGGCGGACGGCTTCGTCGACGGCGGACTCGTGAGAACTCGCTTCGGCGCTGGCGGTGAGCGTCTGACGGTAGACGCGGAGTGCGACTTCGGCTCGCTTGCTACCGGATTGCTCTGCGAGCACGACGCGCGGGTCGTGGATCCCGTCGTATAAACGGTCGAGGCTGCCCATCTGCTTGGCGATGTGTGCGCGGAGGCCATCGCTGGCGTCGAACTGTCGGGCGGTGATGCGAGGTTGCTGCATGTCCAGAGTGGAAGCTGGTGAACGGATCCAGGGCGTGACCGCTCGTCCTCGTTCACGCCGTCTCCATGAATAGTCACCGAAGCCGCCGAACGCAAACGAATCCGACCAAATCCCCTCCGCCGTCGCACGATGGTTCCGCCAGAGGCCGTCAGCCTGCCAGGTAGCGGTCTTCTAGGCCCCTCATGACCGCCCGCTCCTCGTCCGTCGCGTCGTCGTACCCCACCAAGTGGAGCAACCCGTGCGCGACGTATCGAAGCGCCTCGTGCTCAAACGTCGCGTCCACCTCTGGCGCGACCTCGCGCGCCGTGTCCAGGTCCACGTAGACCTCGCCCTCGATCACGCCTCTGGCGCGTGCCTCCTCATCGAGCGGGAACGAGACGACGTCGGTTTCCCAGTCGTGGCCCAGCCACTCCCGGTTGAGGTCGTGAACGAGCGCGTGATCGCCCAGGATGATGCCGACCTCGTGCCACCGCACGTTCTCGCCCGCTGCGATGCGGTCAGCGAGGGCGCGCACGTCGGCCTCGCGTAGCGAAAGGCTCTCGTGTTCCAGGTACACGTCGAGGCCGCCAGAGGCCTCTGGCGGTTCCGCGCCCGCTCCCTCGGTCTCCATCCCTACTCGAACATCGTCTCGCCGAGCGAGAGCACCACGGCGCTCTGCATCACCTCTGGCGCGAGCGACGTGAAGTCGGCGGAGAGGAGGCGCTCGGGGACGTTGGCATAGAGCGAGCACCCGGCGCCGCGCTCTACGACGAGGCCGCTCACGCGCGCCCCCTCACGCGCCATGAACAGCGCCTCTCCCAGCTCTTCTGAAGCGACGACCGCTTCGCATCCTTGAAGCTGGAGGTGCGCCACCTGGCTGTACACCGTCACGAGCGATCCGTCGTCGGTTGTCGGCATGATCTCCAGCACGAGCGTGCGGCCGCTGGCGGCGTCGGAGAGCGAGAACCGGACGAGGTCGCCTTCGCGTTCGGGGTCCACGCCCAGCGCGCTAGCGATGCGGTCGAAGTCGGCGGGGGAGAGGGCCATGCAGGTGGCGGGAAGCGGAGGCGGAAGGTACGCCTCTGGCGGGGACAGGGCCGCGCCAGAGGCGTGGGGGGAGAGGCTCGGGCGCCAGAGGCTACTGCTGCGCGGCGGGCTCTGGCGGGGCGTTCATGGCTTCGGCCTGCTGGCGGAACTGCTCGGCCGACTGGCGGATGGCGGGATCGCCCACCTTGTCGGCCAGGCGGTTGGAGAAGGCCGCGGCGGCGTCGAACGCCTCGCCGGTGATGTACGCCATCTGAACGAGCTGGATGTACTGGAGCGCGGTCTGCTGCTGGCTCTGCGTTGTCGCCGCGTCCAAGCGTGCGAGGGCTTGATCCTCGGCGCGCTGCATTGTGCTTACCAGGCCCTGCTTGTCTCCGAGTACGCTGTACGCCTCGGCAAGCGTGTACAGGCTCGCGAACGACGCCGGGACCGTGGAGGCAGGGATCTCTCTGTCCATCCGCGCCAGAAGCGCACGCGCTTCGTCGCGCTGGCCCTTCTCGGCAAGACCCGACGCGAGGCTGCCCACCGTCCGGCGGTAGCTGTCGGCCATGCTGCGCGCGTTCTGATCCAGGTACACGCTCGGATCGGCCAGGCCATCAAACTTGAACTTGCTCAGGCGGTCCTGCGCGATCTCAGGAACGACGAACCCATCGGGGCCAACGCCGGGGCGCTGGATCGGGACGACGCGCCGCGCGAGCCCCTCGTTCTGGAAGAACGGCTGCAAGTCGAGTTCTGAATCCGGCCCGACCGTGGACGCGAAGTAGATGGGCCGTTCCCATCCCTGCTCCGCATTGGCTTTCAAAATGTCCAAGACCGCGATGTCCGCCACGTAGAGCGCGCTCCGATCCTGGGAGATCGGGCTCGGGCGCCCCTTCAGGTTCCACCGCATCTCTGTCGGCAACGAAGCGGGGTCCAGGCGGCCCGCAACGGTCTCGTCGAGCAGCCTCTGGCGGTCCACCGGAAGCGAGTACTCCCCAGCCGGGAAGTCGTAGACCGGCTGGAGACCGTCCACCTGTGCATCCGTAAGGGTAAACGGCAGCGGCGCGCTGTCGCGGCTGTACTGGTTCTTGAGTTGCTTGATGTACCACTGCGTGTTGAGCAGCGAGAGGTTCACCACGCGCACATCGCGGCGCACGCCCATGACCTCCTGGAGGTACCACAGCGGGAAGGTGTCGTTGTCGCCGTTGGTGAAGAGGATGGCGTTGGGGGCCGTGCTCTCCAACATGTTGCGCGCGAAGTCGGTCGCGATGCGGCGGCCGGAGCGGTCGTGGTCGTCGTAGTTCTCGACGGCCATCCACCCGGGCACGGCGACGAAGATGAGCGCACCCACTGCCAGAGGCGCCCACTTCTGCATCGCCGCGCTGTTCTTCAACGCCTCCGCCGTGAGTTGCACCAGGCCTGTGGCCCCGATGCCGATCCACAGTGAGAAGGCGAAGAACGCCCCGACGTACGAGTAGTCGCGCTCGCGCGGCTGCATCGGCGTCTGGTTGAGGTAGACGATGATGCCCACGCCCGAGACGATAAAGAGGATGAACACAGCCAGCGCCCGTCGCCAATCCTTCTGCGTGTGGAAGGCGAGGCCCAGCAATCCGAGCAGGAGCGGAAGCCCCCAATACGCATTCTGGCCGGCCCTCTCGCTCGGCGTCAGTCCGGCGGCGTCGGACTTCTGCCACGGGAACGCGATCCAACTCGCGTCTTGCGTATCGGCCGCCTTCCCGGTGAACTGCCACATGAAGTACCGCCCGAACATGTGCCCGAGCTGGTACCGAATGAAGTAGTCCATGTCCGAGCTGTACTCCCGGTAGACGTTGATGTGGTTCGGGTCCATCGAGTGACGGCGCGGGAACGTGACCTCTGGCGCCTCGCGGAGCTGACCGGACGCGTCGGCGACGTAGCCGACCATGCCGGACGAGGGCTCGTAGGTGTAGCCCTTGAGCAACGGCGTGGAGCCGAACTGCTCGCGCTTGAGGTAGCTCACGATGGCGTCCGCTGTCTCCGGGTCGTTCTCGTCGATGGGCGGATCGGCGCCGGAGCGGATAAAGATGACCGCGTACGAGGAGTACCCGATGATGACCACCGTCGCCGAAAGCGCGATCAGGTTCGCGATAGGCTTGTGGTTCTTCTGCGTCCACCAGACCGCCGCGGCCAAGACCGCCACGACGAAGAACAGGAAGAACAGGGGAGACCCAACGGCTGCCGCCATCGTGGGCAGCCACTGCACCACGCCGGGGTAGATCGCCACGAAGATGACCGATGCCACGAGCCCCGTCGCGAGCATCATTAGCGTGTTCTTACCCGCCGTCCACTCCGCGCGCTCCACCTTCTCGAAGTACACGATCAGCGCGACGAAGAACAGCGCGAGCACGTTCAGGAGGTGGACACCGATGGCCAAACCGAAGAGGTACGCGATGGCCACGAGGAGCCGGTCTGCGTGAAGCCCAAACGGGTGGTCGCCTCTGGCGCGGATGGAGGCCTCCTCCTCGCGCGTGCGCTCGCGCCAGACCAGCGCCAGCCACACGACCGCCGCCGTGAATAGCATGGACATGCCGTAGACCTCCGCCTCGACAGCGTTAAACCAGAACGAGTCCGTGGCCGCGAACGTCAGCGCGCCGATCGCGCCGCCTACGTTGGCCGCCGTGCGTTGCCATCCCGACCACGTCTCCGGCGTGCCCAGCCAGACCCGCGAGAGGCGCACGATCACGATGTGCGTCAGCAAAACCGTCAGCGCACTGCTGAGCACCGATACGAGGTTGACCGCGAAGGCCACCGGCTCGGGCGAGAACGCCGAGAACAGCGGCGCGAACATCGCGAAAAAGCGACCCACGATCATGTAGAAGGGCGCGCCCGGCGGGTGGCTCACCTGCAACCCGTACGAGATGGCGATGAACTCGCCGGAGTCCCAGAACGGGGACGTCTCGGCCATCGAGGCGAGGTAGAGGACGAGGGCGTAGACGAAAACGCCTGCCGCGACGAGGCGGTCGAGTTGCTTCCCGGACATGCAGGGGGGCCTGAGGTCGAAAATCGGAGAGTGGCGCGGATTTTTGCGCCGCCGGAAGCTAACCCCGCGCCACGGCCTCTTCGTGCCCCGTCTGGGCCTCTGGCGCCAGAGGCCTCTACGCCCTCGCGAGCGCCTCGGCGGCGATCTCCCGCCCGATGGCCAGCGAGGCGGTCGCGGCTGGAGACGGCGCGTTGATGACGTGCACCGCCCGCCGCGTCTGCTCGATCACGAAGTCGTCCGCCAGCGACCCGTCTGGCCGCACCGCCTGCGCGCGGACGCCAGAGGAGCCTCTGGCGACGTGCTCGCGCTTGAGCTCCGGCACCAGCCGCCGCGCCGCGCGCCAGAACGCCCCCAGGCTGACGGACCGGCCCAACTCGCCGAGCCCCATCCGCCAGTGCTGCCGCGCGAGCGTGCGGAAGCCTCTGGCGCCGAGCGACTCGGCGAGCTCGCCCACCTTGAGCGTCCCGAACGTGTAGCCCTCGCGGGCGAACGCCAGCGCCGCGCTCGGTCCGGCATGGACGTGTCCATCCACCGAGCGCGTGAGGTGGACGCCGAGAAACGGGAAGGCGGGGTCCGGGACCGGGTAGATCAGGCCGCGAACCAGATGGTGCGCCTGTGGCGCGAGGTCAGCGTACTCGCCGCGGAAAGGAACGAGCAGCACCTCTGGCGCGACGCCGAACAGCCGCGCGACGCGGTCGGCAAAGAGCCCGGCGCAGTTGACCAGCACGTCCGCGTCCACGGGTCTCGCCTCGGTTTCCACCACGACGCCAGAGGCGGTCTCGTGCCCGCCCGTGACCGCTACGCCCGTCTGGATGTCCACGCCCGCTTCTCGGAGTTCGGCTGCGAGGGCTCGTGAGACCACGCCGTAATCCACCACGCCGGTCTCCGGCACCCAGAGCGCGCCCACGCCCGACACGTGCGGCTCGCGCTCGCGCATGGCCTCTGGCGCGAGGCGCTCTACCTCAACGCCGTTCTGGCCCGCTCGCTCGCGCAAGGCTTCCAGGCGCGGGAGTTCCTCTGGCGCAACGGCGACTACGAGCTTGCCGCTCCGCGTCCACGGGATGCCGCGCTCGGTGCAGTAGGCCTCCATCTCGGCCTTGCCCTCCCGGCACAGCCGCGCCTTGCGCGAGCCGGGGCGGTAGTACAGCCCGGCATGAAGCACGCCCGAGTTGCGGCCCGTCTGGTGCGTCGCCACGGTGCTCTCCTTCTCCAGGATCGTGATCGCCAGAGGCCTCCCGCTGGCGACGAGCGCGCGGGCCGTCGCCAGCCCCACAATGCCGCCGCCGATGATGACGACGCGCTTAGGCACGGCCTCTGGCGCCAGCGGCGCGGGTGTGGGGGAGAGGGTTCATTCCGGGAGTATCGGCACGTCGTGCAGCATCCGAAGCCCTACACCTGAGATCTGGATAGCCGTTGTCGGACGGGTGGGCTGGGATTCGAACTCGCGTAGGGACACACCGCTGGTGTGTCCGCGTGTGGTGTGTCCGCGTTTCGCGCCGAGCGCCAGAGGCTTCGACGCCAGAGGCCCTAGGGCGTGTAAAACGTCGGCGCTTCTGGCCCGACCGGCAGGCCCAGCCCGAACACCCAGAGGTAGAACAACGCGACCCAGCCGATAAGGAAAAAGATGGTGTACGGCAGCATCATCGCCACCATCGTGCCCACGCCGGCTTTGCGGTCGTAGCGGACGACAAAGGCGAGGATGAGCCCGAAGTAGCTCATCATCGGCGTGATGATGTTGGTCGTGGAGTCGCCGATGCGGTACGCGGCCTGGATCACCTCTGGCGAGAAGCCGATCAGCATTAGCATCGGCACGAAGATGGGCGCCGTCACCGCCCACTGCGCGCTCGCGCTGCCCAGCATGAGGTTCACGAAGCAGCACATCAGGATGAACGGGATGAACACGAGCGGGCCGGTGAGATTCGCCGCCTCCAGCCCGTTGGCGCCCGTAACGGCGAGGATGGCGCCGAGGTTGGTCCAGCCGAAAAAGGCCACGAACTGCGCCGCGAAGAACACGAGCACGATGTACAGCCCGAGCGTGGACATCGACTTCGCCATTCCGTCCACCACGTCCTTGTCGGACTTCATGCTGCCCGTCACCCACCCGTAGACGACGCCCGGCACGAGGAAGAACACGAAGATCAGCGCCACAATCCCGCGCAGGAACGGGCTCCTGAGCACGTCGCCCGTTTCGGGGTCGCGGAGCACGCCCCACTCCGGCACGATCGTCAGCGCGAACAGCGCGATGACGCCCAGGATCGCGAGGCCGGCCATTTTCAGCCCGCGCACCTCGCGCGGCGCCAGAGCCTCCATCCGCGGCGGCGGCACGTCGTCGCCGGCCTTGGACGGGTCGTACGTGCCCAGTTGCGGCTCCACGAACCGGTGTGTCACCCACGTGCCGATCCCCGCGATCATGAACGTGCTGACGGCCATGAAGTAGTAGTTCACCGCCGCGTGGACCTCGTACGTCGGGTCGATCAGTTGCGCGGCCTCTTGCGTGATGCCCGCGAGCAACGGGTCCACGGTGCCGATGAGGAGGTTGGCCGAGTAGCCGCCGGAGACGCCCGCGAACGCCGCGGCGAGCCCCGCCAGAGGATGACGCCCGAGCGCGTGGAACACCACGGCCGCCAGAGGGATCAGGACCACGTAGCCCATCTCGCTGGCGGTGTTGGAAAGGATTCCGGCCAGCACGACCGCAAACGTCATGAGCCGCGCGGGCGCCTTCTGGACGAGCAGCCGGATCCCCGCCGTGAGCAGACCGGAGTGCTCCGCTACGCCCACGCCCAGCAGCGCCACGAGGACCGTCCCGAGCGGGACGAAGCTGGTAAAATTGGTCACCAGGTTGCTCACGATCATCCGCAGCCCTTCGCCCGTCATCAGGCTGACGGCGCGGATCATGCCATCCTCGGCGCGGCCCCCGGCGCCTTCGGGCCGCGGGTCCTCCACCGCGAGGTCCATCCACCCCGCGATGCCGCTTATGATCACGACCGCGAGCGCGAACAGCGCAAAAAGCGTGACCGGGTGGGGGAGAAGGTTGCCCAGCCACTCCACGGCCTTCAAGAACCGGCTGAACCACCCGCGCTCAGTCCCCGTCTCGCCAGAGGCCGCGCTCGGAATCGCCTCTGGTGAATGCGGGAACTCCTCGGGGGAGTTCACCGACTCAGGCGAGCGGTTCGGGTCGGGCGTGATCGGCTCGTCGCCGTCGGGGATCAGGGGGTGCTCGGGGCGGTCGGACATGCGGGAGCGGGGTGGGGAGGCGGCCCGGAAGATATCTGGCGGGGCTTCCGTCTGGCAGGACCTTGCGCGCCAGAGGCCGCGCGCGGGGCCTCTGGCGTCACGCCCCTCGCGAAAACGGCCCGGCCTCCGCTGGGAGACCGGGCCGCAGGGCGGAAACGCCAGAGGCCTCTAGCGCACGAGCACAACGCGCGTCGTGGCTTGCTGGCCGCCGCTGCTCAGGCGGACGGTGTACGTCCCGCTCGGCAGGCCGAAGCCGTTGATGCGGACCGTCTCGTCGCGCTGCCCGGCTACGTCGCCCTCGAACAGCGTCTGGACCTTGCGGCCGAGCGAGTCATAGAGGTCGAGCACGACCGATCCCGCCTCGGGGATCTGGAAGCGGACTGACGTGAACGGCGTGAACGGGTTGGGTCCGGCCGTGTCCAGACGGAAGCCGTTGTCCGCGGTGGTCGCAGGCTGCGGCTCTCCGGCGACGCCGAACGTGAGCGGGCGCAACTCGGGGCCCACGATGTCGCACTCCCAGGGGTTACCGGCTTGGTGCAGCGCGCTGGAACGATACCAGAACACGATGTCCTCGCCGACGATGCTCTCGTTGTTCTGCTCGCTCTGGTAGTCGATCGCGCACCCCACACTGCCGTCGTCCATCTCGGTCGCGTCGTATTGGAGCACGAGCGCGTCGGTCTTGGAAAAGGCATCGATGGGCAGCTTGAGGTCCTCGTCGCTTGGGTAGATGCCGTAGCCCTTCCGCGTCTGCGCGTCCTCCACCGTCCAGTACACACCGTCGGCGGGGTTGCCCCACGTCCGGTCAGCCTCGCGGTCGAACTGCATCACGACGCCAGCGGCGTTGTGCTCGCGCACGATGTCGTTATTGGGCGTGCCCTCCAGGTCGAAGTCGAAGCGCCAGTAGGCGTGGTGCCTGTGGCCCTTCTCGGTGCACGTCGCGCGGCCGGCCGCGAAGGAGTACTCGGGCCAGATGCGGCCGTCGAGGTAGAAGTGCCACTTCATGCGGTACCGGTACCAGCCCGCGCTCGTGTGCATCGTTAGCACTAGCTCGTCGCCGTAGTCCTCTACGGCAACGCCCTCGAACCCGAAGTTCTGCGGGTATGGGGACTCTCCGCAGTAACCCGACGCGTTGGGGTTGGTCACGCGCGGGTCGCACGTGGGTCGGTTGACGTATTCGCACGTGGTCTGCACGTCGCCCGGCGTGGACTGCGCAAAGCACGTGTTTTGCGGGTCCACGCCGTCCGCGATAAAGCTGGACTCGTCGTACTGCCAGTCGCGGAAGCAGCCGCAGCCGCCCGCGCCGGGGTCGTACTCCACGTTGAGGACGGGCACGTTGCCCTTTTTCATGACCAAGCGCCCATCGTAGTACACGTCGCGGATTTCGAGGCCTGTGCCGTCCTGCGTGGTGCTGTTGCCGGGGCGGAGAAAGTCGAACTCCCAAACGGGATCGTCCGCAGGCCAGGAGATGTGCCCGTTGGGCGCCGCGCGGGGGTCACCGCTGCGGCTGTTGGTGGTGCAGTTGAGGTCCGTGGCCGCGACCTGCGCCTGGGCCTCTGGCGCAAGCGCGAGGAAGAGCAGCGCGGCGGCGAGGAAAGAGAGCGTCTTGGTCATCGGAGCCTACTGGGAGTCGGACGGGAACGCGAGACCGCGAGCCCGGGAATCGGTGCGGATGGCGGGGTTGGCGAGGTTGCCCTGAAGCTCGGGGTCGAGATCACGCGCGACGACCTCGCCGCGGCGCATGTCCACGACCACGAAGCGGATGCGACGGGCTGCGCGCTGATCGGGCACCATCTCCAGGATGTCGAACTGCATGCAGCGCGTGCCGGGGCCGCAGAAGCCCGCGTCGGCCTCGCGGACGAGTGGGAAGCCGCCCACCACCTCTACGGGGTACTCCGCCGCGCCGATCAGCGCGGACAGCTCGACGTCGGCTTTGATGAGTTGTTGTGCCGCTTCCGCCTCCTCGGGCGTCGGGCCGCGCATGATGGACGGCAGCACCTCGCGCTTGACCGTCGCGCCAGAGGCCTCATCCTCAACCGTGCGGACGTACTCGCCGCGGGCGGGGTCGTAGGTCGTCGTGTACCGGTACATCGCCGGGGTGCCGTCGGGGCCTTTCACCTCGGTGACTACTGTGTGGAGCACGCGGGGAGCGTCCGAGGAGAAGTCCAGGGCGTCCTGGGCAAAAGCAGGTGCGGCGAAGAGCACCAGCGCGAGGAGGGGGAATCGATGCATCGTCGGCGGGGGGCAGAGCGCCTCTAAAGTACGTGCGGGCGCGGGATAGGGCGGCAGGAGGCAGAGGGTTCTGCACCGGCCTCTGGCGCGCAAGAGGAGAACTGCACCGGCGCCCGGGCGTCCCACTCGGGACCCCGCCAGGGGCCTGCGGGTATATTCCGAGGGCCGGCGGCGCAGACCCTGCCTGCCCGTTCCGCCTTTGCGTCCCGCCGCCTGGAAGCGGTTCCAGCGCGACTTCCGATCCGCCCCTCTTTCGACCCCCTATGGCCGCCGACAACCCGACCCCCGACTTTCAGGACGATTCGTTCCCGCCCGCGCCGCTGCCGTCCGACGACGGCGGCTTCGTTGCGCACCCGCTCCTGACGCCGGACGAGACCGGCGGCGACGGCGCGCCAGAGGCTCGCGCAAACGACGCGGCGCCCACAGAGGCCTCTGGCGAGACCGCCATCGAGGAGATCACCGAGTCCTACGACGACGCGTCGCCAGAGGCCAAGCTGGACGCCGAGGCCAAGGGCCCCGAAGGCGACCTGGAGGTCACGCCCGTCGGGCCGGAGGACTTCGACCCGGACGAGCTCAAAGCTGTGCTCCGCACGATGATGACCTCGCGCAAGCTGGACGACAAGATGCTGACCCTGCTCAAGCAGGGAAAGGGCTTCTTCCACATCGGCAGCATGGGGCACGAGGCGGCGCAGGTCGCGCTCGCGACGCACCTCAAAGGCGGGCACGACTGGTTCTGCATGTACTACCGCGACCTGGGCACGTCGCTCGAAGTCGGCATGACGCCGGCGGACGTGCTACGGGCGCACTTCGCCAAAAAGGACGACGTGTTCGGCGGCGGCCGCCAGATGCCGGAGCACTTCGGCCACCGCGGCCTCAACATCATGACGACGTCCTCGTCGGTCGGCGCGCAGTTCGTGCCGGCGGTCGGGTTCGGGCTCGCCATCAAGCGCGACGGCGACAACGGCGCGGGCGAGAAGAAGGTGGTCTACGTCTCCGGCGGCGACGGCTCCACGAGCCAGGGCGCCTTCCACGAGGCCATGAACTGGGCCGCTCGCGAGAGCCTGCCGGTCCTCTTCCACGTGCAGGACAACGGCTACGCCATCTCCGTCCCGCGCTCGGAGCAGACCGCCAGCGGCTCCATCTGGCCCATCCTTGGCGGCTACCCCGGCATGGCCCGGATGCGTTACGACGGCACGGACTTCTTCGAGAGCTACGCCGTCGCGCAAGCGGCCGTCGCGCACGCCCGCGCGGGCAACGGGCCTGTGGCCCTCCACGCCGACGTGGTGCGCCTGCTCCCGCACTCCTCCTCGGACGACCACAAGAAGTACCGCACGGCCGAGAGCATCGAGGCCGACGCCAAGCGGGACCCCATCGCGAGCTTCTCCGCGCGCCTCATCGAGGCCGGCATCATGACCGACGCCGAGGTGGAAGCGCTGCGGACCGAGGTCGCCAAGGAGATCGACGCGCTCGCCAAAACCATCGAGGCCGAGCCCGACCCGGACCCATCCGAGGCGACGACGCACGTCTACTACGAGGGCGAGGACACGCGCGAGTACGAGGCCTCTGGCGAGACCGGCGACCTCGTCGTGATGGTGGACGCCATCAACCACGCGATGGACGAGGAGATGGAGCGCGACGAGCGCGTGCTCGTCTACGGCGAGGACGTGGGCGGCGGCAAGGGCGGCGTCTTTACCGCCACGCGCGGCCTCACGGCCAAGTACGGCGACCGCTGCTTTAACTCGCCTCTGGCGGAGCACAGCGTGATCGGCAGCGCGGTCGGGCTCGCCGCAGCGGGGTACAAGCCCGTCGTCGAGATCCAGTTCGCGGACTACATCTGGCCTGCGATGCAGCAGATCCGCAACCAGGTCGCCAGCTTCCGCTATCGCTCGCGCGGTGAGTGGGCGTGCCCGATGGTGATCCGCGTGCCCGCAGGCGGTTACATCCACGGCGGGCTCTGCCACAGCCAGAACGTGGAGGCCATGTTCAGCCACTTCCCCGGCTTGCAGGTCGTCATGCCGTCCAACGCGGCCGACGCGAAGGGGCTGCTCAAGAGCGCGATCCGCGGCGAGGACCCGGTGATCTTCTTGGAGCACAAGGCGCTCTACCGCCAGGGGCCCGCCCGGCGCCCCGAGCCCGGCGCGGACTACCTCACCCCGCTCGGCAAGGCTGCCGTCGCGCGCGAGGGCTCGGACCTCACCATCGTGACGTGGGGCGCGCTTGTCTACAAGGCGCTCAACGTGGCGAAGGCGTTGGAGAAGGAAGGCGTAAACGTCGAGGTGATCGACGTGCGCTCGTTCATGCCGTTCGACACCGAGACGGTTCTCGCGAGCGCCAAAAAGACGGGCCGCGTGCTCGTCGCGTATGAGGACCACGAGTTCATGGGCTTCGGCGCCGAGATCGCCGCGCAGATCTCCGACGCCGCGTTCCCGTACCTCGACGCGCCGGTCAAGCGCGTCGCCGGCGCCTTCTCGCACATTCCCTACGCGGACCCGCTCGAAAAGGTGGTCCTTCCGCAGGACGACGACGTGATGGAGGGCGCCCGCGCCGTTCTCGCGTACTAGACGCCCGCCCCCGTCTGTTTCACGCGCCAGAGGCCCCGGTCGCCTCTGGCGCGTTCCCGTTTCTGCCCCTCTCTCTATGCTTCGCCTCTCCCTTTTCGCCATCCTTCTCCTCCTCGCCTCTGGCGTGAACGCCCAGGGCCAGCTCGTCTTCGAGACGCCGCGCCACGACTTCGGCACGTTCACCGAGGGCAAGACCGTGACGCACACGTTCCGCTTCACCAACGCGGGCGATGCGCCTCTGGCGCTGAGCCAGGTGGAAGCCTCCTGCGGCTGCACCGCGCCACGCTGGACAAGCGAGCCCGTCGCGCCCGGCGCCAGCGGTGAGGTCACGGTTGCCTTCGATTCCGAGGGCCGGTCCGGCCCGTTCGAGAAGACCGTGATGGTCGCCACGCCAGAGGCCGGCGTGGTCACGCTCCGCATCCTGGGCGAAGTGACGGCGGCGTTCGTGGGTGCGGGCGTCGAGATGGGCGCGCTGACGTTCGACCGCGAGCGCGCCGAGGTGCTCCCCGTGCCGGGCACGCCGGTGCAGGAGGTCTTCCGCTTCCAGCACACCGGCGACCGGCCCGTGCGCATCGCGAGCGTGACGGCCTCTGGCGAAGGCGTGCGGACGGTGTTTCCGCAGCGCCCCATCTACCCCGGCGACGTTATGGCCGTGATGGCGATGATCGATGAGCCCGCGCGCGGGCAGACGACCGAGGTCACGCTCACGCTGGACACCGACGACGCTGCACAGCCGGTCAAGACGCTCCATCTCATTGCGACGGTAGAGTAAGACCGCCTACCAAAACCCTACTGGTGTCATCGCGAGGAACACAGTGACGCGGTGATCTCGTCACTCAACCCTCGGCGTGTCGAGATGGCTTCGCTTGCGCTCGCAACGACAGCCGGTTCTGTTAGGGCTGTTCTAAAGGAACGGCGCGCCAGAGGCCTCCGAACCCTCGCGCACTCGTTCCCGCCAGCGGCGCGTTCTCGGAGCATGACCCGATTCCTCGCGCTCGCCTCTCTGTTTCTCGCGCTGCCTCTGGCGGCGCTGCCTGCCGTGGCCCAGTCCGATGTGGAGGGGCCGTTGAACCGCGTGCTGGGCGCCGTGGTGCAGCCCGATGGGCGCGTGAACTACGCGCTTCTTGCGCGCTCGCACCGTGCCGACCTGGACGCGGCGCTGAGCGCTATCGCGAGCCAGGACCCCGGCGCGCTCCGGACGGACGCGCAGAAAACGGCGTTCCTCGTCAACGCCTACAACGCTCGCGTGCTGGAGCGCGTCCTCGCACACCCCCGCGCGACGAACCTGGAGCGCCAGTCTCTCTTCGGTGCCTTTTTCGAGACGCCGTTCCCCATCGCCGGGACCCGCGCAACGCTCAACCAGATCGAGCACGGCGCGCTCCGGCGCCAGAGGCAGGTGGATGGCGGCGGCGTCCCCGCCGGGCTTCGCGCGCTGCGCCCGTCGCGGCTGGATCCTCGCATCCACGTTGCGCTCAACTGCGCGGCCCTTTCGTGCCCGCGCCTCCAGCCGCGCGCGTTTTCGGCGTCGTCGCTGAACGCCACGCTGGACCGCGCGATGCGCGAGTGGACGGGCTCCAGCCGCTTCGCCACCGCCTCTGGCGGGACCGTGACGCTCTCCTCGCTCGCGGACTGGTACGGCGCCGATTGGGAAACACGCCAGAGGCCCCTGGGCGACGCGCTCCTGGCGGCGATGCCAGCCAACCGCCGCGATGCCGCCGCGATCCGCTCGGCGCTTCGCGGCAAGACGCGCGCCCAACTCAAGGCCGCACGCGACGTGCGCTTCGCCTACGACTGGACCGTCAACCGCGCGCGCTAGCCTCCTGCGATGACGGCGCGGCCTCTGGCGCCAGAGGCCTGGGCGGCGGATCTTGAGGGCTCACAGCCTCTGGCGTCATGCCCGCTCGCGTCCTCCAAGTCAACGTCTCCGATGGCGGCGTCCCCAAGCGCGCGGTGGGTTCGGCGCACGTCACCCGCCTCGGGTTGGAGGGCGATAGCGTGAACCACCCCAAGGTCCACGGCGGCCCGGAGCGAGCGGTTTGCCTCTTTCCCGTCGAGTTGATCCAGACGCTTCAGGACGAGGGGCACCCCATCTTCCCCGGCGCGGTGGGGGAGAACCTGACGGTCGCCGGGCTGGATTGGAGCGTGCTGGACGTCGGCAGCGAGATCGAGGTGGGCGACGATCTGCGCCTCCAACTCACCTCGCGCGTCGAGCCGTGCAGCACCATCAAGGCCTACTTCGCGGGCGGCAACTTCAAGCGCATCAAGCCCGACCGCGTGCCCGGCGAGACGCGCTGGTACGCCCGCGTCCTTCAGGAGGGCGAGGTCAAGCCGGGCGATCCGGTGCGCGTCCCGGCGTAGTCTGCTCGCCAGAGGCCTCTGGCGGATCTCCGTTTGGCGTGGGATCGAGCCGTGCAAGCTCTGCGCGTTCGCGCGCCGCGGCGACGAGCCACGTGAGGACGAGGATTACGGCCGCACCCGCCACGAGCCCGTCGAACAGGGTCCACATCGCGCCCGCCAGAGGCCACGCTGGATTGCCGGTCGCCCACACGGCCGTGCACGCTGCGATGACGACGAGGCGGAGTTCGGTCGGCCCCAGGCCGCCCGTCGGCGCGAGGCGCAGCACGCCTCTGGCGGTGGCGACGACAAAAGCGAAGCCGAAGTGCGAGAGGTAGCCCGCGAGCGCGGCGAGCGCGAGCCACGGCCGCACAAGCCCCGAGGCCGCCAGCCCGCCCAGGAGGAGCCACGCCGAGATCGCGTCCGATGTGTGGTCCACGAACGTGCCGTAGCGGGGCCGCTCAATCCGCCTCTGGCGCGCGAGCGTGCCGTCCAGACTGTCCGCCGCCCAATGCGCCACGAGCGCAAGCGACGTGAGGTGCAGCCACGCGAGGGCGCCCGTGCGCCCCGCGAGCACGAACCCGAGACCGCCCACCATCGCCGCGGCGATCCCCGCGCTCGTCAGCACGTCGGGCGTGACCCACAGCGGCAGCCGCGCCGCCATGCGCGGCAGCGCCCACCGCTCAAAGCGGCCGGTCAGGGTGCGGATCTCTCGGTCGTGGGCCATCGGCAGGGGAGGGGGCGCGAAGGTAGCGGGGCGCAGAGGCCTCTGGCGCCAGAGGCCCGGGAACCGAGAACGCGACGCACCCTTCACAGGAGCCCCTGGCGCGGCCGGGTATCTTCGCGCCCTCACCTACCCCCATTCCCGATGCGTCTCGTCCTCTTCGGCCCTCCCGGTGCGGGCAAAGGCACACAGGCCAAGCGGCTCGCCGAGCAGCACGGCCTCGTGCACCTCTCCACCGGTGACCTGTTTCGCGCCGCCATCAAGGCGCAGACGCCCCTGGGCCAGGACGCCGACCGCTACATCCGCGACGGCCTCCTCGTGCCCGATTCCGTGACCAATGGCCTCGTCGCGGAAAAGCTGGAGGAGATGGACTACGACGCCTTCGTGCTGGACGGCTACCCGCGCACGATCCCGCAGGCCGAGTGGCTCATGCAGCACCTCGCCGATCACGACGCGCCGATCACCGCCGTCGTCAGCCTCGTCGTCCCCGAGGAGGACATCGTGACGCGCCTCTCGCGCCGCCGCACGGATTCGCAGACGGGCGCGATCTACCACCTCGACTTCAACCCGCCGCCAGAGGACGTGCCCGCCGACCGGCTCGTGCACCGCACGGACGACCACCCGGACGCCATTCGCACGCGCCTGGGTGAGTACCACCGCGAGACGCAGCCGCTGGAGGTGTTCTTCCGCGAGCGCTCCAGCTTTTTTGAGGTGGACGGGACCGGCGCACTGGACGACGTGCAGGGCCGCGTCGCCGACGCCATCGCGGACACCCGCGGGCTTTCCGGCATCTAGCCCCACCACACCCTGAGCCTCTGGCGCCAGAGGCCTCCGCGCCGCGCGCAACCGCCGAGGCCGCGCCTGGAATCCGGGCGCGGCCTCTCGCGTTCGTGACGGCCTCCGCTTTCCCACGCTTGTGTCCAGCCTTCCGCCCGCCCTCGCCTCCGCCGTCGCTGATGTCGACGCCGCGCTCGACGTCCTCGACGTGCCCACCACGCCAGAGGTGCTCTACGCGCCCGTCCACCACGCGCTGCGTGGGCGCGGCAAGATGTGGCGCCCCGCCATCGTGCTCCTCACCGCCGAGGCGTTCGGGGGCGCGGACGCCCGCCGCCGCGCGATGCCCGCCGCGCTCGCGACCGAGGTGTTCCACACGTTCACGCTCGTCCACGACGACATCATGGACAAGTCCGCCACGCGCCGCGGCGCGCCGACGGTCTACGCTGAGTGGGGCACGAGCACGGCCATCCTCGCCGGCGACCTGCTGTTCTCGCTCGCCGGCGACCTCTTGCGCCGGACCGAGACGGACCGCCTGGGCGACGCGCTCGAATCCTATCACGCGATGGTGGCGAGCCTCTGCGAAGGCCAGGCGCTCGACCTCGCCTTCGAAACCCGCCACGACGTCACGCCCGACGACTACCTCGCGATGATCGACGGCAAGACGGGCGCGTTGCTCGAACTCGCCTTCGACCTCGGCGCCCTGATCGGCGGCGCGTCCGACGACGAGCGCCGCCGCCTCCGCGAGGCCGCCCACGCCCTCGGCCGCGCCTTCCAACTCCAGGACGACGTGCTGGACATCGCCGCAACCGAAGCCGACCTCGGCAAGCCCATCGGCGGGGACCTCCGCGAGGGCAAGCGCACGTGGCTCCTCCTGCGCGCCATCGAGGCCTCTGGCGAGGAGGGACGCGAGGCCGACCGGGCGTTTTTCGACGGCGCCCTCGACGGTGGCCTCGCGCCAGAGGCCATCGGCGACGCCCGCGAGCGTATGGAGCGGCTTGGCGTGCTCTCCGAAGCCTCTGGCGAGGCGCAGGCTTACGCCGCGCGGGGCGAAGCCGGTCTGGACGTGCTGCCCGCCTCTGGCGCGGCCGACGCCCTCCGCGTTCTCGCCCACGCCCTCGCCACGCGCGGCAAGTAGACGCCCGCCGCCTCGTCGCGCCGCTTCGCCAGAGGCCACGCGGCTATCTTCGCCGCTCTCCAATCCGTCCGTCCCATGCTCACACGCGAGGTCACCGTCCGCAACCGCGCAGGGGTCCATACCCGGCCCGCCTCGATGATCGTCCGCGAGGCCGCTCGCTTCGCCGCGGAGTTCTTTATCAAGAAGGACGGCTACGAGATCAACGGCAAAAGCATCATCGGCGTGATGACGCTCGCGGCCGAGCAGGGCGCCACACTTGAACTCCAGTTCGACGGCCCCGATGAAGCCGACGCCGCCGACGCGCTCGAAGCGCTCTTCGAGTCCGGCTTTGGAGAGCCCGTGTAGTGAGGGGCTGGGTTTCGGAGGCTAGGGACTGGCAGAAAGCCTCCTGTCCGCTCCGAATCGCTCGCCTCTGGCGCCAGAGGCTCTCCGTAGGAGATCTGTCTCTGCGAGCCCCCGTCCCCACCCCTTAGTCCCCAGTCCCCACCGATGCCGCTCCCTGAACTCCACGACGCCGCGGACGCCGCCGCTCAGACGCGCGGGGAGATCGTCGTGGACGGCATCGGCGTTTCGCCGGGCGTAGCGGTGGGGCCGGTGTATTTGTACGCGGGCGGGGCGTACCAGGCGGATCCGCAGGAGTTGGGAGAGGACGAGATCGAGGCGGAGGCCGAGCGGTTCGAGCGGGCCATCGCGCGCAGTGAGCGTGAGTTGGGCAAGATCCGCCTGATCGCGCGTCAGAAGCTCGGCGACGGCTCGGCAGGCATCTTCGACGCCCAGGCGCTCATCCTCCGCGACAGCCAGTTCTACGACCGCGTCCACGACTTTATCCGCAAGCGGCGCATGGGCGCCGGCTGGGCCACGCAGGAAGTGCTGGACGAGCACCGCCAGAGGCTCCTCGCCAGCGACAGCCCGCTGCTCCGTGACCGCGCGGGCGATTTTTTCGATGTGCAGAACCGCGTGCTGCGCAACCTCCAGCATGGCCGGGCGGTCTCGCGGATCGACAAGAACCGCATCGTTATCGCCAAGAACCTGACGGCGGCGGACGTGCTGCTGTTCAGCCGGCACGGCGTGCTCGGCGTCGTGCTAGACCACGGGGGGCCGACGAGTCACGTCTCCATCATGGCCCGCGCGCTTGGCGTGCCCACGTCGGTCAGCCTCCACGGCCTGGCCGCGCAGGTGAACCCCGGCGACGAAGTGATCGTGGACGGCTTCTCCGGCCGCGTGATCGTCAACCCGACCGACGAGACGCGAGAGGCCTACACGGAAAAGCAGGCGCGCTTCGCGAACCTGGAAGCCACGCGCGACGAGGTGGTCGCCGAGCCGTCCGAGACCGCCGACGGCCACCACGTCTCGCTCCAGGCGAACGTGGAGTTCCCCCAGGAATTCCCGCTCCTGCACACCTTCGGCGCCGAGGGCGTAGGCCTGTTCCGGACCGAGATGCTGTTCCTGACCCAGGGCCGCGCTCTGGACGAGGAGCAGCAGTTCGAGGTTTACCGAGATGCCGTCGCCGCCGCGGCGCCGCACGCCGTCACGTTCCGGTTGTTGGACCTCGGCGGCGACAAGGTGTTGCCCATGGCGCGCCGCGAGGCCAACCCGTTCCTGGGCTGGCGCGGGCTCCGCATCCTGCTAGACAAGCCTGAGATCCTGCGCCCGCAGATCCGTGCCATCCTGCGCGCCGCCGCGGCCTCTGGCGAGACCGACGCGCCGGCCCGGCTGCTCCTGCCCATGGTCTCGTCGTTGGACGAGGTGCGCCTGACGCGCGCGGCCATCCGCGAGGTGATCGCTGAGTTGGAAGAGGCGGGAGTGGAGCACCGCAGCGACATCCAGGTCGGCATCATGGTGGAGGTGCCCGCCGTGGCCCTTATGGCAGACCGATTCGCTCGCGTCTCGGACTTTTTCTCCATCGGCACGAACGACCTCACGCAGTTCACCCTCGCCGTGGATCGCGGCAACGACTTGGTGGCAGGGCGCTACCGCGAGTTGCACCCGGCCGTGCTCGGCCTCATCGCGCAGACGGTGGAGGCCGCGCACGCCAGAGGCATCCCCGTCAGCGTCTGCGGCGAGATGGCCGCCGATCCGCGCATCACGCCGCTCCTCGTCGGCCTCGGCGTTGACTCGCTCTCGGCCAGCCCGGCGTACCTCTCGCTCGTCAAGCGCGTGCTCCGCGCGCTCACCATGGACGAGGCCCGCGACCTCGCCACACGCGCCCTCCGCCAGCCCGACGCCGACGCGGTTGGTCGCCTGCTGGACTACTGGCTCGTCTGCCACAACCGCGACCTCGCCGCG
This sequence comes from Rubricoccus marinus, assembly GCF_002257665.1. Lineage (NCBI taxonomy): Bacteria > Pseudomonadati > Rhodothermota > Rhodothermia > Rhodothermales > Rubricoccaceae > Rubricoccus > Rubricoccus marinus. The sequence continues at coordinate 2,251,647 of NZ_MQWB01000001.1, read as the reverse complement.
CTTCTCGGCGCCGACGACGCTGTTCGGCGGTAGGTAAGAGGCTTGTGGGGAGTGGCCAGTAGGGAGTGGTCAGTAGGGAATGGCCAATGGCGGATGCGCGCCCGGCCTCTGGCGCCAGAGGCCGGTTGGATACGATGCGCCGGGGCCAGTGCTGCACGTCGCCTTGCCTCCGGTGTCACTTGGAGCGTCCCTCTTGCATCCGGGCACCGTCCCCACCCGGCGTCATTCCCGCGAAGGCGGGAATCCAGAGTACCGGGCAAATTTCCCGCCGGCCGGATTCGCGCCGGACGCGCGCCAGAGGCGGTCCCGTTGCATCGCTCCTTCCTGAGCGTTCGAGACCGGCGCCCCCTGGCAGTCGTCACCCTGAATTCCCGCGTGCGCGGGAATGACGATATCTAACGAGTGTTGGCCCTGCACAGGGGAAAGGGAGTCGGTTGACATCGCCTCGTTCGACATCGCCAGGAGCCTCTGGCGCTTCGCTCTCGAACACATCCGCAGCGGCCTCTACGGATTCCCGCGCCCGTGCCGATACTGAGCCTCTGGCGCGGCGCTCCGCCAGAGGCCGTATCCCTCCATCGCGCATCCCTCTATTCCTCTCCGTCCCATGCCCCGCTCCCTGTTCGACGCCGACCTCGATCCCCAAGACATGCGCGGCGCCATCGCCGCCTTCCCGGATCACCTCGCCGAGGGCTGGCAGCGCGGCGCGGACGCGCACGCCTTCGGCCTCGACGCCGATGACCTCAACGGCATCGTCGTGCTCGGCATGGGGGGCTCGGCCATCGGCGCCGACTTGGTGCGCGCGCTTGCGGCGCCAGAGGCCACGGTGCCGGTGGTGGTGAACCGCGCCTATGACCTACCCGCGTGGGTGGGAGAGCGGACGCTCGTCATCGCGTCGTCCTATTCCGGCGGGACGGAGGAGACGCTGAGCGGCTTGGATGCCGCCGAGGCCTCCGGTGCGCGGACTGCTGCGATCACATCGGGCGGGCCTCTGGCGGAGCGCATGGCCGGCCGGCCGGTCGTGACGATCTCGGGCGGCTTGCAGCCGCGAGCGGCGCTGGGCTACTCGCTCGGCGTGCTCCTCCGCGCCTTTCGCGATGGGGGACAGCTTTCGCTGACGGACTCCGAGTTTTTGACCGCCCTCGGAGAGGCCCGCGAGCGTGCCGACGCCTACAACCAGGACGACCGGAACAACCTCGCGCGCGAAGTCTCCGGCGCGATGGAGGGACACCTGCCCGTCGTCTACACCGGTCCCGGCCTGCTGGAACCCGTTGGGATGCGCTGGCGCACGCAGATCCACGAGAACGCGAAGCATCCCGCCTACGGCAATGTCTTCCCCGAACTGGACCACAACGAGATCATGGCCTTCGAGTCCATCCCGCCAGAGGTCTCGGACCGGATGCAGATCCTCGCGCTGACCGACGCAGGCGACCACAAGCAGGTGCGTCGTCGCTTCGAGATCACGCGAGAACTCGTCGCGCGGAGGGTCGCCGGCTGGCGCGAGATCGAGAGCGAATGCGAGACGCCTCTGGCGCGGATGCTCTCGCTCGTGCAGTTGGGAGACTGGGCCAGCTTCTGGCTCGCCATGCGCAAAGGCGTGGACCCCACGCCCGTGGAGACGATCCAGAAGCTCAAGGGCGTCCTCGCGGGGTAGCCTCTGGCGCCAGAGGCGGGGCTTGACCAACGCCAGGCTCGCCAGAGGCCGCCGCACCGAAGCCTCTGGCGAGCGGCGCGGCTACTTCTTGCCGGGGGCGGGCGCGACGTGCTTCGCGTCCTGAATCGCCTTTTTCTGCTTCTTCGTCGCGGCCGACTTCGCGTCGTGCTGTTTGGACTTCTTGTTCGTGGACTTCGGTGATTTGTCGCCCATGGGGGTGTGCCTCGTGGAGGCGGTTGGTCCGGGCAACGTAGGGGGGCGGGGGCCGATCTCGACGTGCGCGCGGAAAGCTCGCGCGGCGCCAGAGGCCTCTGGCGGTTGCTTCTAACTGCTGTACCACATTGCGTTGCGGTAAGGAGCGTGCTCGGGGAACGCGGCCACAAAGATGTCCTCAAGTCGCCTCTGCTTGACATCCAGGTCGATGTAGGATGACTGGGGGCCTGTGGACATGAACGCGAACGCATTTGTGCGCGAGCCGACCCTCATCGAGATCACCGGGGTCGTAAAGTCATGGAAGTAGACCACCCCTCCATATCGAGCATCTCCTGTGCTCATCGCTCCTCGCGCTTCCAACTCCGACAACAACCGGGAGCAACCGCCTCGCACCGGGACGTCTAACGCGTTAAGGAAGGGAATAGGCCGAGAGCTGCTATCTGGCGGCCGAACTCCGAATGTGTAGACTGTAGCAGAGCATCCAGAAGTGTCCTGAATAATCTCGATCGACGTTCCTCCCCAATGAATCCGCGCGACGCGATCTCCCGTCGATTCTGAGATCGGGCCCAGTTCTGCGGCTGCGAAATCTGCGACACACCCATCCATCATGTGGGCATACGCTCTTCCGCACCTTCGCTCAATGTCAGAGGGTGATTCGAGCAGAGGTGCGCATCCCGGGAAAAGGGTGGCGGCTAGTAGGCAGAGCAGTTGACGGGACATGAAGGTCACTCTCATTCACAGATACTACAGAGGTTCGGTCCGGCTGGCCTAACCACCCACCCGCCTCTGGCGCCCGCCCAGCGCACATACGGCCGGCTCAGCGTTGTGCCCTTGCCCGGCCAGAAGACCGGCCCTATCGTGCCTGTGGAACCCCACCCGGCACATGTTCGCTCGCGCTCCCCGGCCCGGCCCTCGCGCCCGGGCCGGTTTCGTCTCTTCCCGCATCGCGCCCCTGGCGGCGGCGCTCACGCTCGCACTGGTGGTCGGGCCTCTGGCGCCAGAGGCCGACGCGCAGGGCTTCGGGCGAAATAAAGTTCAGTACGACGACTTCGACTGGCACATCCTGGAGACCGAGCACTTCGACATCTACTACTACCCGGAGGAGCGGGAACTGGCCGAGATCGGGGCGCAGGCGGCAGAGGAGGCGTACGTGGAACTGGAGAACCGCTTCGCGTTCTCGTTCAACCACCGGGTGCCGATGCTCTTCTACGCGAGCAACCTGCACTTCAAGCAGACCAACACGACGCCCGGCTTTATACCGGACGGCGTGGGCGGCTTTTTCGAGTTCCTCAAAGGCCGCGTGGTCATCCCGGCCGATGGCAACGTGCAGCGCTTTACGCGTGTCGTCCAGCACGAGCTGGTGCACGTGTTCACGTTCAACAAGCTCGCGCGCGTGCTCCGGGACCACCGCCGCCCGGTGGATCGGTTCGTGCCGCTGTGGTTTACCGAGGGCTTGGCGGAATACTGGAGCGGCGAGCCGGACCACCAGCACGAGATGATCATCCGCGACGCCGTCGCGTCCAACTTCTTCGTACAGCTCGACGACATGGACCGCATCGCGGGCTCCTTCGTGATGTACAAGGAGGGCGAGGCGTTCTGCCGCTTCGTGGCCGAGACGTACGGCGAGGAGCGCATCCTGGACCTAATCGAGAACTCCTGGCGCGACGACGACTTCTCCAAAGTCGTGGAGTACGTCATGGGCGAGGACTTCCACGTCGTCTCGGACAAGTGGTGGACGTGGATCCGCGAGCAGTACCTCCCCAAGCTCGAAGACGCCGACGTGCCCTCGCTCGCCTCGCGGCCTGTGGCCGCCAGAGGCGCGCACTTCAAGCCCGTTGTGCACACGTGGCCGGACGGGCGCCGCGAAGTCCTGAGCGTCGCCAACCGCGGCGGCTACTCCGAGATCCTCGCCACGCCTGTCGGCGCCGACCTGGAGCCTCTGGCGAAGCCCGAGGTCATCGTCCGCGCGGGCAAAAACCTGGACTACGAGGCGTTCCACCTCTTCGAGAGCCGGATGGACGTCAGCGACGATGGCCTGCTCGCGTTCGTGACCAAGCGCGGCGAGCGCGACGTGATCCACCTCCACGATCTCCGCCAGAGGCGCCGCGTGGAGATGCTGGGCTTCGACGAACTGGTGGGCATCTACTCGCCCACGGTCTCCGCAGATGGGCGGCAGGTCGCGTTTACGGGCATTGGCCGGAACGGCCTGGCAGACCTCTTCCTCTACGACCGCGACGGCGGCCCGGCCGGCGCGGGCCTCTTGCGCCAGCTCACCCGCGACGCCTACGACGACCGTGACCCCGACTTCTCGCCCGACGGCCTGAGCCTCGCGTTCTCGTCCGACCGCACGGCGTTCGCGGGACCGGGCACGCCCATCTTCAACATCTTCCGCTACGACCTGGAGACCGACGAGATCGGCTACATCACCTCGGGTCCGCAGGTGGACGTGGCGCCGCGCTACAGCCCGGACGGCCAGCACCTCGCCTACGTCAGCGCGCACCGCGAGGCCGACGGCAAGTTCAGCGCGCAGAACCTCTGGGTGGCGGACCTCTCGCCAGAGGCCCCGCTCGACGAGCCGTTCGTGACGGCCAGCGCCGCCCGGCGCCTCACCGCTCCGGCCTCTGGCGAGACCGTAACGGTCGCCTTCGCACCCGACTCCGATACCTCCGCCGAGCCTCTGGCACCGGGTTCTGCCTCTCGCGGGATGGCCCCGCCCGCTGTCGAGGTGCGCCAGCTCACGGAGTTCACCGGCGCCGCCTACGACCCGTTCTGGGCCGACGACAGCACGCTCGTGTTCGCCGCGTTCGAGGACTTCCGCTGGACCGTTCGCGCCTTCGACGCCGACTCCGCCTTTGCGCAGCCGCGCCAGAGGCTCGCGGTCACGGCGCCCGCGCCGAGTGAGGCGTGGGAGTACCCGCGCTATGCGGTGAGCGACACGACGCGCGCCCGGCCATACAAGCGTCGCTACGCGCTCGATGTGGCCGGCGGCTCTTTTGCGACCGCCGCGACGGCGGACTACAACGCCGGTGGCGCTGCCATCGCGTTTTCGGACATGCTGGGCGATGACCGGATCTACGTCAGCGCCTACAGCTCCAGCCGCATCGGGCGCTCGTTCTTGGACGGGCTGAACGTTTCCGCGACACGCATCCATGTCGGCCGCCGCGCGAACGTGGGCTATGGCGTCTTCCGCCGCGCCGGCCCGCTCTTCGACCGCGGCGACCCCGACCAGGTAGACGCGATCCCGAGCTACCAGCAGATTCACGGCGCGCTAGGACTCGTGAGCTACCCGCTCTCCACGTTCCGCCGCGTGGACCTCTCCACGTCGCTGGGCTACAGCTCCAAGGAACTCCTCGGCGACCTCGACGGCAGCGGAGGCCTCCAGTTCGACACGCTCAAGACCCTGACGTTCTCGAACTACATGGCGCTCGCGCACGACAACGCGCTGTATAGCATGTTCGGCCCCATCGACGGCTGGCGCGCGAACGCCGGCGTGGGCTACTCGACAGACCTGCTCCAGTCAGCACTGAGCTATTACACGCTGAACGCGGACGTGCGGCACTACGCCCGGATCACGAACGACATCACGTTCGCCTCGTGGGGGCTGGCCCGTGCAAACGTCGGCCGCCGCGCGCGCTACAACCTGATCGGCGGCTCGTGGTCCGCCAGAGGCTTCCCGCTGCTCCGCATCCGCGCGCAACGGCTCCTCTTTACGTCGCAGGAGCTCCGCTTCCCCATCGTGAAGGCGCCGTACCTGATCTCGCCCGTCCTGGGCGCCTTTGGCGTGGCGGGGCTGAAAGGCGCGCTGTTCGTGGACGCCGCGCACGCGTGGAACGAGGACGGGACGGGACCGGACCTGTACAACCTCAACAGCCAGACCATCGGCAAGACGTTCGGCTCGGTCGGCGCTGGGGCGCGGCTCAACCTCTTCGGCGCCTTCGTGCTCCGCTACGACGTCGGCTACCGCTTCTGGGACGGCTTCCAGTTCGACGAGCGCGAGCCGTTCACGCAGTTCTTCTTCGGGTACGACTTCTAGATGCCGACTCTCCCCGAGCCCGCTCCCTCACGTCCCGCCTCTGGCGCCAGAGGCCTTGCCGTCGCGCTGTGCGTGCTGGCCGTGCTCGCGGGCTGCAACACCGTCAAAGTGAACAAGCCCTTCGGCGCGGCGGCCGCGCCGGAAGCGGCTCCCGCCCCGCCGCTGGAGCAGGTGTGGCGCATCAACGCCGAGGCCGGCTTCGGGCCCGACGCGCCTTTGGTGACCGACGACGGCCGCATGGTCGTCGGCACGCGCGATGGGAAAGTGTTCGTGTTCGACGCGGCCTCTGGCGAGGGCGCGGGGAAAGGCGAGGTCGGCGAGGCCATCGAAGGGCCCATCGCGGTCTCCGGGCCGATGATGTACATCCCGCTGACCAAAGAGCGCGGCGGGCTCTTGGCCTACAATGCCGTGACCGCGAGTCGCGCGTGGGCCGTCCGCGAGGGCTCGTTCATGGCCGGCCCGCTCGTGATGGGCGCGCTGATCGTCGCTGCGACGAACGACGGGACGGTCCTCGGCATCGACCGCTTTGACGGGGCGGTCGCCTGGCGCCAGAGGCCCGACACGACGGCGCAGATCCGCGCGACGCCTCTGGCGATGGGAGCTCTCGCCATCGTGGCCGATACCGAGGGGACGGTCCGCGCCTACGACCCAGTGTCGGGTGACATCGCCTGGACCGCCGACGCGGGCGCCCCGATCTACCGCACACCCGCGACCGACGGCGAAACGCTCGTCGTGCCGACCACGCGCGGCCGCGTCGCGGCCTTCGGGGCCAGAGGCGAGCGGCTGTGGAGCGCACAGGGCGCGCCGCTGGCGCGTTGGGGGACGCCCTCCATCGCCGACGGGATTGCCGTCGCGGGCGCGACGGACGGGACCGTAACGGCATGGGACGTACAAACGGGCGAGCAGCGGTGGACGACGAGCTACGACGGTGGCGTGGGCGCCGCCCCGTTGGTTTCCGGCGGGATGGTATACGTCGGCACGTACCGCCGTGAGCTGATCGCGCTCGACGCGGCCTCTGGCGACGAGCTCTGGCGCGACGAACTCCGAGGCCGCATCTCGGCTGGACTCGCTTCGGCCGACGGGACCGTCGTCGTCCTCGCCGAACCCTACTACATCTACGGCTTCCGGCCCGCCGGGGTCGCCACCCGCTGACCATGCGCCAGACCCCCATGCGCCTGTTGACCCTCGCGTTCCTGTTCGCCTCTGGCGCCGCCGCGGCGCAGTCCCCGGGCTACCTCGCCATCGAGACCTCGACGCCAGAGGCACTCGTCGTCGCGGACGGCGTGGTGCTGGGCGCCGCGTCCGAAGGGCCGTTCGCGCTCGCGGCGCAGACCTACGCCGTCGCGCTCGTGGAGGCCGGCGTGGGGTGGGACGCGCGCCGCGCGGATGCGAGCGCAGCCGTGGCCTCTGGCGAGACGCTGACGCTCGCGCTGGACCTCCCCGTGAGGACGCGCATCGAGTCGCTGCCGCTGCACGCCGAGGTGCTGCTGGTCCACCCCGATGGCACGCAAGAGGCCCTCGGCGTCACGCCGCTCGTGCTGGACCGCCCGGAGCCGCTCCGTGGTCGGCTGGTGGCCTCGTTGGACGGCTACGCCGATGCGTCCGTCGCCGCGCCAGAGGCCGGCGGCAAGGTCGCGCTCGTCCTCCGGCCGGATGGCGCGACGGAGGCGGACCTCGTCGCGTACGCGCTCCCCACGCAGCGACGCAACACGGCGCGGACGGCGCTCGACATCGGCTTCGGCGTTGCAGCCATCGCCGCTGGCGCCGTCGCGGTGCACTACAAGTTCCAGGCGGACGCCGCCGACGACCAGTACCGCGGCACGACGAGCATGCTGCGCGGCAACGACGACCTCCGCGACGACGCGATCCGCTACGACACGATCTCTGGCGTCGCGCTCGGCGTCTCCACCGCCAGCCTCGGCATCCTCGCGATCCGCTTCGCGATCCGGTAGAGCGACGGGCCTCTGGCGCCAGAGGCGCATCTTCTGGCGAGGGCGTACGTCTCGACCCGCGAACCCCTCGCCCGACCGATGCCTGCTTTCCTCGCCACCGCGCTCCTGTTTATGCTCGCCATTGGCGGATGCCGCGCCGACGCGGCCCCTGACGATAGCGACGCGCCAGAGGTCACGTTGCAAGACTTCCAGCGCGTGGCCGGAACGCCGGTGCTGACGGCAGACCTGGGCGCTAGGGTCACGTCGGAGAGCTCGCGAGGTCGCTCCTCGTATTCTGACCCGTCAGGCGCGACCGTCAACGTGTTGTTCTACGACACCGAGGCCCGCCAGGGCCGCTGGCTCTTCCCGAGCAACGCGGCGCGCATCCTCGACCGCCGAGACGTGACAGCGGGGGAGACGGACACGCGCGCGGTCGTCTACACCGTCGTCGCGCGCGACACCGACGGCGACGAGCAACTGACAGCGAGAGACGAGCGCAGCCTCGTCGTCGTGTCGCCCGACGGGACAGGACGCCGCACGCTCGTGGAGCGCTTCGATTCCGACCTGGGCGATTTCCGGGTCTCGCCAGAGGCCGTCGTCTTCACCTACGCCTTTGAAGGCCAGCCTGCGGCGGTGGAGTTGAACCTCGCGGACCTCAGCAGCCGAGCCGTCGCGCTGCCCCGCGTGCCCGGCGTGGACGCCTAGACGGCTCCGGCCTCTGGCGCGCGCGGCAAACCTTCCCGGCTTCTCACACGCCGCGCGCCTGGGCTCCCGCGTACCTTCGCGTCCCCACTCCCGCGCCCCGCATGTCCCGCCCCGAAGCCCTCCAGAGCGCCCTCGACCGATACAAAGAGGTCCTTGCCGACATGTCGACGCCAGAGGCGGCGAGCGATCCCAAAACGCTCGAAACGCTCGGGCGCGAGCTTTCGGACCTGGAGCCCATCGCGCGGCTCTCGGAACGGCTGGACGAGCTGCGGCAGGAGGCGGCCGACCTGAAAGAGATGGCCTCTGGCGAGAGCGGCGAACTGGCCGAGATGGCCGCGATGGAGCTGGACGAGATCAAGCCGAAGCTTGAGGCCGCCGAGGCGGAGATGGAGGAACTCCTCGTCCCCAAGGACCCGACCGACGCGCGCGACGCCATCATCGAGATCCGGTCCGGGGCGGGCGGCGACGAGGCGGCGCTGTTCGCAGGTGACCTGTTCGAGCTCTACAACAAGTTTGCGGCCAACAAGGGGTGGAAGGTGGAAGTCATGGACCTCTCGGAGGGCACCGCAGGCGGCTTCCGAGAGATCACGTTCGCGCTCAAGGGCAAGGGCGTCTTCGGCGAGATGAAGTTCGAGGGCGGCACGCACCGCGTGCAGCGTGTGCCGAGCACGGAAAGCCAGGGCCGCATCCACACGTCGGCCGCGACCGTCGCCGTCTTGCCCGAGGCCGAGGAACTGGACGTCGAGCTTCGCGCCCAGGACATGCGCATCGACGTGTATCGCTCCTCCGGCCCCGGCGGGCAGAGCGTCAACACGACGGACTCCGCCGTCCGCATCACGCACATCCCGACCGGGTTGGTGGTGAGCATCCAGGACGAGAAGAGCCAGCACAAAAACCGCGACAAGGCCCTCCGCGTCCTCCGCTCGCGCCTCTACCAGCTCAAGCGAGACGAGGCCGACGCCGAGCGCTCCGCGATGCGCAACGAGATGGTGGGGTCCGGCGACCGCTCCGGCAAGATCCGCACCTACAACTGGCCTCAGGGCCGCGTAACGGACCACCGCCTGGAGGGGGACGACAAGAACCACGCGCTCCAGAACATCTTGGACGGCAACCTGGACCCCATCATCCACGCCCTCCACCTCGCCGACCGCGCGTCCCGCATGGACGACGCGGGGTAGCGGCCCAGTTGGCAGTGGGAAGGGACCAGTGGCAGAACCCTATGGCGCCAGAGGCCCCGGCGCTTCCGTGCGTAGAGCGAGGTGCGGCAGCGAGGCCCCTAGCGTGACATCCCGAGCGTGCCGAGGGATCTAGTCACCGGATGCCCGCACGCTGAACACGCCTCTGGCGTGAGGACCTGGCTAGATCCCTCGTCGCTTCGCTCTGTCTGGATGACACGTTGATGAGCGGGGAAGCACCGCACGCCGGCAGAGGCACCGCGCACCGCCAGAAGCCTCTGGCGTGGCAACGAGCCTCCCCGTGCATTGCCAGCGCCAGAGGTTACCAGGCGCTCTTCGCGCCTTCGATGGCGGCGTCTAGTTGCTCGTGCGTGACCTCGCCGTAGTTGAAGGCGTACGCGAGCCGGCCTTCGCGGAACACCCAGGTCGTGGGGATCCACGTGACGGGAAGGCCAAGGAACTGCGTGTCGCGGTACTCCTTCGGCGCGTCCTGCCCCACGCCGGGCTGCGCGACGACCTCGGCGCGCTCGGGGATGCCGTACGCCCGCAACGTGTCCAGGCCGCTGGCGCCAGAGGCCCAGAGCGAGACGAAGGTGAAGCCCACGTCCTCGTGCTCGGCGATGGCGTCGGCCAGGCCGCGCTCCAGTTGCGAGATGGAGTTGCCGCACCAGTCGGCCCAGAACACGACGACCTGGATGCCACCTCTGGCGACGGCGGTAGCGACGGCGCGCTCGGCGTCGGTGGAGGGGGGAGAAAACGGGAACTCAGACACAGGGATCAGTCGTGGTGCCAATCGCTCTGGGCGTCGGCGATGGCTTGGGAGAGAAGCACGGGCGAGACCTCGCCGTAGTTGAAGGCGTAGGCGAGCGTGCCGTTGCGGTTGAACACCCACGTGGTAGGCGTCCACGTGATAGGGCGCCCGAGGAAGACGACGGGCTTGCCGCCGGGATGCGCGAGAACCTCTACGCGCTCCGGCACGCCGTACCGCGCGAGCGTGGAGGCGCCGTCTTCGCCGTCGTTGCGGACGGTCACGTAGGTAAACGTCACGTCGGGGTTCGCGTCGACCACCTCGGCGATGCCCGAGCGGAGCTCGTTGATGGAGTTGCCACACCAAGGCGCCCAGAAATGGACCACGTGCACGCCGTCTCCAGCCACGATGTCGCGGACCGCCGCCTCAGCGTCGGACTCCTCGGCGGAGCCAGAGCCCTCGGAGAGCGGCGCCTCTGGCGTCGCATCGGCGGTGCGGATCGTCGTGTGATCGCGAAGGTCCAGCGCCTCAGTGGGCGCCTCCGGCGTGGACTGCGCGCACGCCGAGGCGGAGGCGAGGACGAGAGCGAAGATGAGAAAACGCATAGGGAGAGGGAGACGCCAGAGGCTCAAGATCGGTCACGTCCACGCCGCTGGCGCCGGGTCGGTTCGCCAGAGGCCTCCTTGGGCTGGCCGCTTCCGCCGCCAACCACGACGGCGATCTCGCCGCGGACTTTGGGGCGCGCCGCGAAGTCGGCTTCGAGCTCGGCGAGGGTGCCTCTGGCGGTCTCCTCGTGGAGCTTCGAGATCTCGCGGCAAACCGCGGCGGGGCGGTCGTCTTCGAGGTGCTCCCGGAGTTGGCCGAGGAGCTTGACGAGACGGTGCGGGCTCTCGTAGAGCACCATCGTGCGCGTCTCGGTTTCGAGCGCTTTCAGGCGCGTCTGGCGGCCCTTCTTGTGGGGCAGAAAGCCTTCGTAGACGAACCGGTCACAGGGCAGGCCGCTGGCGACGAGCGCGGGCACGAACGCCGTCGGTCCAGGCAACGCCTCGACGCGCACGCCAGCCTCGATGGCCTCGCGGACGAGGAGGTAGCCGGGGTCCGAGATGCCGGGCGTCCCGGCGTCGCTCACCAGGGCGACGTGCTCGCCGGCCTCCATCCGCTCGACGAGCGACGCGGCCTTGGCGTGCTCGTTGTGGATGTGGAAGCTGGTCCGCGGCGTGGTGATGCCGTAGTGCGTCAGCAGCACGCCGGTTGTCCGCGTGTCCTCACATGCCACCACGCTGGCCTCGCGGAGCACGCGGAGCGCGCGCATCGTGATGTCTTCAAGGTTGCCGACGGGCGTGGGGACGAGGGTGAGCACGGGATGCGGGATGCGGGATGCGGGATGCGGGATGCGGGATGCGGGATGCGTAAGGCTCCGCGGTGCCTGAAAAGTTCCGACCGCCTCTGGCGCCAGAGGCCCGCGCCGAACAGCTTCTCTCGGAACTCGGAACTCGGAACTCGGAACTCGCCAGAGGCCGCGGCTACTTCACCGATTGCCCGGGGAGCGACATCTGCCCGCCGGCGCGGATCTCGCCGATGCGTGCCGGGGAGCCCAGCACGATCAACGTGTCACCAGCGTCGAGCGGGACGGTCGCGTCGGGGTTGAACCGCCAGTCGCCAGAGGCCTTGAGCACGCCGACGACGATGGCGTTGTACCGGCGGCGGAAGTCCACCTCCACGAGCGAGCGGCCGTCCAGGAGGCTCCCTTCGGACACGCGGATCTCCTCCAGGTCGAAGTCCAGCGCGCCGACGCCGAGGACCTTTTCCATGAAGCGGTCCACGCGAGGCCGCAGGATGGTCTGCGCGATGCGGTCGGCGCCGATCTCCAGCGGGGAGATGACCTTGTCGGCGCCGGCGCGCTTGAGCTTGTTCAACGCCGACTGCTCGTTGGTCCGTGCGACGATGAACAGGCCGTCGGGACCGGCTTCTGGCCGGATCTCGCGGGCCGAAAGGGCCACGAACACGTTCGCGGCGTCCTGGGGGAGGACAAGGATGAGCCCGGCGGCGCGCTCAAGCCCGGCGGCGCGGAGGATCTCCTCTTCCTCGGCGTTCCCCTGCACGAAGAGGAAGCCCTGGTTCTCCAACTGCTCGGCGGGCTCGTCGCTGCGGTCGATCACGACGAGGTCGCGGCCGGCCTCGCGGAGGTCGGTCGCCACGCGCTCACCGATGCGGCCGAAGCCGCAGATGACGTAGTGGCCGGAGAGGGAATCGATGCGCCGTTGCATGCGCCGGGACCGGAAGTTGGCGTTGAGGACGATGATCTGAACCGCCCGCGTGGCGAGCGTGGCGAACGTACCGATGCCGACGGTGGCGATCACCATCGTGAACACGCGCCCGGCGTCGCTCAGCGTGCCGACCTCGGTGAACCCGATGGTGGTCAGCGTGATAAACGTCATGTAGAGCGCGTCCAGCAGCCGCATCCCTTCCAGGAGCGCGTACCCCGCCGTCCCGACGCCCATCAGGCCGGTAACCACCGCCGCGCCGACGGCAAGCTCGCGGCCTGCGCCAGAGGCCCGAGGCCGCGCCGCCACGCTAGGCCGGGACGCCGAGCGCGAACGCCGCGCCGTGCCACGCCTCGGAGGCCGGGCGGACGGCGCCTCTGGCGCGGAGCGTGCCGAGGTCGGTCGGGGTGAGGTCCAGGACCGGAGTCTGGCCGCTGACCTCCCCCGCGCGAGCGAGTTTGCGGAAGGCCGAGCGCGGGACCGACTGCCACGTGTCCTCCGCGTCGCGGTAGCTCACCGCCAGAGGCGAGGCCTGGGCAAGGCCTGTGGCCCCGAAGGCGGCTTCCACAGCGTGCGTCATCGCGTCGATGCCGCAACCGGAGACGCCGGCGTTGAACTCCTCGGGCGAGATCACCGCCGCGACGGCGAGCACGGAGTCCGCCACGCGCTCCGCGGCAGCGGTGACAGGACGGCCGTGGCTGGCCCAGGTGGGGAGAAAGGCGCGGACCTGCGCCAGGGTGTCGTCAGAGATCGGAGCGTCGGCGGCGAAAAGCCAGAGCCGGGCCGAGTCTGGGAGGGAGCTGAAAGCGTTCATGCTGGAGGATACGCCGCCTCCACGGGAGGGATCGGCCTCCGCGGAGCCTTCGCCAGAGGCCGGCCCGTCCCGTGGGCCTCTGGCGCGAGGCGCGGTCCCTGGCGTACCGCCAGAGGCGTCAGTCCGTGCTGACGAGGACCGGCTCGCCAGAGTCGAGGTCCGTCGCGCCGATGGCGACGGTGCCTTTGTCGTCGATCGCGAAGACGACCTGCATCCGCAAAAAGCCGCGGGGGCGGGGCGGAAGGTCCACAAACGTCACGCGGCCCAGGCCGTCGGCAGAGGACGCGGGGAGGGCGCCGTCCCCGCAGATAACGCGGATGGTGAGCGCTTCCTGGAAATCGCGCGCGTTGGTAAACGTCTTGGCCGCGGCGCAAGGCACGGTGGAGCCCGTCGTCAGGATTTCCGCGAAGCGGTCCCCGCCGACTTCGAGGCCGAGGCTGCAGGACAGCCGGGTCTCGTCGGTGGGCACGCAGCACAGCGTGACGGTTTTGCGCGCGGCCTCTGGCGCCTCGGTGGCGGCAGGCTTCGCCATCAGCTGCTGGCTGGGGGCAGAGACGCGGAGGTAGTCGGTGACCTGCTCGTAGGCCTCGTTGATGCGCTTGATCTTCTCGACCGCGCGGGACTGGAGCTCCTGGTTTTCCGGGAAGCGGTCGGGGTGCCACACCATCGCGAGCTCGCGCCGAGCCTTTTTGGCGTCGGAGAGCGAGGCCTCACGTTCGAGGTCGAGAAGGTGGAAGGCGTCGTCGAGAGGGATCGGCACGGGCGCGCGCGAGGGGGAGAGGACAGCGGGAGCGCAGCAACCGATGTGCCAACGGCTCCGTCGCGCCGTTCAGGCCTCTGGCGCGGCACGCGCGCGCAACTCTGAAACGCCAGAGGCTCAGACTCCCCGCATCGCGAGCGCGGCCATCAGGCCGACGCCGGTGCGCATGGCCTCCTCGTCTAGCGTGAACCGTGGCGTGTGGAGGCCGTGGCGGCTGTCGGCCTCGTCGGAGCCCGTGCCGAGCACGTAGAAGCAGCCCGGGACCTCGCGGGTGTACCACGCGAAGTCCTCGGCGGCGTACCACTCTGGGACCTCCACCACGCGCTCGGCGCCCAGGAACTCGCGCGCGAGCGCGGCCACGCCAGAGGCCAGGCGTTCGTCGTTGACCAGCGAGGGGTAGCCGACGACGATCTCGACCTCGCACGTGGCCCCGAGCGCGAGCGCGGTGTGCTCCGCCACGCGACGGATCAGGCGGTGCGCCTCCCAGCGCCAGTCCTCGTCCATGGACCGGAACGTGCCGATCAGCCGCACGTCGTCCGGGACGATGTTCGTGGCGCCGTCGGCTTCGACGCGGCCAAAGGAGAGCAGGCTGGGAACGCCGGGCGGGCGGTGGCGAGAGATCACGGTCTGGAGCGCCGTCAGGATGTGCGCCTGCGCCATCACGGGGTCGACGAGGAGGTGAGGCGCCGCGGCGTGCCCACCTTGGCCGTGGACGGTCAGATAGATCTCGTCCGCGCTCGCCATGAACGCGCCGCCACGCACGCCGATCACGCCGGAGTCCAGGTGCGGGACCACATGCTGCCCCAGGATGGCCTCTGGCGCGCCAACGCCGTCCATCTCGTCCAGCACGCCCTCCTCGATCATGATCTTGGCGCCGCCGGGCGCCTTCTCCTCGCTGGGCTGGAAAACCAGCCGGACCGTCCCGGCGAGGTCCTCCCGCAACGCGTGGAGCACGCGCGCGACGCCGAGCAGCATGGCGGTGTGCCCGTCGTGGCCACAGGCGTGCATCTTCCCCTCGTTCTGGCTCGCGAAGCTGAACGTGTTGGCCTCGCGGATGGGCAACGCGTCGATGTCGGCGCGGAGCGCGCGGACCGGGCCTGGCTGCGCGCCTTCGATGTGCGCAACGACGCCCGTTTTGCCGACGCCTGTAGTGGGCTCCAGGCCGATCTCCCGCAACGTCTGCGCGATGAGCGCGGCGGTCTCGTGCTCCTCGAACGCCAGTTCGGGTGCGCGGTGGATCTGTCGGCGGAGGCGGACCACGTCGGCGTGGCCGCTGTCGGTGAGGGAGCGGATGCGGTCGAGCACAGGCGGGGCGGGAGGGGAGCGGCAAGCTACCCGGCGCCAGGGGCCTCTGGCGCGGAGCCCCGGGGGCAAGGCTTCTCCCCATTGCGGAGAACAGGTGGGCGTTGTACCGTGCGAGCGAACCCGACCTCAGCCCCATGAGATATTGCGTCCTCGCGCTTGCCGCGCTCCTCCTCACCGCTTCGGCGCCAGAGGCCCAGACCCTGACGGCGCCCGACGGCTCCTCGGTCGTCATCAGCCGCGACGCGTACGGCGTTCCGCGTATCACCGCGAGCTCCGAGGTCGGCGGCTTCTACGCGCAGGGCTGGGCCGTGGCGCAGGACCGGCTGTTCCAGATGGAGACGTTCTGGCGCGCGGCCACAGGCCGCCTCTCGGAGATTCAGGGCTCCGCAGCGCTCTCCACCGACCAGGCCGTCCGCACCGTTTTTTACACGCCCGCCGAGCGCGCGGCGCAGTTCGACGCGCTGCCCCTGGCCATCCGCGACGGCCTCGACGCCTACATCGCGGGCATCAACGCGTACATCGACCTCGCCGAGTCCGACGCGGCGACCTACAAGCCGTTCGAGTACACGCAGTTTCCGCTCAACCAGGGTCCCATCGAGCGCTGGGACCGCGACAAGGCGGTCGCGGTCTTGCAGTTCTTTATGCGCCGCTTCGGCGAAGTCGGCGGCGACGAACTCGCGCGCCTCGCCGAGCTAGAGGCCAACGGCCAGGAGTGGTTCGACGCCAACCGGCCCATCAACGACCCCGAGGCCTTCACGACGCTCGACTCCATCGTGCCGACCGTCGGCGCGAGTGCGCCCGCGCCAGAGGCCTCTGGCGTGGGTTCGGTGGACCCCGAGATGGTGGCGGCGCTCCGCGCCGAGCGCGAGGCCATGGAGGCGTATCTCCGAGGCCTCGGCGTGCCGCTCAAGCTGGGATCGTTCGCGGCGCTCGTGAAAGCCAACGTCTCGGCCTCTGGCGACGCCATGCTGCTCGGCGCCCCGCAGATGGGCAACCCGTCGCAGACGGCCAAGGCCGTGACCAGCGAGGTCGAGATCGCCATCGACGGCGGCTTCCACATCGCGGGCATGACCGTCCCGGGCATTATGGGCGTCATCATCGGCCGCGTCGGCACGCCAGAGGATCAGCGCGCGTGGACGCTCACGACGGGCTTTACCGATAACACGGACACGTTCGTGGAGACGCTGGCTTCGTCCACGAGCTACGTCTACAACGGCGAGCCGCGTGCGTTCGAGGTGCTCACGGACCAGATCCGCGTGCTGGGCGCCGATGACGTGGCGTACACGCACTTCCGCACGGTCCACGGGCCGGTCTACGCCGAGGACTTCGCGGGTGGGCGCGTGTTCGCCTACCAGTACGCGTTCTGGGACCGCGAACTGGAGATGGTGGAGGCGTTCTACAGCGCGTGGCAGTCCACGTCGCTCTCCGACTGGGAGCAGGTGGCGAGCGAGATCCCGATGTCGTTCAACCTCTTCTACGCCGACACGGAGCAGAACGTGGCGTACTGGCACGTCGGGCGCTACCCCGAGCGTGCCGTGGACCCCCGGTTGCCGGCCTCTGGCGTCGGGACCGAGGAGTGGACCGGCATCGTGCCTTTCGAGGACCACCCGCAGGCCGTCAACTTCACGCAGCCCATCCTCGTGAACTGGAACAACAAGCCCTCGGCGGACTGGGACCAGGGCGACAACGTGGACTGGACCGACACGAAGCCCGGCGGCTACACGCGCACGTTCGACGGCGCCGCGTACCTGCAGCAACACCTGGAAACCGCCCAGGCCTCTGGCGATGGCATCACGTTCGAGGAGGTTCAGGAACTGACCCGAGTCGTCCGCTCCAACCCGGAGTACCAGGAGTACCCCGGCACGTACCAGCAAGTCCTGAGCTTTGCCGACGGCAGCGTGACGCGCGCTGAGAACGTGATTCCTCCCGGGCAGAGCGGCTTCATCTCCGCCGCTGGCGTCCCGAGCCCGCACTTCTCGGACCAGTGGCCGCTCTACATCTCCTCCATCGGCGAGGAGCCGGTGCGGATGAAGACGTTTGGCTTCAGCGCCGGGACGGACACCGCGCTCCCGCCAGAGGCCACGGGCGCCGCCCTCGGCGCGGTCTACCCCAACCCAACGGTGGGCGCGCTCGCCATTGATCTCACGCTGGCCTCTGGCGCCGAGGTGCGCCTGTCGCTCGTGGACGTGTTGGGCCGCGAGGTCGTATCGCTCACCGAGCAGCGCGCCACGGGAGAGCAGCGGGTGACGTTGGACGCCACGGGTCTGGCCGCTGGGACCTACACGCTCCGCGTGCAGACCGGCGAGCACGTGCAGACGCGCCGCGTCGTCATCGCGCGTTGAGGCCTCCTGCGCCAGAGGCCTCTGGCGCGTGCGGTACCAACGAGAAGCGGCCCCGACGCACGTAGCGTCGGGGCCGCAGGTCTGTCTGGCGAGTGGCCTCTGGCGCCAGAGGCGTTGAGGTCCACTCGCCGGAGAGGGCGGGTTCCGCCAGAGGCTAGTTGAAGCCGACGCCGCTGACGGCGGGGCGCTCGTCCGTGTTGGCGATGTGCCACGCGGTGCCGAAGACGAGGCGGGAGATCTTCGCCATCCGGTCGTAGTCGATCTTGTCCGGGCTGTCACCGACGGCGTGGTAATCCTCGTGCGTGCCGGTGAAGTAGAAGATGAACGGGATGTCGTGCTTGCCGAAGTTCCAGTGGTCTGAGCGGCGGAAGAACTGGTTCGGGTCGTCCGGCGAGTTGAAGCGGTCAGAGAGCAGGAGCTCCGTGCCCGTCACGTCGTTCACGGTCTCGTTCCAGTCGGAGATGTCCTGCGAGATGAGGTCACCGCCGATGATGTACACGTAGTCCGTGGTGTCGAAGCGGCGCTCGGGGTCGTAGCGGCCGATCATGTCGATGTTGAGGTTCGCGACCGTCTGCTCCAGGGGCACGAGCGGCTCCATGTCCGCGAAGTACGCCGAGCCCAGCAGGCCCTTCTCCTCGCCGGTGACGTGGAGGAAGAGGATGCTGCGGCGCGGTCCGTTGCCGTCAGCGGCGGCGGTCTGGAAGGCCTCGGCGATCTCCAGGATCGAGATCGTGCCCGATCCGTCGTCGTCGGCGCCGTTGAAGATGCCGTCCTCGCCCTCCTCTACGTCACGCGTGCCGACGTGGTCGAGGTGGGCGGAGATGATGACGAACTCGTCCTTGAGCAGCGGGTCCGAGCCCTCCACCATCGCGACGACGTTCTCCGTCTCCACCTGGTTGTTCTCGTACTCTATCGAGACGGAGATCATCGCGCCCGTGGGGCCGGCCTCCATCGCGGTGAAGTCCTCCGCGGTCATGCCCTCCTTGCCGACCATCATGCTCGCCACGTCGAGGCCGGTGAGCAGGATCACCGGGTCGTCGCCAGAGGCCTCTGGCGAGGGGAGCGCGAGGCGGCCGCGCGTGAGGCCGGAAGCCATCCGCTGGAAGCGGTCCACGGTGGGGGAGGCCGGGAGCACGACGGCGCGGGCGCCCATGTCCATGAACTTCTGCGCCGTCGGCATCATGGACGCCTGATCGGTGACGGCGAACATGACGTAGGCGTCGCGCACGTCGAGGTCGTCCACGTCGGAGCCGTCGCCGGCCCACACGAGGGGCGCCGGGGAAGCGTCGGTGATCTCGCCCCGAAACGGAATGAGGTTGAGCATGGCGTCGCCGGCGAGCGGGATGGCGCCGGTCATGATCTCGGCGCCGCCGCGGGTGACGCTGTAGTTCATGGAGACCATCCGCTTGTTGTCCAGCATGAACGGCTGGCGGTAGCCGTCCACGCCGTAGTTGGTGGCCTCGGCGGTGCCCATCGGAGTTACGCCCATGGTGGCGTACTGGCCCGCGAGGTACGTCGCGGCAAAGCGCTGGCCGGGCTCTCCGGTATCGCGGCCGGCCATGTAGTCGTCGGCGTAGACGTAGAGGTGGCCGGCGAGCTCGGCCGGGGTGATGGTGGCTTGGTAGCGCTGGACGAGCGCCGGGTCCTCGGCGGCGTCTGGCGTTTGCGCGATGGCCTCTGGCGCGAGGAGTGCGAGGCCGAGCGCGGCGAGGGCGAAGCGGTGAGTCATCAGGGGGTGTAGCGGTGAGTAAACGTGGGGTGGGCGGGCGCCCACAGCGGGGAGGCCTTTGGCGCCCCGAGGGCGGGGCGGCGGCGGGCTAGAAGAGCCGTTTGCGCTTCTGGAGGTACGCGGAAAGCGCGTGGTCGTACGGCTGCGCGGTGTCGAGGAGCACGTAGTCGGCCTCGATCTCGCGGCAGCGGCGCTTGAAGTCGTTGAAGAACGCGCCAGAGGCCTCGCGGTAGTGCTCGCGGAGCTGGGCGGGTTGGAGCGTGAGCGTCTCGCCGGTCTCCATGTCTCGCATCCGAACGGGGAGGTCGTCGAAGGCGAAGTCGCGTTCGGTCTTGGCGTCGAGCACGTGGAAGACGAGGACCTCGTGGCCGCGGTGGCGGAGGTGGCGGAGCGCCTTGGCGATCTCGGCGGCGCCGTCCATCGTCTCGAACAGGTCGGAGATGATGGTGACGAGCGAGCGCTTGGGCAGCCGCTCGGCGACTTCGTCCAGCGCGCGGGCGACGCCAGAGGCCCCGGTCTCGGCCTCTGGCGCCGGAGGCGTGGCGGGCGCGGACTCCAGCCGGTCCAGCGTGGCGAGAAGGGCGCGGAGGTGGGCGCGCGCGGCGCGCGGCGGCACGAGCGTGTGCAGCGTGGAATCGAAGGCGGCGAGGCCGGTCGCGTCGCGCTGGCGCACCATCAGCGTGTGGAGCGCGGCGCCGAGCGTGGCGCCGTAGGCCAGCTTGCTCACGCCAGAGGCCCCGGCGTAGCGCATGGACGGGCTCGTGTCCAGGACCACGGCGTGGCGCAGGTTGGTCTCCTCCTCGTACTGCTTGACCATCCAGCGGTCCTTGCGTGCCCACACCTTCCAGTCCACGTGGCGGAGTTCGTCGCCTCGGTTGTACGGCCGGTGCTGCGCGAACTCGACCGAGAAGCCGTGGTACGGGCTCCGGTGCATGCCCGTGATAAAGCCCTCCACGATGAGCCGCGCGCGCAGCTCCAGCGAGCCGATGCGGGCGAGGGCCTCTGGCGTGAGGCGGTCGGAGGGGGCGGGGGAGACGGGCAACGCGTGGGGAGAGACGCCGGGGGAGGGTAACGCCGGTCGGCGTGCTTTCGGATGCAGCGCGGCGGAGTTGCGCCCGAGCGGCCCGCTCTTGAGGCGAAACGGACACGCGCCGCGGAGCCTCTGGCGCAACGTCTTGAATCCGCTCGCCAGAGGCCGATACAATCCCCATGACGCTTGCAGGACGCACGCTGGACCTCGAACGCTGGGTGGTATCGCTCGCGCTTGTCCCGGCGTGTGCCTACTTCCTGTGGGTGGACTTCGGCGCCAGAGGCTGGGCCGGGGTGCCGTGGATGCTGTTCCACTCGATGGACCTCATCGTGCACGAGGCGGGGCACTTCTTTTTTCGCTTTTTCGGGCGGACGCTAGAGATCGCGGGCGGCTCGATTCTCCAGGTTCTCCTGCCCGCCATCGTCGCGTGGAGCGCGCTGACGTGGGGCTCACGCGTAGGCTTCCAACTCGGCGCGTTCTGGACGGGCCAGAGCCTCATCGACGTCTCGGTCTACGCTGCCGACGCAAAGGCCCGGTCGCTCCCGCTGCTCGGCAACCTGTCCCGCGAGTCCCACGACTGGTACAACCTGCTCGCGCCCATCGGCTGGCTGGACCACGCGGAAGCGGTCGGCGTGGCGTTCGTGATCGCGGCGCTGGCCGTGTGGGCGCTCGCCCTCAGCGCGCCGAAGTGGACGGCGTAGCCTCTGGCGCGGCGGCGCTTCGCCGCCCCGAGAGGAACGGCGCCATTGCGAACGGAGCGTAGCCATCTGGTACACTCAGGCGCTGCATCACGTGGCCGTCGCGCCGCGACGTCTCTCGTGCGGACACGGGTCGCGTTCGGTCAGGTGGCCTCAGGAGACGCCAGAGGCACTAAACGGGCCGGCTCGCCAGAGGCCGGGGCGAACCTTCATCTGGCAAGCATGCCTCTGGCGAGTCCGATGCGGTACCATCGTCCCCCCACATCCCTGCCGACATGCGCATCGCCGTCCTCACCCGGAACGCTTCCCTTTACTCCACGAAGCGCCTCATTGAGGCGGCCGAAGAGAAGGGCCACGAGGTCCACGTGCTGGACACGCTGCGCTGCACGGCGCACCTCACCGCCAGCGGCCCGGAGGTGCATCTGCACGGGGAGAAGCTGGAGAAGTTCGACGCGGTGATCCCGCGCATCGGCGCGTCCATCACGTTCTACGGCCTCGCGATGGTGCGGCAGTTCGAGGCGACGGGCGCGTGGTGCCTCAATGGCTCGGTCGGGATCCAGCGCTCACGCGACAAGCTCCGGAGCCACCAGCTCCTGGCGAAGGCGGGCATCGGGCTCCCGCTCACGGCGTTCGCGCACGACCCCGAGTCGGCTGAGGACCTCATCCGCGCGGTCGGTGGCCCGCCGGTAATCGTCAAGCTCTTGGAGGGCACGCAGGGCGTGGGCGTCGTCCTCTGCGAGACCAAAAAGGCGGCGGAAAGCGTGATCCAGGCGTTCCGCGGCATGAAGGCGTACCTGCTGGTGCAGGAGTTCGTCAAAGAGGCCGGCGGCGCCGACGTGCGCCTGCTCGTGGTCGGCGACAAGGTGGTGGCGAGCATGGTGCGGCAGGGCGCCGAGGGCGAGTTCCGCTCCAACCTCCACCGCGGCGGCTCGGCCTACGCGACGAAGATCACGCCCGCCGAGCGCAAAACGGCCGTCGCGGCTTGCAAGGCGCTGAGCCTCCGCGTCGGCGGCGTGGACATCCTCCGCAGCGACCGCGGGCCGCTCGTGCTGGAGGTCAACTCCTCGCCCGGCCTCGAAGGCGTCGAGAAGGCGACGGAGATCGACGTGGCCGGCAAGATCATCGACTACATCGACAAGCAGGCCACGCCAAAGGCGCCGGCGTACTAGCCTCTGGCGCCAGAGGCCAGGCTCGGTTTCGCCCCAGCCTCCTTTACAGCGTCCCTTCGCGGGCCATCGCGCGGACGCCATCGGCTCGCTCGCCGATGGCCTCTAGAGCCTCTGGCGTTTTGCGGTCCAGGTTGCGGAGCTGGAAGGCCATCCGGTTGTTGCCCTCGAGAAGCGCGCGGTGGCGCGAGAGGAAGTCCCAGTAGAGCGTGGTGAACGGACACGCCTTCTCGCCAGAGGCTTCTTTGGGATTGTAGCGGCACCCGGAGCAGTAGTTGCTCATCCGGTCGACGTAGGCGCCGCTGGCAACGTAGGGCTTGGTGGTGAACAGGCTGCCGGTGGCGAACTGGCTCATGCCGATCACGTTGGGCAGCGTGACCCACTCCACGCTGTCCACGTAGTACGCCATGTACCACGCGTGCACCGCCAGAGGCTCCACGCCGAGAAGCTGCGCGAACAGCCCAGTCACCATCAAGCGCTGGATGTGGTGCGCGTAGGCGTGCTCCTGGAGCTGCGTGACGACGTCGCGGACGCAGGCCATATGGGTCTCTCCGGTCCAGTAGAACTCGGGCAGCGGCTCGTGGGCTTCTAGCACGTTGTCCGTGTGGAGCCGGTCGTGGAAGGCGGTGTAGACGCCGCGCATGAACTCGCGCCAGCCCAGGATCTGACGGATAAAGCCTTCGGCGGCGTTGATCGGCACCTTGCCGGCGCGGTAGGCGGCCTCCACGCGCCGCGCCATCGCCAGAGGCTCGATGAGGCCCACGTTCATCGCTGGCGAGATCAGCGCGTGGTAGAGCCACGGCTGCTGCGTCCACATCGCGTCCTGAAAGGTGCCGAACTCCGGGAGCCGCTCCGTCACGAAGGTCTCGAAGGCGGCCTCCGCGGCCTCTGGCGTGACGGGCCAGGCGAAGGACTCGGTCTCGCCCCAGCCGTCCGGGAACTGCTCGTTCACCATCGCGACCACGTCTTGCGAAAGGCCGCTGGCGGCGGGGCGCTTGGCGTCGGGTAAGAGGCCGGGTCCCTTTTTGCCAAACGACTGCTGGTTCTCGGCGTCGAGCGACCACGAGCCGCCTTCTGGTCCGCCGGCCTCGTCCAGGAGAATGCCGTGGCGCGTCCGAAGCGAGCGGTAGAAGTCGTACATCAGGACCCGCTTGCGGCCGTCGAGCCACTCCGCGAACTCGGCGCGGGAGCAGGCGAAATGGTCGTTCTCGCGGAGGTCGAGCGGTACGCCTTCGGCCTCGCAGACCTCCCGGATCTCGGCCTCCAATGAGAGCCTCCCTGCCTCCACCATCACGACGGCCTCTGGCGCGTGCTCGCGGATCTTGGCGCGCAGAAACGCCGGGAGCGAATCCGCGCCAGAGGCCTCCGTCAACTCCTGGTAGTCCACCGTCCAGCCGCCTTCGCGGCGCGCGGCGGCGAAGTGCCGCATGGCGCTGAAGAAGTACGCGAGCCTCTGGCGGTGGTTGGGGAACAGGTCCGCTTCGTGGCGGACCTCGGCCATGCACACGACTGTCTCAGCGGGATCGGCGTCGCGGAGGGCGGGGTGGTCCGGGGCGAGATGGTCGCCGAGGACGAGGACGAGGCGGGCGGGCATCGGAAGGAGAGAGGTGCGGACTCCGCACGCGCCAGAGGCCGCCGCCGTTCGCCCGGCACGAGATCTCAGGGTGCGCCTCTGGCGTCAGAGGCTCCGGGCAGGCTAGCGGGGCCGCGCGTGCGCGAAGCCGCCGTCCACCGAAATCGTCTCACCAGTAATCCAACCCGCGCGCTCGCGGTCGAGGAGAAGCGTCAGTGCGCCCACCAAGTCGTCCGGCTCGCCGATGCGGCCAAGCGGGTGCATGGCCGCCGACGCCTCCACGGCGGCGTCGCTGGCGACGAGCCGGCCCGCCAGAGGCGTGCGGACAAGGCCCGGCGCGACGGCGTTGACGCGGATGCCGCGTGGCGCGTAGGTGGACGCCGCGGCGCGTACCATGCCTTCAATGCCCGCTTTGGCCGCCGCGACGGCCTCGTGGTTGGCGAGACCGTACTGCGCAGCCACGCTCGACATCAGCACGACGGATCCGCCTTTAGGCTCGTCGTTTTTCGTCATCACGCTCGCTGCCGCTTTCACGGCGTAGAACGCGGTGAAGAGGTTGAGGCGCATCGTCTCCTCGAACGCCTCCACCTTCATGGCGTGCGCGGGCTTGAGGTCGATGCTGCCCACGAGGTTGACGACGCCGTCCACGCGCCCGTGGCGCTCCATCGCGCCTTTGACGAGCCCCTCTACCTGGCCGTAGTCGGTGGCATCGAGCGTGAAGGCTTCGGCGCCGATCTCGCCGGCGAGGGCGGAGAGCTTCTCCGGTGTGCGGGCGCCGAGGACAACGGTAGCACCAGAGGCCGCGAGCGCACGCGCGAGCGCGGAGCCGATGCCGCCGGAGCCGCCGAGAAGTACGTGGACAGGTGCAGTCATGGCGGCGCCAGAGGCCTCTGGCGAGGGAGCTAGTTGGCAGAAAGGACAGCGTCTACGACGTGGACCACGCCGTTGGTGGCGTCGAGGTCCGCGCGGAGGACGGTGGCGCGCACGCCGCCAGAGGCGACGGCGGGCGGGCTGCCGGGCACGACATCGAGCACGGCGCCGCTGGCGGCCTCGATGCTCTGCTCAAAGTCCAAGTCCCCGGAGAGCATCCGGATGGGGAGCACGTGACTCCGAAGCGTGGCCTTGAGCGCCTCCATATCAGACGAGGCGGCGTCCAGGTCGATCGCGGCGAAGGCGTCGTCGGACGGCGCGAAAAGGGTGTAGGGACCCTCGGCCGCGAGTTCGTCGACGAGGCCGGTTTCGCGGAGGAGCCGCCGGAGCGTGGTCAGGTCGCGCGCATCGGCCACCATGTCCACAACCGTCGCGCCTCCCGCGGGCGACGCGTTCGTCCCGTCGGAGGCGGGGAGCGCCTCGATGGCGTTGGCAGCGTCGGCGATAGAGCCGTCGGCCTCTGGCGTGTCGTCGGACCCGCAGGCCGCCAGGGGCAGGAGAAGGGCGAGGAGGAGGGCTGAGCGTGTCATACGAGGGAGGAATCTCGAGGGCTGAAGGGCTCTAGAGAGAGAACGGTTCCGGGCATCGCGCTGAAACCGCACGGTCTCCTCTGGCGCAGGCCGCCCAAACGATGCCCAATGACGACGCTACGCCAGAGGCCTTTACGCCGGAGCCTTCAACCCCGCGCCGAAGTGCTCTCTCAGCGTTTGGTACAGCCGGTGCAGCGGCAACCCCACCACGTTGAAAAAGTCGCCCTCGATGCGCGCCACGAAGAGCGATCCCAGGTCGTCCTGGATGCCGTACGCGCCCGCTTTGTCCATCGGTGAGCCCGTCGCGACGTAGGCCTCGATCTCGGACGCCGCCAGAGGCGCGAACGTGACCTCGGTCGCCTCGTGTGCCGTCACGTGGCGTTCGCCGTGGATCAGTGACGGCCCGGTGTAGACCGTGTGGCTCCGTCCCGAAAGCCGCGCAAGCGTGGCGCGAGCATCCTCTGGCGTGCGGGGCTTGCCCAGAACGTCGCCGTCAAGCACGACCACCGTGTCCGCGCCCAGGACCAGCGCTTCGGGCCTCTGGCGCGCGACGTCGCGCGCTTTGCGCGACGCGATGATCTCGGCGGCGGGTCCGGGGGGCGTCGCCTCGGGCCACGTCTCGTCGGCTCCGCTCGGGAGCACGTCGAAGTCGAGGCCGAGGCGGGCGAGAAGGTCGCGCCGACGTGGCGAGGCGGAGGCGAGAACGAGGGGGGCGTGGAGGCTGATCACAGGCGGACGTGGGGGACGCCCGAACCTACCCGCGCTCCGCTTCTGGCGACAGCGCCAGAGGCCAGACGGCACAGCGCGTGCGCCTGGGCGCGTCACGCCAGAGGCACCCGGACCCGTGCGCCAGAGGCTCAGCCGGGCACGCGGCGCATCCGCGCCATGGAGCGGCTCCGTGGTGCCTTTTTGGGGCGGACGCGGTTGATGTACGCGAACGTGGCGTGGCCGATGATCCCGATCAGGAGCGCGAGCTGCCCCAGCCAGTCGCCGTACATCACGTACAGCGTTTTCCCGGAGTAGATCGGCGCCTCCACGCGTGTACCCTCGGGGACGTTCGTGGAGACCAGGTGTGTCGCCCGGCCATCGGGTAGGACGAGGGCAGAGCCTCCACTCGGCGCAGCGACTACGATGGCGCGGCCTGTTTCCAGCGCGCGGAGGCGGAGAAACGCCAGGTGCTGGCGCCGGCCCGCGAGGCCGCCCGTAGCCGGTGACATCGCAACGAGGAGGTTGGCGCCATCGTCCACGAACCGCCGCGTGTGGTCGCCAAAGACGGATTCGTAGCCCAGCGAAGCCGCCAGATGCGTGCGGCCTGCGGGGAGAAGCGTCCGCCGCGAGCCCAGCTTGAACGCCGGGACGGCATCGCCCACGCTCCGCGCGATGGCGCTCGGGACGGCTTCGAGGATGGGGATTCTCCGCGACTGATCGTAGCGAGTCGCGCCGTCTTGGGAAGGGACGAAGAGCAGCGCCGACTGCTGCGAGCGGCTCATGGGGAGCGGGAAGAACTGAGCGGCCTTGTCCGTCCGTCCTTCGTCGTTGATGGCGGTGCGTGCGCCGGTCAGGAGCGGCGTCCGGCGTCGCGTGGACCACGTGGAGAGGCGCTGGTACAACTCCCGCTCTCGCTCCACGTCGCCGTACACGGGCAGCGAGTTGCGCGGCCAGATCAGCAGGTCCGGGCGAGGCGTCGCGGCGAAGTTGGACCGGCTGGCCGCCGTCTCTTCTGTAGCCCAGTCCGCGAGAAGGGCGTCTGAGACCCGCGCGAGGTGCAGAACTCGCTTTTCGTCCTGCGGGTCCTCCCACCGGTCCGCCGCGATGTCAGGCTGCACGATCCCGATGCGAATGTGTCCGGGCGGCACGTCATCTCCGGCGGTACGAACGGTGCTGTAGAGCGCCGCCACCACTACGATCGCGGAAAAAGCGGCGACGGCCACGCCTCGGTCAGCCCAGCGGCGCGGTGCAGGTGCCCGGCTCGCTTCGATCGCCATAAACGCCGCGATGTTGAGAGCGAGCACCCACGCCGACAGCATCAGGACGCCGCCAATCTCGACGGCCTGGATAAACGGGAGCGCGAGCGCCTGGGTGTGGCCCAGAACCGACCACGGCGTTCCAAAGGGGAGGTGGAGGGTCAGAAACTCAGCCGCGAGGACGTCCACCAGCAACGCGGTAAGCCCCAGCTTCAGCCCAAACCGCTCGCGGACCCACGCGGCCCCCCAGAACGCCGCAGTAATGGGGAGCGGGACGAGGAGCAAGCCCAGCCCGGCGAGCGCGGACTGCAACTCGTTGGGGAGGTGGAGCGCCCAGAAGCCCGTCGCGGCGGAGGCCACGAGGAAGACGGCGTAGATCTCCCGCGCGAGCGCCAGCGACGCCTTGCGGCCGACCCACCGCGAGAGCAACGGCACAAGTGCGACCCACGCCAGCGGATAGAATCCGACAGGCGGGAAGCTCAGCGACAGAGCCAGGCCTCCGGCGAGAGACCAACCGAGAGAGCCGAACGGGCGGGGGCGGTGGCGGGAGCCCATGCGCAGGGGGAGAGGAGTTGCGGGGGATGTATCGGCGGCTCGTGTCCCACTATGAAAACTTGCCTCCCGTCGGGCCTCTCAACCGGCATCAATGGAATGGGATGGTTCCGGCTTCTGGCGCCGTCTCCCGCCGCGCGGACTCGCGCACGGACCTCGCCAGGGGCCCGGCGCTCCCACCGCGGAGCCCCAGCGCTCTATCTTCAACGACCTCGACACCAAGGAAATCTGTGGCTACGCTCACCATTTGCAACCACAAAGGCGGGACCGGTAAGACGACGTCCTCTGTTCACCTCGCGGCGGCCTTCGGGCTCATGGGGCACCGCGTGCTCCTCGTCGACCTCGACCCGCAGGGCTTTCTCACGAGGACCGTTGGTGCGAACGAACCGCGGACGGAGCACTCCTCCCTCGCGCTGATCCACCCAGAGGGAGACCTGCGGAAGCTCCCGGTTCAGAGCTTCCCGCACTTCGATGTGCTCGGGGCGTCGATGAACATGACGCGCGAGCAGCGGCGCCTGACACGCCCGACGGACGTGTTCTGGATGCGCGAAACGCTGGCCGAGGGCCACGATTACGACCTCATCCTTATCGACACGGCGGCGGCGGTCTCGGTGTTCACGATGAACGCTCTTGTCGCCTCCGACGCTGTCCTGATTCCCGTTACGCCGGAGTACCAGCCGGTCGTCGGCGCGGAGCAGACGTGGCAGACGTGCGGGCTGGTGCGGAACAAGCTCAACCCTGGGCTCCAGGCGCCTCGGTTCTTGTTAACCCAGGTGGACGGCCGCCTGAGCCGGCACGCCCGGTACTCGGAGTACCTGAAGGAGAAGTACGCCGCGAGCATTCTGGAGACACCCATCCGCACGAGTTCGTCGCTGGCTGTCGCCGCTCGGAACGGCCGGACCGTTTTTGACGCGAAGGTGATGTCCCGTGGCGGGTTGGACTACGCCTACGCAGCGGCGGAAGTCGCCCGCGTGTTCTTCCCGGAGTTGATCGCGCCGGCGCCTATCAAAGGGGCGTATAACCCGGACGAGGACCTGGGAGACGAGCCCGACCTCCCACCAACCGAGCCCACGCCACCCCCTCCGCCTGCTTTCGGCCTTGGAGCGCCGCGCCCGGGTTCCGCGCAAGCGGCCTCTGGCGCGACGACGACGACTACCGCGCCGCCGACATCCGCTCCGATGGCGGAGGAGCCGACGTCGAAGCTGTTCCAGCACGCGCCGATCCCTGGACGCGGCCTCGCGCCGGCTGTCCGGCCCGTGCAGAGCACGTTTGAGGACCCCTTCGCGAACCCGGAAGCCGTGATCCAGCAGGCGGCCGACGCGAAAGCCTCGATCCGCCGCACGAACCCCTCGCACCCGCGCTCTTTCCAGCCGCTGCGCCCGCTCGGCAAAGACGGGGCGACCGGGCCGCAGGACCTGGATCCCTTCTGGGAGTAGGCCGCTGGCGCCAGAGGCCGCCTACTCTTCGGTGGCAGCGCCGGCTCGCGCCAGCTCCCCGTAACCGCCGACGTTGTACACCTCAGTGTGGCCCAACTCTTCCAAGACGGCCGCCGCGCGGCTGGATCGGACGCCAGAGGCGCAGTACACGTACACGGGCTCGCCAATGGGGAGCGTGGCGGCGCGCTCGCGGAAATCGCCCGAGGTCACGTTCATGTTGATGGCGCCGGCAAGGTGGCCGTCCTCGAACTCGCCCGGCGTGCGCACGTCGAGCAGGATCTGGTCGGGCTCGTAGGCCGCCACGAACGCCTCTGGCGAGAGCGATGTGCCGCCGCCCATCAGGCGCTGGACGAGGATGAAAACAAGGATCGCGGCGATCGCGATAACGGTAAACGTCGGAAAACGCTTCATCTCCAGGTCGAGGTGGCGGTGGCGAGCAGGCGGCGGTCGGACTCCCGCAAGATCGCGTGCGCGAGCGTCGCGTCGCCAGAGGCCTCGGAGAGGACGGTTTCGCCCGCGAGCGCTTCCCCCTTGAACGCGAGGTCGAGCGACCGCAGGCGCGACCAGTCGCGAGCAGC
Organism: Rubricoccus marinus; assembly: GCF_002257665.1. Taxonomy (NCBI): domain Bacteria; kingdom Pseudomonadati; phylum Rhodothermota; class Rhodothermia; order Rhodothermales; family Rubricoccaceae; genus Rubricoccus; species Rubricoccus marinus. The sequence continues at coordinate 2,221,520 of NZ_MQWB01000001.1, read as the reverse complement.
GGGCGCGGATTCGAGCGCCCATTCCGCGAAGCGCGCGTTGTTCGCGTGCCCGTTTCTGTCTAGGTCTGAGCGCCGCACGTCGAACGTCCGGCCGACGACATCGGCGGACGCGGCCTCTGGCGCCATAGGCTCGGGGCCGAGCACGAGCGCCGCTTCGCGGTCGGGAGGGTGGAGGGCGACCACGGCGGGAGGGAGGCGGATGGGACGCCGGCGGGCGAGGTCGAGGACGAACCAGACCGTTCGCGCCCGGACAAGCGTAGCGCCAGAGGCGTCGCGGAGAACGAGGTCGCGGGTGACGCGGAGCCCGTCGCGCCCGCTGGGCCACGTTTCCACCTCGACGGCTTCGCGCCAGGTCGGGAGCCGGTCGATCTCCATCGCGAAGCGGGTAAGGACCCAGGCCGCGCCCTGCTCGCCGATGTCGAAGTGCTCCACGCCGAGCGCCTGCGCGTGCTCGCCCGCGGCCTCTTGGAGGTAGTCCATCACCGCCAGAGGCGAGGCCACGTCCCCGGGGCCGACCTCGTAGGCGCGGACGTGGAACGGCTGGGTCCAGATGAGCGGGGCCTCTGGCGTGGTCATCGGCGTGGGGGTGGAGGTCCGGCGAAACGGCGCCGTGCCCGAAACCGATCCCGGGTGGTCTGCATCCTCCCTCTCTCACTTTTTGACTGCTCCATGCCCGCAACTTCCGGCGACACCGTTCGCGTCCACTACACCGGTACCCTCGACGACGGGACCACCTTTGATTCGTCCGCGGGCCGGGAGCCTCTGGAGTTCACGCTCGGCGCCGGCCAGGTCGTCCCGGGCTTCGACAAAGCGGTCGACGGCATGGAGATCGGCGAGACCAAGACGGTGACGATCCCCGCGAAGGAGGCGTACGGCGACGTCGATCCCGATCAGACCGTGACGGTCGGCCGGGACCAGATGCCGCCAGACGCGGATCTCAGCATCGGCGACCGCCTCCAGATGGGGATGGGCAACGGCCAGGTCGTCGTCGTCACGGTCGCCGAGCTGTCAGATGATTCGGTCGTGCTCGACGCCAACCACGCGCTCGCGGGACAGGACCTCACGTTCGAGATCACGCTGGACTCCGTCGCGTAGCGCCAGAGGCCTCTGGCGGTGTCCGTACCGCGCGTCGGGGAGTAGGGGATTTCCTGGGACCTGAGGGTTTGAGAGAAGGATGGAACGTGTATGTGCACATACAGTATCCCTTACCCCTCTCTTTATCCCCCTTCTGACCATGACTACAGACAATCGCCCCCTCGTCGCTGGAACCTTCCGCGACCGCAACGACCTCGACCGCACCGTTTCTGACCTCCGCTCCCGCGGCTACTCCGACGACGACTTCCACGTCGTGATGTCCGAGGACACCCGCGAGCGATACCACGATGGTGGTGAGGTCGAAATCGAGCAGGGCTCCAAGGCCATGGAAGGCGCAGGAGCCGGCGCCGCCACGGGCGGTACGCTCGGCGGCATCATTGGCGCGATCGCCGGAATCGGCGGCGCGATCATCGTTCCAGGCATCGGCGCAGTCGCCGGACCTCTGGCGGGCGCCCTCGCCGGCGCAGGCGCCGGCGGCGCTGCCGGTAGCCTTCTCGGTGCCCTCGTGGGCGCTGGTATCCCCGAGGACCAGGCCAAGATCTACGAGAACGACGTCAAGGACGGCGGCATGATGCTCGGCGTCCACCCGCGGACCGACGAGGACCGCGACTACGTCCAGACGCGCTACAATGAGTACAACGCGGACAACGTCTACACGACGTACTAAGCGACCGCTCGCGATAGAAAAAGGGGGCCGAGGCACACGCTTCGGCCCCTTTTCTATGTCTGCGCGCCAGAGGCCTCTGGCGTCAGCGCGCGGCGCGGATCGCGTCGAGCGTCGCCGGGTCTTCGAGCGCGGTCACGTTGCCCACGTCGCCGCCGAGGTGAGCGGCGCGGATCACGCGGCGCATGACCTTGGAGTTGCGCGTCTTGGGCAGCGCGTCGGTGAAGTAGACCGCCTTCGGCTTGAGCGCTTTTCCGAGCGCGTCCGTCAGCCGCGCGACGAGCCTCTGGCGGAGGTCGTCGGACTCGTCGGCGCCAGAGGCCAGCACGCAGAACACGACGAGGGCCTGCCCCTTCACGTCGTCCGGGACGCCGATGGCGGCGCTTTCCAGCACGGCGGGGTCGGCGTTGACGGCGGACTCGGCTTCGGCCGGACCCAGCCGCTTGCCTGCCACCTTGATGGTGTCGTCCGACCGTCCAAGGATGAACCACTGGCCGTCCTTGTCGATGGCGGCGAAGTCGCCGTGGACCCACCAGCCGGGCTGAGCCCGCCAGTAGGAATCGAGGTAGCGCTCGCTGTCGCGCCAGAAGCCGCGCGTCATGCCGATCCACGGCTGGCGGATCGCGAGTTCACCGACTTCGGTGCGGACGGGGTTGCCCGCGGCGTCGATCACGTCGGCGTCCATGCCGAGAATGGCGCCGGGGAAGCCGCAGGGCTTGAGCGGGCGCACGAAGTCGCCGCAGACGATGCCGCCGGAGATCTCGGTCCCGCCCGAATAGTTGAGGATGGGCTTGCGGGATTCCAGCACGTTCTCGAACAGCCACCGCCAGCTTTCGGGGTCCCACGGGCTTCCCGTCGAGCCGCACGCGCGGAGCGCGCTGAGGTCGTGCTTCGCCAGAGGCTCGGTTCCGTGCGGCATGAGGGCGCGCACGAGGACGGGGGAGAGGCCGAAGTGCGTCACGCCGTGGTCGGCGCAGAGCTGCCACGAGCGGTCTGGCCCGGGCGTGTCGGGCGCGCCGTCGAAGAGGACCATCGTGGCGCCATTCAGAAGCGTCCCGAAGACGAGCCAGGGGCCCATCATCCAGCCCATGTCGCTCATCCACCACATCACGTCGCCCGGCCGCACGTCCATCGGGTGCGCCATGTCCTGCGCCGCCTTGATCGGGAAGCCGACGTGCGTGTGCACCGCCCCCTTGGGCTTGCCCGTCGTGCCGCTGGTGTAGATGAGCATGACCGGCGTCTCGCTCTCCACGATCTCCGGTGCGCCCGCCTCTGGCGTCGCGGCGAGCGACTCGCGGCCGCTGGCGACGAGCGCGTCCCATTCGATGTCCATCGCGCCAGAGGCCACCGGGTTGCCCGCGCGGCGGTGCACGATCACGTGCTCGACCGTCGGGCAGTGCTCCAGCGCCTCGTCCAGCGTCGGCTTCATCGGGATGGCCTTGCCGCGGCGCACGCTGCCGTCGGCGACGAAGACCGCCTTCGCGTCGGCATCCGAAAGCCGGTCCGCGACCGCACTCGCGCCATAGCCGGAGAACAGCGGCAGGATCACGCCCCCGATGCGGATGACGGCCAGAAAGGCGATGACCTCCTCTGGCGTCAGCGGCATGTACAACCCGACCGCTTCGCCCGCACCGAGTCCTCTGGCGCGGAGCCCGGCGGCGACCGTCTCGACCTGCTCCAATAGCTCCTCGAAGGTGTACCGGGTGACGTCGCCTTCCTCGCTTTCGTAGCGGATCGCGTCCTGCGTCCACTGTGGCGTCCCGCGCCAGCGGTCCAGCATCGAGACGGTGATGTTGAGCCGCCCGCCCCTGCACCAGCGCGCGTGCTCCGGGCCTCTGGCGAGGTCCAGGATCTCCGAGTACGGCGTCTCGAACACGATGCCGAGGTCGGCGATCACGCGGTCCCAGAAGCGGCCCACGTCGGCCGTCGCCCACTCCGCCAGAGGCTCGTAGCCGTCCAGCCCGAGGTCGCGCCAGAGGCGGCCGAGGTTGGTGTCGGCGGCGGCCTCTGGCGTGGGCGACCAGGCGATCTCTTGGCCGAAGGGGAAGGGCTGGGACATGCGGGCGGGAGTCTGGCGCGAGGGGACGCCCCAAGATCGCCAGAGGCGCCCGCCTAGTCCTACGCTCCCGGGCGCTTCGCTACAGGCTCGCCAGTGCCTCCCGGATCGGCGTGTCGCCAGAGGTCATCTCAATGATGGCGCGCTCGGTCTCGGAAATGGTGAGCGTCGCCACGAGGGCGGCGGCCACGTCCTCGCGTGCGTTCTCCATCGGTCCGTCGCGGTCGATGGACGGCGCGACGTGGATTGTGCCTGTGGCCGCACCGTTCGTCAGCGTCGTCGGGCGCAGGATGGTGTAGGTCAGCGACGTGCCCTTCAGGTGCTCGTCGGCCTTGTGCTTGGCGCGGAGGTAGTCCTGCAGTTGGTCGGCCTCCTCTGGCGCGTCGGCGCCGATAGAGGAGAGCATCACGAACCGGCTCACGCCAGAGGCCACGGTCGCGTCGATCAGCGCGATGGCGCCGTCGCGGTCCACGTCTTCGACGGCCTCGCCGCCGGAGCCCGCTGCGAAGATGACGGCGTCGCAGTCCTCTGGCGCCTGGGAGACGTCGCCGGTGAGGTCGGAGACGAGAGGCTCGCCGCCGAGCGAGCGGATGAGGTCGGATTGATCCTCGTCGCGGATCATCGCGCGGACGGTGTGTCCGGCCTGGGAGAGCTGCTTGAGGATGTGCTGGCCGACGGCGCCGTGGGCGCCTGCGAGGAGAATGGTCATGATGCTGGGAGAGGTGTGCCCTTCCCACGAGCGCCTCCGCTCACCGATCCTCCCGCGCGGGCAAGAGCCGGCGAAGTCCGAGCCGACCGCACGCAAAACGCCCCGCCAGAGGCCTCTGGCGGGGCGGGAGTCTCCGTCTCTGGAAGGTGTGCCGGGTCTTAGCCTCTGGCGGCGTCGATCGCCGGGCCGTCGGGAACAGCGCCAGAGGCCCCGTCGCCGGAGATCTGCGCGCCGGGCGGGATGGGTGCGGCGTCCGGCAACGGGTGACCGTGCTTCTCAGGCTGCCAGGAAAGGACGTAGTCCGGCTCCTCGATCTCCAGCGCCGTCTTGGTCAGCTTGAGCGGCGCGAACGTGTCGACCATCACGGCCAACTCGTGCGTTTCCTTGGCGCCGATGCTCGCCTCCGTCGTGCCCGGGTGCGGGCCGTGCGGGATGCCGCCGGGGTGGAGCGTAAAGCTGCCCCGCCCGATGCCCTTGCGCGACATGAAGTCGCCCTCGGCGTAGTACAGCACCTCGTCGGAGTCGATGTTGCTGTGGTTGTACGGCGCCGGGACGCTGTCCGGGTGGTAGTCGAACAGACGCGGCACGAACGAGCAGACCACGAAGCCACGCGCCTCGAACGTCTGGTGGACGGGCGGCGGCTGGTGGATGCGGCCGGTGATGGGCTCGAAGTCATGGATCGAGAACGCGCTGGGGTACATGTACCCGTCCCACCCGACCACGTCGAACGGGTGGTAGCGGTAGACGAACGGAAACAGCTTGCCGTGCTTCTTGATCTTGACCGTGAAGCGGCCTTCCTGATCGATGGGGTTGAGGGCCTCTGGCGGACGGAAGTCGCGCTCGCAGTACGGGCTGTGCTCCAAGAGCTGGCCCATGTCGTTGCGGTAGCGCTTGGGCGGCCGGAACTCCGTCGGCGACTCCATCACGAGGAGGCGTGGCTGCACGTCGCCCGCAAAGCTCCAGCGGTGGATCGTCGTGCGCGGCACGTGGACGTAGTCGCCTTGCCGAAACTCGACGTCGCCCAGGACGGTGTGGAGCGTGCCCTCGCCGTCGTGGACGTAAACCAGCTCATCGTGGGTCGCGTTCTTGTAGAACGTGTCCTCCGGCATCGACTCGGTCGGCGCGCAGAGCGCCATGTCGATGTCGTTGTTGCCCATGATGTACCGGCGGCCCGTCAGCCAGTCACCCCCAGCCTCCACCTTGGGGCCGATAAAGTGCCGGTGCTTGAGAAAGGCTCCCTCGACGTACTCCGCGCCGAAGTCCTCGGGCTCACCGACAGAATCGAC
>NZ_MQWB01000001.1:2212540-2215364 GCF_002257665.1 Rubricoccus marinus | reverse complement strand
AGGTAGCCGTCCGGGTCACGGTCGACCAGAATGCCGAGCTCGGCGAGGTCGCTGAGGTCCTCGTCGATCTCGCCGACGCGCTCCACGAGCTCGTCGTAGTAGGTCGTCGGGACGGTGAGGAAGTCGACGCCTCTGGCGCGGAGCTCGCCGACGGTCGCGAGGATGTCGTCCGTCGCGAGGGCGATGTGCTGCACGCCGCCTCCGCGGTAGAAGTCGAGGTACTCCTCGATCTGGGACTTCTTCTTGCCGTCGGCCGGCTCGTTGATCGGGAATTTGACCCGCTCGTTGCCGTTGCTCATCACCTTGCTCATGAGCGCGGTGTACTCCGTCGAGATGTCCGCGTCGTCGAACGAGATGAGGTTCTTGAAGCCCATCACGTCGGCGTAGTACTGGACGTACGTGTTCATCTCGCCCAGCGGCACGTTGCCCACGCAGTGGTCGACGTACTTGAGGCCGACCGGCTTCGACTGGAAAAACTCGTTCTCTACGGCGCGGTAGCCGGGGAGAAAGGGGCCGTTGTAGTTGGAGCGGTCCACAAACGTGTGGATCGTCTCTCCGTAGGTGCCGATGGCGCTCACGGTCACGCTGCCGTGCTCGTCCGTCAGCGTTTCCGGCTCGCGGACCGAGACGCCGCCTCTGGCGGTGGTCTCCTTGTACGCGCTCTCGGCGTCGTCCACCCACAGCGCGAGGTCCTTGACGCCGTCACCGTGGAGGTGGACGTGCTCGGCGATCTCGCCCTCGGGGCCCATCGGGGAGGTCAGCACAAAGCGGATCTTGCCCTGCGTGACGAGAAAGCTGGTGCGGTCTCGGTGGCCGGTTTCCGGGCCGAGGTAGGCGTCGATGCTGAAGCCCATGCAGTGCGCATAGAAAAGCGCGGCCTGCCGGGCGTTGCCGACGTAGAACTCGACGTAATCGGTGCCCTTCAGCGGGAGGAAGTCGTCGCCGGGTGCCACGGCGTCGGGCGCCGTGGTCAGGTCGGGGAGGCCGGAGCCGGGCATCGCGGCCTCGGTCTGGACGGCGTCAGCGATGTCCAGAACGGCGTCGCCAGCGGCGCCGTCGCCAGCGGCGTCTTTCTGTGTGGGGCGGTCTGGGGTGGTGCTCATGTCTTGTCTCCGGCGCATGCCGGGGTGCGTCGTACCGTCTGCGGGGGTGCGGGCGCGGTCCCGCCCTCGCTCCGGGCTGTTTCTAGATACGAAGCGCTTCCAGCTTCGTTTCCGCGCGCCGCCTCTGGCGGCACCGTCCTGGCGCGCGATCTTGCGGTCCCACCCTCACGCCCCATGCCTCAGTTCGAAGTCGAGACCGCCACCGGTAAGAGCCAGATCCTGCGCGCGAGAAACGTGGAGGATGCCGCCCACCGCGCGGGGTGGACGGACGCCACCGTCTCGCCAGAGGCCGACGTGCAAGGCTGGCGCGACGTGGTGGCATCTGGCGAGGCGGTGGGCCGCGTGCGCGAGCACAACCGCATGCGGTTCCGGCGTGACTGAGCGAGACCGGTCAGGCGTCTCGCTGGAGCCCCTGGCGCCGCGCCACGCCGAGGCGATCCAGCGCATCGCAGGTGACCCACGCGTGCAGGCGATGACGCTTTTGCCGGAGCCGTACCCGCCCGACGGCGCTGAGAGCTTTATCCGCTACGCCAGAGGCGCGTGGGGGCGCGAGTTCAACTGGGCGGTCGTGGCCGCGGGCGAAACCGTCGGGTGCGCCGCGCTCAAGGAGATCCACAGCGGGCAGGGCGATGTGGGCTACTACATCGACCCGGCGCGCTGGGGCAAGGGACTGGCGACACAAGCGGTGCGTGCCGTGTGTGCGTTCGCGTTTGAGGATCTCGGCCTCTGGCGCGTAACTGCTCACCCGCTCGCTGAGAACATCGCCTCGTGCCGCGTGCTGGAAAAGGCGGGGTTCGAGCTCGCGGAGGTGATCCGAAACCCGTTCGCAAAGTGGAGCCCGTTGGCGCGCGTCGCGCGCTACTGCCGAGAGGGACCGCGTTCGAGGTAGTGTCGTACTCAGCCGCCACTCTCCCGCGCTTCCATGCTCCAGTCCCTCCGCGCTGCCCTCGCCGACCGCCGGCGCCAGAGGCAGGCCGCTCGCGTCACGCCCGCGTGGGCCTCTCGCCGCGCCCGCGAGGGCGCCGCCTTTCTGGACAACGCCGACCCCGGCTGGGCCGACCGCGTCGACCCCCGGACTCTTGTTCTCGCGGACGGGCAGGCCTGTGTGTTGGGGCAACTCCACGGTGACTACCGCCGTGGCCTCTCGCGCTCGCGCGTGCTCGATCTCTCAAGTGCGCCCACGCGCTTCGTCTCGCCCGTCGATCTCGGCTTCCAAGCCTCTGGCGAGGGCGGGCAAGAGGCCGAGCGGTTGGACTACGCGTTCCTGACACGTGCGTGGCGGGAGGAAGTGCGCGCCCGTCGAGAGGGGCCTCTGGCGCCTGTGCATGGGGCTGGAACGGCGGCACGGATGGCCGGTTAGGCGCGCTCTCTCACTCTCCCGATTTTGCTATGGCCCTCGATTGGACCGACGATCAACAAGACACCTACGACGAGTTCCGAGACCTCGTCAACATGCAGCCCAAGGAGTTGGAGGAGTGGCTCGATACCGACGAGTCGAAATCGGTCGGTGACGCGGACTCTGGGGAGTCCACCGGCCACCGCTCGGGGCGCCACATCCTGCGGATTAAGGACAAGAACAAAGACGAGTTGACCCAAGACGACCTCGACCACATGTCCAAAGTCAACGGCTACATCAAGCGCCACAAAGCCCAGACCCCGGACGGCGACGTGAGCGAGACCAACTGGCGCTACTCGCTGATGAACTGGGGCCACGACCCCTG
>NZ_MQWB01000001.1:2044510-2212321 GCF_002257665.1 Rubricoccus marinus | reverse complement strand
GATGGGCTCGGACGTGCCCACGACGCCGATGGTGTTTCTCAAACCCACGACTGCGCTCGTGGCTTCGGGCGGCGAGATCGTGCTTCCGCCGCAATCCGAGGACGTGCACCACGAACTCGAACTCGTGGCCGTGATCGGGACGGGCGGCAAGGACATCGCGCCAGAGGCCGCGTTGGACCACGTGGCGGCGTACGCGCTGGGACTGGACCTGACGGCCCGCGACATCCAGGCCGAGGCCAAGAAAAAGGGCCACCCGTGGTCGGTCGCGAAGGGCTTCGACACGTTTGCGCCGCTCGGGCCTCTGGCGTCGGCGGCGGAAATCGGCGACGTAGGCGATCTCGAGATCGAGCTGACGATCAACGGCGAGACGCGGCAGAAAGGGTCTACGGCGCAGATGATCTTCTCCGTTGCGGCGCTCGTGGCGTACTGCTCGTCCGTCTTTACGCTGGAGCCTGGCGACCTGATCTACACTGGGACGCCAGAGGGCGTCGGGCCGCTGGCGCCGGGCCAGACGCTCCGCTGCACCGGAGCTGGGCTGCCCGAACTCAGCGTCACGGTACGGCGGTAGCTGCCGCGCCGTGGTGTGGAAACGCGGTTAGGAGGGAACGGAATCCGTCTCGGAAGGCTTGGAGGGGTCCTTTCTCATCTACCCCTCCATCCCATGGATCGCCAGCATCTCCTCAACCAGTACGCCACCGATATGGCCGGCGTCACCCAGCACATCCAGAACGCCGTCGAGCATCAGCGCGCGTCCGGCGCGACGGATGCCTATCCCGAACTGAACGGTCTCCTAGACCAGATCATCAGCACGCTCAAGGGCCAGAACACCGCGCTCGAGGCGTACAACGAAGGCACCGAAGGCGGCGGCGTTCTCGAAGCCGCCAAGGAAGCGTTTCTCGGCGTTCTCGGCGAGGCGGCCGGCCTGATCGACCGCCTCCGCAACACCGACCAGGTCTCGCGCATGGTGCGCGACGACTACACGGCGCTTAGCCTCGCGGCGGTCAGCTACCACATGCTGCACACGACTGCGCTCGGTCTCAAGGACCAGAAGCTCGCCGATCTCGCGCTGACTCACCTCGGCCAGATCACGCCGCTTCTCGTGAAGCTCTCCAAGACGGTCTGCACCGTCGTGGCGCACGAGCTGAACTCAGAGGACCGGATCATCGACGGAAGCGTCGCGGATCAGGCGATCGAGAACACGCAGAAGATGTGGAGCCCGGACCACACCAACCAGTAGTCCGCTCCGAGCGTTGCTCACACGCCGGCTTTCCCTCGGGAGAGCCGGCGTTTCTGTTTCCACAGCCTTGGCCTCTGGCGCCAGAGGCCGTCATCGCGGCAGGCAGGGTTGTGCTCTGCCTAGCAAACCCTCTGTGGCGACGGGGAGGGTAGCAGTATGGCGGTCTGGCGCCTCAATACTTAGCGAGGCGCCTACGCTCGCACCGACGCGAGTTCAGGACGCTTAGTCCCGGATGTTCAGCACGTACGGGTCATCGTCGTCGCCAGAGGCCTCCCCGTTGGGCAGCACGAACGAGAGGATGAGGTAGATGATGAGCCCGGCGCCCTGGCCGAAGATGGACGCCAGGACAAACGCGATCCGCACGACCGTCGGGTCGATGCCGAAGTAGGCCGCGATACCGCTGGCGACGCCCGAGATCTTTTTGTCCTTGCGGTTTTTCGCCAGGCGCCGACCCACGGAACGGCCTGCGGTCATGGACCGAGTGCGCTCGCGAGAGGCGTCGATGGCGCGGCGCGCGGTGCGGCCGGCGGTAGCCGAGGCCCGCGCGGCCTGCTCGAACGCGCTGCGGGCGCGGCGCCCGGCGGCGTCCGTCGGGGCGCTCCGCCTCTGGCGGCCCATGGTCTTCTGCTTGCGTCGGCGCGCGGCGCGGACGGCACGCTCCCGGGCTTTGCGGCGCCGCCGGGCCGCGGGGCTCCACGAGAGCACGCCGAAACCCGTCAGCATGATGAGGATGCCCGCGACCCACGGCATTACGGCGACAAGCGTGGCGAGCGAAGCCCCGAGCGGGAGAAAGCCCAACAGCTGCATCGTGTACAGCCCTCCAAGCCCGATCAGTCCGAGCCCGGCGCCGGTTTGGAGGTTGAGAAAGCCCGGGTCCGGTTTTTCCTCTTCCTCCTCGTCCTCTACCTCGGCGAGGTACGCCTGGATGTCCTCCTCGGAGATGCTCGCGAACTCGTCGTCGAGGGCTTCGTCGGAATCGGAGCGAGAAGAACGGCGCTGGCGCGTTGCCATCGGAGAGAAGGAGAGGGGGCCTCCCGAAACTACGCTGCCCGTCCCGAGGGGTTGCGCTCAGGTGGCCGCCCTCGCGGCCTCTGGCGTGACGGTCCAGTCCACGCGCGCGTCGTGCGGCTCCGCCGGGAGGCGCGCCGCTACGCCAGAGGCGAAGACGACCGCGACCCGCATGGCCTCGGTCTGCGCGAGGAACGCGTCGTAGAACCCGCCGCCGTAGCCCAGCCGCACGCCTCGGGCGTCGACGGCGAGCGCGGGCACGAGGGCGACCTCCACGTCTCTCGGAGCGACGAGCGGCGCCGTCGCCAGAGGCTCCATCACGCCGAACCGGCCTCTGGCGAGCGCGGCGTCTCCTTGAAAGGCGCGGTGTACCAGGCGCGGTCGGTCTCCGCGCTCACTCACGACGACGGGGAGCGCGACCGTGACGCCAGAGGCGGCGAGGCCTCGCAGAAGCGGGCGGAGGTCCACCTCTTCCGCCAGGGGCCAGAAGGCGCTGAGCGTGCGCATCCGCCTCTCGTGAAGAAAGGGGAGGAGTTGGGAGCAGATGGCGACGCTCTGCGCCTGCCGGGCCTCTGGCGCAAGCGCGGCGCGGCGGGCGCGGAACAGCTTGCGCGCCCGCGCTTTCTCCGCCGCCACATTCCCGGTTTCCATCGCGTCCATGTCAGAGCCTACCACCAACCGCCTCGATGCGTTCGACGCCTACCGCGCGAAGATGAACGCCCGCATCCTCGATGAGGGCGACCATCGCGGCATCAAGCGCTTTTTCAACTTGGATACGGCCGCGTACCGCGACGGCGCGCTGGACGGCAAGACCAAGGAACTCCTCGGCCTCGTCGCCAGCATGGTGCTCCGCTGCAACGACTGCATCGACTACCACATCGAGCAGTGCATGGCTGAGGGGTGGACGGAGGCTGAGCTTGAGGACGCTATGAACGTGGCGCTCGTTGTCGGCGGAAGCATCGTGATTCCACATTTGCGCCACGCGGTGGAAACTGTGGACTTGGTCAAGCGGCGGGAGGGGGCGGCAGACGATCTTGGCTAAGCCACAGCCTACTCCTTCCGATGGACGCCTCTTCTGCCCCTCCTCCCTTCGAAGCGCGCGTTGACCCAGAGGAAGGCCTCGGAACCGTCCGGTTCGCCGGGCGCGTGACGGGGGCGGACATGCGGGCCGGGGCCGCCACCCTTTTCGCCCTCCCCGAGTGGGAGGACTCGTTCGACGTGATCTGGGACTGCTCGCGCGTGGAAGCGCACATCATGGGCCCCGAGGAGATGCAGCCGCTCGTGGACGAGGTGACGGAGCACGGGCGGGGGCACGACGCGCTGGTAGAAAGCCAAGTGGCCGCCGAGGACATGGTAGGCGACCTCCTGGTCCGCTTTATCCGGCGCCGCGGCAAATCGGCGAGTTCGCACGCCAACATGGAGGGCGCCCTGCGGTCTCTCAACCGGGAGTCGCTTCCGCCGTCGCTGGTCTGGTGACGCCTCTGGCGCCAGAGGCCTACCAGCGCTCGCGGTCGGCGTCTTCGGACATGCCGAGGTCGGCGTAGGCGACGAGCGCCGGGAAAAGAGGGAGGAGGTAGCGCTGACTCGTGACGAGGTAAGGCATTCCGCCGCCGCCCGTCCCGCTGTCGCCTGCCACGTGGCGGCGGACGGCTTTGCGGTGAACGCTCAGGAAGGAGTCTGCATCCGGCGCGTGGAGCGCGAGGTCCGTCGCCACGAGGCGGTCTAGAATGAAGGCGAGGCAGGTGCCCCGGAGCGGTCCGTGAAGCGCGACGGCCCCCCGCCGCGCGTCGCCGAGCCTTTGGCGGCGATCGTTCTCCGCATCGGCCGCCGCAGCGAGCGCGAACCGGAACGCCTCTGTCGCCTCCTCGGCCTCTGGCGCCCCGCCGAGGGTTTGCCGGAACCGGGCGACGCTTCGCTCGACCTCGTCCGGGTACAGCGTCCGCACGCGCGGCGCCGCGTGCTCGCCAGAGGCGTGACCGGCCAGCCGCGCGAGGACGCGGTGCGCCAGAGGGTCCAGCGTGGCGACGATGGCCTCTGGCGAGTCGTCGGCCGGGAACGCGCGCGAGTGCCCGCCCCGGAGCACAAGCGGATCTCCCAGTGCGACGTGCCCCACGGGACAGCCCGCGTAGGCCTGGCCGAACGACCCGCCGGGGAAAACGGGGAGGTCTAGGAGCGGGCCCTTTGCGAGCGCGCGCTGAATAAGGCGGAGCTGCGCCGTCTGGAAGCCGCTCGATGGCGCGAGCGCATCCCGGAAGAGAGCGAACTCGATGGAAGAGAACAGCACGTCGTCATCGTCTCCCTTGCCGACGTACGGCATGATGGCGGGGAGCACGCGGCGCGCGCTGTGCCGCAGCCGCGCCGCCGCGGTCAACGCCGGGCGCCAGAACGCGCTCGGCCCGCCGCGCTCGTCTGGGCTGGGCTCGGTCGCCAGAGGCTCGAACGTGGCCTCTGGCGCATCGGCGAGGTGGGCCAGCGTGCCGGCCACGACGCCGAGGTCGACGAGCATCAGCCGGAAGGTGACCTCGCACAACTGGTGGATGGCGAGAAAAGCCCGCTCGTCCGGGACCGTCGAGGCGGGGTCTCCGGCAGAGAGCAGGGCATCCAGCCCGAGGTAAGAGCCGTAGTCCAGGCTCGGGCGCTCCGCGTCACCAGAGGCACGGCGGGCGGAAGCGGGCGTGGCGCGGGCGTCGGGGTCGAGGGCGAGGTCCCACCAGGGATCGCGAGGGGAGAGGTCGGCCATGCGGGATGGTACGGGCGGGAGGGGCCTCTGGCGCCTGAGGCTCTTACTTCACCACCGTCACCCGCACGTTCTGCACCTCACCCTGGCCTCTGGCGAGCACGGTATAGATCCCTGGCGCGAGAGAGGCAGGCAGCGCCCACGACCCCGCTCCCGCCAGAGGCCCCGCGTGGAGAGTTGCCACCTCACGGCCAAGCGCGTCCACGACCGTCACGCGCACAGCCCCGCCAGAGGCATCCGCTTCTGGCGTCAGCGTTACCCGTGCCCCCCCGCGCGAGGGGTTCGGCGTTATCGATAACACGCTTCCAGCCCCCTCCGGCGGAGCGGCTTCCGTCTCTACGGGCACGAGAGCGCCCACGTTGTAGTGGTACGCCGCCCCCACCTGCGCTACGGGCCACACGGTCTCCTCCTCACATGAGATTAGCGCGAACCCGTCTGCCGTCAATGCCGCTCCATCGCTTCCTACGTACTTGAACTGCCCCGGCCGCGAGGTCCGAAGCCGCGCCAGAGGCCGCCACGGGCCGCGCGCGTCACGGTAGAGCACTTCGGCTGCACCCGCCGCGCTGAAGCCGTCTACCGTCGCAAATGGGCTTGTCACGAGCACCATCGCGCCGCCATCCTCTTGCTCGGCCACGTCGAGCGACCACCCGAACCGGTTGTTGCCCGAGCCGTCGGCCGAGGTGAGAGTCTCGGCGAGACTCCACACTCCGGCCTCGTCTCGCTCGTAGGCGAACACGTAACCCCCGCCGTTGAGGAACGGCGCGCCGACGAGAACGACGGGGCGCCCGGCGGCGTGGACGACGGCCACGTCTTTCCCGTAGAACGTGCGGACGCCGGGGATGACGAGTCCGGGCGGGGGGAGGAGCCGGGTAGCCTCTGACCAAATCCCTGTCGCCGGATCCCGCTCGAAGACATATGCCGCGCCGATTGTCTCGAATACGGAAGTGTCCGAAGGGGCAAGAAAGTCGGAAACAACAGCGACATCGCTGGAGAGACCTGCTGCTGCGCCGAACTCGGACTGCCGCCGGGTGTCGATCGGCGGAAGGGTCTGAGGCGTGAGCGTGCCCGCGTGCACCCAAAGCTCGCCTGCTCCACGCTCGTAGATGAACCCTTTGCCCGTGAGCGGGGAGCCGCCGCTTCTGGAGATGAGCACTCGCGCGCTGCCTCTGGCGTCGGGGGCAATGGCCTTACCGAACCTCTCGTAGTCGTTTATGTAGCCCGGAGCGGTGAGCGTCTGGCGGATCGTCCATTCACCGTCCGCGTCGGCCTCGTAGGCGTGGACGAAGCCACCTTCTCGGGCGTAGGTGCCATCTGGACGTTGGGGGTCGTCGGTACTGGAGCCGACCCAGAGCGTCGTCCGAACAGGCCCTCCAGTCTCTGATGGCTCCTCCACCGCGGCGACAGCGTGGCCGTAGTCGGCGAAGAAGCGGTCGAGCGGGGGGATGAGCTTCTGCCTTTGTGCGAGCGCACCGGTCTCGGGTTCACGCTCGAAAACATAGACAGCTCCGCGCTGATTTCCAGGAAAGGAAATGTCGCCGTAAGCGCCAAAGAAGGCGTAGCGGGATGTAGCGGCGAGATCGCTGCCGAAGCGGAGTCGGTTCGTGGTGTCTGCGGGAGTGATGCGGGCGTCCTCCCGCAATTCCATGACGGTCTGCGCTACAGCCCCGTTCGCCACGAGCAGAGCAACAACTAAGCCGGCCAATCGGACAAGGGGCATCGCGTGTGAGCGCATATCCCGGAAGCTACCGACCGGGAGGTCGAGTGCCCGTGACTCCAGAGGCGGGCGTTGTCGCGGGTAGGCCAACTCGCCTTCCTCGCGCTCATTCCATTCCTGCCTCTGGCGCCAGAGGCTTAGATGGGTTTGATTCCCAGAACCCAGAACCCAGAACCCAGAACCCAGAACAGGATTCTCCCTCCCTTCGCCAGAGGCCCCTGGCGGGATCCGTAGATTCGCGCTCCGCCGTTCGGACCCCCGCGTCCGGGCTACGGCCGCCCCTCGCGGATTGCCCGCACAGGTCTTTCGGCCCCGCCCGACGCCGCGCTGGCATCTCGCCCGCGTGCTCACCCCGTCCCACGAGCCGCTCGCCCAGCGAGCCCACACGATTTGTTCGAGTCGCTCTCCGACAAGCTCGACGCCGCCCTCAAAAACGTCAAGGGGGAAGGCCGCATCAACGACCTGAACATCGCCGAGACGATGCGCGAGATTCGCCGCGCGCTTCTCGACGCCGACGTCAACTACGACGTCGCCCGCGAGTTCACCAACAAGGTCAAGGAAAAGGTCACCGACGAGTCGGTCCTCAACGCCGTCTCCCCGGGCCAGCAGTTTGTCAAAGCCGTCTACGACGAGCTCGTCTTTCTGCTCGGCGATGTTCACATCGACCTGAACACGCCAAAGAAGCCCCCGATGGTGATCCTCATCGCGGGATTGCAGGGCTCCGGCAAGACGACCTTTACCGGCAAGCTCGCGAAGTACCTCAAGAGCAAGGGCCGTTCGCCCATGCTGGCCGCCGCCGACGTGTACCGTCCGGCTGCTGTGGACCAGCTGGAGACGCTCGCCTCGCAGGTGGGCGTGCCGGTCTTCTCCATCCGCGGCGAGGACGGCGTGCCGCTCAAGGACGCTGTCGAGGTCGCGCGCCGCGCCAAGGACGAAGCGCGACGGACCGGCCGCGATACGCTCATCATCGACACCGCGGGCCGCCTCCACGTGGACGAGGCGATGATGAAAGAGGTCGTCGAGATCAAGGGCGCCGTCGAGCCCGACGAGATCCTGTTCGTCGTCGACGCGATGACGGGCCAGGACGCCGTCAACACGGCCAAGGCCTTTAACGACCAGCTCAACGTGGACGGCGTCGTCCTGACCAAGCTTGACGGCGACACCCGCGGCGGCGCGGCGCTGAGCATCCGCTCGGTCGTGCAGAAGCCGATCAAGTTCGCCTCGACGGGCGAGAAGCTGGACGCCCTCACCGAGTTCTACCCGGACCGGATGGCGCAGCGCATCCTCGGCATGGGCGACGTGGTCTCCTTTGTCGAGAAGGCGCAGGAGCAGTTCGATGAGGAAGAGGCCGAAAAGCTGCAGCGGAAGTTCCGCACGCAGGACTTTGACCTTCAGGACTTCTACGACCAGCTCCAGAAGATCAAGAACATGGGGTCCATCAAGGACCTCATCGGCATGATCCCCGGCGTCGGGAAGGTCATGAAGGACATCGACGTGGAGGACGATGCGTTCAAGCACATCGAAGCCCTCGTGCAGTCCATGACGCCCTACGAGCGCGCCAACCCGGACCAGATCAACGGCTCCCGCCGCCGCCGCATCGCCGCTGGCGCCGGCATGGAGGTCCAAGACGTCAACGGGCTGCTCAAGCAGTTCCGCGAGATGAAGAAGATGATGAAGACGATGTCTCGCCTCTCTGGAAAGGGACGGCAAGCCTCGCTCTCCGACCTGCAACGCGCCAGAGGCCGTCGCTAGAACCGTTCCGAGTTCCGGTTCCGAGTTCCGAGTTGTGGAGCGCAGGAGGCCGGGCTCGATCCCTTACGTTTTTTCCAACCAGGAACCCGGAACTCAAAACCCGGAACTCAAACAAAATGGCAGTCAAGCTCCGCCTCCGCCGGATGGGCCGCAAAAAGCTCCCCATCTACTCCATCGTCGCCACCGACGCCCGCTCGCCCCGCGACGGCAAGTTCATCGAGGACCTCGGTCGCTACGAGCCGCTCTCCGAGCAGCAGGTCCTCGCGCTCAACGCCGACCGCATCATCTACTGGCTCGGTGAGGGCGCGCAGCCGTCCGGCACGGTCCGCTCCATCCTCTCCAAGGAGGGCATCTTGCTCCGCCGCCACCTCGGCCTGAAGGGCAAGGGCGCTGAGGAGATCGACCAGGCGGTTGCCGCTCACCGCGAGGCAGCGGGCGCCAAGGGCACCGAGAGCACCTCCGCCGCTGACCGCCGCAAGGCTGCCCTCGCCGAGGAGCGCAAAAAGGCTGACGCCGAGGCCAAGCGGATCGCTGAGGAGAAGGCCGCCAAGGAAGCCGAGCTCCAGGCGCAGAAAGAGGCCGAGGAGGCTGAGGCCCGCGCCGCTGCCGAGGCCGAACTCGCTGCCAAGACGGCCGCCGAGGCGCCCGCCGACGCTGCGCCAGAGGCCTCTGGCGACGCAGAGACCGTGCAGGGCGAGACCGCTGAGGTCCCCGCCAAGCAGGCCGAGGTTGAGGCCGCTGGCGACGCCGGTGCCGACGCCGCGACCGAGGAGACGACCTCCGAGGACGTAGCCGAGCCCGCCGCCGACTCCGCCGAGGAGCAGCCCGCCGTTGAGGAGACCACCTCCGACGCCGTGGAGGCCGAGACTGGCGAGGAAGTCGCCGACCAGGCCGACGCCGGTGCCGCCGACGGCAACGACGAGACCAAGGAGGCGTAGCCCTACCCCGGTCGACCTTTACGGCCCCCTCGCGCCTGTGTGAGGGGGCCGCTTCGCATCCCGACGCCATGCCAGAGACCGACTCCGACGCGCTGTTCCTCGTGGGCCGCATCACGCAGCCCCACGGCGTGCGCGGCGAAATGAAGGTCCGTCCCGAAACCGACGACCCCGAGCGGTTCGGCCTGTTCGACCGGCTGTTCATCGGCCCCGACGCCCGGACGGCCGCGCGACGCGAGCAGGACGTGCAGAGCATCCGCTTCCAGCAGATGAAGAACGGCACGACCGCCGTGCTGCTCACGCTCAAAACGGTCACCAGCCGCGAGGACGCGGGCGACCTGCGCAACCAGAACGTCTATGCCCACGAGGACGACCTGCCGCCTCTGGCGGACGGCGAGGTCTTCGTACACGACCTGATTGGCATGACGGTCGTGATCGTGGACGAGGACGACGAACCGACGGGAGAGACCATCGGGACCGTTCGCGACGTGTTCGAAAGCGGGGCCTCGTTCCTCTACAGCGTGACCCGCGACGGCCAGCCGGACCTGCTTATTCCCGACGTGGAGCCCATCGTGCGCAGCGTAGACGGCGAGGCGCGCGAGATCCGCGTGTTCCCGCCCGACGGCCTGCTGGACCTCTAGCCCGACCTGCGGAGCCTCTAGCGCCGCACCCGACATGAGAATCGACCTCATCACCGCCCTCCCCGAGCTCGTCGAGAGCCCGCTGGCGCACTCCATTATTGGACGTGCGCGGGAGAGCGGCGTGGTCGAGATCCACGTCCACGACCTGCGCGAGTGGGGCAAGGGCAAGTACCGCCACATCGACGCGCCGCCCTACGGCGGCGGCGGCGGCATGGTGCTCACGCCTGAGCCTCTGGCGGACTGCCTGGACGCCGTGATCGCTCTCGGCGACGCGCCAGAGGCCGTCGTCTTTCTCACGCCCGATGGCGAGACGCTGGACCAGCCGCTGGCGAACGGGCTCTCCCTCGCGAAGCGGCTCGTGCTCATCGCCGGCCACTACAAGAACATCGATCAGCGCATCCGAGACCTCTACGTCACCCGTGAGGTGAGCATCGGGGACTACGTGCTGAGCGGCGGCGAACTCCCGGCGCTCGTCCTGATCGACGCGCTTGTGCGCATCCTGCCCGGCGCGATCTCCGACGCGCAGAGCGCGCTTTCCGACTCCTTCCAGGACGGGTTGCTCGACGCCCCGGCCTACACGCGCCCGGCCTCGTTCAGAGGCTTGGACGTTCCCGACGTGCTCCGCTCCGGCGACCACGCCGCCATTTCGGACTGGCGCGAAGATCAGCGCGTCGCCAAGACGCGCCAGAGGCGCCCAGACCTGCTTTCAGGCGCCGACTGAGGCGCTCCGGTCGGCCTCTGGCGGACCGGCGAAGAATCATCACAGATGGCCCCCGCGGCCCGCTCTGCCTTTCCCACCCCGTAC
The DNA here is from genome assembly GCF_002257665.1 of Rubricoccus marinus. Lineage (NCBI taxonomy): Bacteria > Pseudomonadati > Rhodothermota > Rhodothermia > Rhodothermales > Rubricoccaceae > Rubricoccus > Rubricoccus marinus. The sequence goes on along the minus strand of NZ_MQWB01000001.1, from coordinate 2,201,492 downwards.
TTTAGCGGTCTGCACCCCAGCGCGACCGAACCCTGACATGAAGACTGATTTCATGAGCCTCGTGGAGGCCACCCAACTCCGCGACGACCACCCCACCTTCAACCCGGGCGACACCATTCGCGTTCACGTTCGCGTGATCGAGGGTGAGAAGGAGCGTATCCAGATCTTCGAGGGTGTGGTCATCGCGATCCAGAACTCGGGGACCTCCCGCAGCTTCACGGTCCGCAAGCTCTCCAACGGTGTCGGCGTCGAGCGCGTCTTCCCGTTCGCGAGCCCCCGCATCTCCAAGATCGAGCGCATCCGCGAAGGCCGCGTGCGCCGCGCGAAGCTGTACTACCTCCGTGGTCTCCGCGGCAAGGCAGCCCGCATCAAGGAGAAGCGCCGCGACTTCACGCGCTAGATGACAGAGGCGACCCCGCGCACCGACGCACAGCGCCCGCCTCGCATCGCTGTATGGCCCGTGGCCCCAGCCGCCGTGCTGGGCCGCGTGCTTGCCGACGTTCTCGGCGGCGAGGTCGTCGCCGTCGAATCCCATCAAGCCGCTGGCGCGCTCGTCAGCGGCGAGGCGGACCTGGCGTTGATCCCAACGCTGTCCGTACTCCGCACGCCAGAGGCCTTTTCGCTCGTTCCGGGCGTGGGCCTCGTCGGCGAACGCTCCCCCTCGCGCACGCTCGTGCTCGCGGGAGGCTTGGGCGACATCGAAACGGTCGCCTTCGATCCCCGGTGGGGGCAGGAGGCGCTCCTCACGCAGCTGCTCCTCCGCGAGCACTACGACCTCAAGCCGACGTTTAGCCCCGTCCCGGACGGCACGCCTCTGGCGGAGCAACTCGCCGCCCACGGCGCCGCGTTGGTCTCGCCGGATACGCAGATTCCCGACGGGGCCGTCGTGCTGGACCTGGGACAGGAGTGGACCGACCTCACCACCCGCCCGATGGTGTGGGGTCTCGTCGCGTCCGGCCCCGGCGTTCTCACGCCAGAGGCCGCGCTCGCGCTCGCGGAAGCCGTCGCCGATGCCGGCGACCCGACGGGGGAGGGAACCTATCAGCTTTCGCTGACGGGGTTGGGGTACGACGGTCTCGAAGCGCTCTCGGACCACCTGTTTTACACCGGCACGCTTGGCGCCATCCCCGAACTGCCGTTCGTGCCCGTCACCGACGAGGAGCCGGAAGCCGACGCGCTGGACGTGCTGCTGGAGGTCCCCGCGGACCCCGACGCGTCGCCAGAGGCCCGCACGAACTAGCCTCTGGCGCCCCGCCGCCGATCCCTATGCCTGAAGGAGCCAAGACTGTCGTCTCGAATCGCCGCGCGCGCTACGAGTACGCGCTCGAAGCGCCGATCGAGGCGGGGATGGTGCTGGAAGGGAGCGAGGTCAAATCGCTGCGCGCAGGGCAGGCCACGCTGGCGGAATCGTTCGTGGACGTGCGGCCCGAAGGCGTGGATCTCGTCGGCTGCCACATCACGCCGTACGATATGGCGCGCAACGAAGGGTACGTGCCCACGCGCCGCCGCCGCCTGCTGCTCAACAAGAACGAGATCGCGAAGCTCCGTAAAGGCGTCGAGCAAAAGGGCTACACCGTGGTGCCGTTGCAGATCTATTTCAAGAACGGCCGCGCCAAGCTTCAGATCGCGCTCGGCAAGGGCAAAAAGCTCCACGACAAGCGCAATTCCATCGCGGAGCGCGAGTCGCAGCGGCGCATCGACCGCGAGATGCGGGACCGCTAGAGCTTCAGGTGACGGCGTCGGAGGCCTCTGGCGCCAGAGGCCGGTGGTTGGGCGTAGAATCCGGGTCCCCAGACCCTCGCTATGCTCCGTCTCTTCACTCGGTTTTTCGGTTCTGACGACGCTACGCCTGTCCCGAGTGGGGGCGGCGGGGGACTCGCGATCGCGCTGACGGGCGGCGGCGCGCGTGCGGCGTACCAGGCGGGGGTCTTGAAAGGACTTGCCGCGATGTTTCCAGAGCACCGGCCACGAATCCTGACCGGCGTTTCCGCAGGAGGCTTGAACGCGGCGTTTCTCGCGAACAACAGCGAGATGGCATACGGGGACGCGGTCGAGCGGCTGATTCAGATCTGGCGCGAGATCCGAGCCGACGAGGTGTTCGATCTGGGAGGACCTGGCGTCATGAGCAGCATCGCGCAGTTCATGCGCCGGCCTGACGAAATCGAGCCGCCCGCCAGAGGTGGCATCCTCAACACTGCTCCGTTGCACGCCTTCGTGGAGCGACACCTCGGGCCGATTGGGGAGCCCATTCGCGGGATCCAGAATGCCGTGGACTCGGGCGCTCTCCACGCATTCGCGCTCACGACGACCTCCTACACGACGGGACAATCCGTTACCTGGGTGCAGGGCGACGGCTTCGAGCCCTGGGACCGGCCGATGCGAAGGGCGGTCCGCACGCACATCCAACCCGAGCACGTCCTGGCCTCTGCGGCGCTGCCGTTCTTTTTCCCCGCCGTCAAGATCGACGACGCTGGGATGGGACCGGGGTGGTACGGCGATGGAGGCATCCGGCTTACCGCCCCGCTCTCACCCGCCCTCCACCTCGGCGCGGACAAGGTGCTGGTCATCACGACGCGGTACGCCCGCTCGGCGCGAGAGGCTGCGGAGCACGAGGTCGAGGCGTACCCCCCGCCTTCCCAGGTGCTGAGCGTCCTCATGAACGCCGTCTTCCTCGACGTCATCGACCGAGACGCGCAGACGCTGCACCGCATCAACGAGTTGATCCAAGCGATCCCGCCTGAGCACCGCGAGGGGTTCAGACCCGTGGACCTCCACGTGATCCGGCCATCGGAAGACATCGCCAAACTGGCTGCAGGCATCGACCCCAAGTTGCCCCGCCGCATGGAGTTGCTCACGCGGCGGCTCGGCGCTCAAGAATCGCAGAGTCCAGACTGGCTCTCCATGCTGCTGTTCGAGGACGAGTACGTCCACCGCTTGATCGAGATCGGCGAAGCGGACGCGAGGGCACAGCAGGCGGAGATCGCCGCGTTTCTGGGCGAGGAGACCGCTCCACAGCCTCTGGCGGGCGCTGTCGTTCTCGACCCGTAGGCCATCCTCTGGCGTAGCGGAACCCCCTCCGTTGCTAGGCAGCGTGGAGTTCCTGAGCTTGGTTTCGCTCTACGTTGCCCGGGTCATCCAGCGGACCCAGCAGAAAGACCTGGGTGGAGCGCCGAAAGGAGCGCGCGCAGGTCAAGTCGCGCCAGAGGCCGTCCGTCGACCCAGATAGGGCGGCCCCACCGCTCGGCCAACTCGACGAGGTGGTGCGAGACGTCGACGTATGGCCCGAACGATGCCGCAATGCAGAGCCGGACTTCTACGTCGTTCTCACGTCGTGCTACCACGACCAACCCATCGTCCGTTACCTCAACGCGTGTCACAGACCGCCACCCGACCGTCCTCTGGCGCTGCGAGACGTTGAGCAGCGTGAGGTGACGGGCGGAGACAGCCACACGCCAGAGGCGCTGCTGCAGATGCCCTAAGCGTCGGATGGAGCGGACCGCAACAACAGAGAGCAGAACGCACAGGCTGAGGGGAATCCAAGGGTTCGCGCCCAGTGCTAGAACGAGCGGCGCGCCGACTGCGATCACGACTGCGCAGACGGCCGCGTAGGCAAACGCCACGCGCCGCATCTGGTCTCGTGAGCCCACAAGGGCACACGGGTCGTCGTACGTCTTCGGTCCGGAGTACACCACCACCCTGATTGGAATCGGGTGTGTGAGATTCCTGAGAAGGAACGGTGTTCCGGAGACTGACGCTTTACAGGCCTCTGGCGCGCAAGATCATGAAAATGAGGACTCTACGATGTCGATCGCGGTGTCGAGGGCCTCATCGCTGATGTCCCGGTGGAACGTGGCTCGGACCGTGTGCGGTCCGAACGCGACGGTGCGGACGCCTCTGGCGCTGAGCGTGTCGATGACGCCAGAGGCCGCCTCTGGCGTATCCACGAGCACGATGTTGCTCTGGGGCGGAATCACCCGGAAGCCCCGGCGCGTGGCAAGGGCGTCGGCAAAGGCGCGGGCGCGGCGGTGGTCTGCGCGAAGCATGGCGCGCTCGTTGTCCTCGTAGTCGTCTAGAGCGACGAGGGCGGCTGCCGCCAATACGCCGGACTGCCGCATGCCTCCGCCGAACAGCTTCCGCACGCGCCGCGCGTCGCGCATGGCGCCCGCGCTACCGACGAGGACCGATCCGACCGGCGCGCCGAGTCCCTTGGAGAGGCACACGTTGACGGTATCGAAGGGGGCCGCGAGGTCCGCGATGTCGACGTTCAACGCCACCGCTGCATTCCAGAGCCGCGCGCCATCGAGGTGGAGGGCGAGGTTGTGTCGCCGCGCCGTCTCCGCGACCTCACGGAGCGCCTCTGGCGGAATAACGACGCCGCCCGCTTTGTTGACCGTGTTCTCCAGCCACACGAGCGCGGAGCGCGCCTCCCAGTCGTACTCGCCCTGGACGACCGCTTCGACGGCCTCTGGCGTCAGCACGCCAGAGGCGTCCCCAATGGGGCGGAGTTGAACGCCGCTCAGCGCTGCGGCGCCCCCGCCTTCGTAGTGGTACAGGTGCGCCCGCTCGGGCACGATGATCTCGTCGCCGGGTCGCGTGTGCAAACGAACGGCGATCTGGTTGCCCATCACGCCCGAGGGCACGAACACCCCGTGCTCTTTGCCCAGCATGTCCGCGACGCGCTCTTCCAACCGTCGGACCGTCGGGTCCTCTGCGAACACGTCGTCCCCCACTTCGGCTTCGGCCATAGCGCGGCGCATGGCGGCCGTCGGGCGGGTGACGGTGTCGGAGCGGAGGTCGATCATGGGTGCAGACCGGAGCGTTCTGCTCCTAGAAGAGGGGAGAGGCTGGCCGTAGGCCTCTGGCGCCAGAGGCGGTGCTTGCTACCAGCCCATCTGGCGCATGCGCGTGAGGATGCGCGTGCTTGTACGGCCCATCTCCTGCGGGCTCCGGGACAGCGGCGCGGGCAAAACCGCGACGAGCCGTGCCGACTGCTCTCGCGTAAGGGAGGAGGCCGACGTGCCGTAATGGTGGCGCGCGGCGGCGTCGAGCCCGAAGATCCCGGGTCCCCACTCCGCCACGTTGAGATAGAGCGTCAGGATTCGCTCCTTGGGCAAGATCAGCTCCGCGAGGAAGGTCAGGGGGACCTCGAAACCCTTCCGGATCCACGAGCGATGCGTAGTCAGAAACAGGTTCTTGACGAGTTGCTGCGTGAGCGTGCTCGCGCCTCGGGGCGACGTGCCTCTGGCGCGAGCCTGCTCCCGCGCGATCCGGATCTCTTCCAGGTCGAACCCATGGTGGAGGTAGAACCGCGCGTCCTCGCTCGCGACAACCGCGTGCCGGGCGTCGTCGTCTTGAGCGTCCTCCGAAACGGGGGAGTAGCTCAGGCGGTACGGCTCTCCATCGACGGCGTGCTCCGCCAAGCGCTGGAGCTGGACCGTCGTGGTCGGCGGTGGCAGCCAGCGGTAGGCGAGCAGCAGCAGCGAGCAAGCGAGCAGGTACCCGAAGCCGAGAATGGAGACCCACTTAAAGGGGAGCCACAGCCATCTCCAGGGGCTCTTCTCGCCAGAGGCACGTCGCGTCTTCGCCACCGGCCTAGCGGCTGATGTCGACGATTTCCAGCTCGACGAAGCCGGCCGGGACCTTGACGCGAACGGTGTCGCCGAGGGCCTTGCCGAGCAGCGCCTTTCCAATGGGGCTGTCGACGGAGATCTTCTGCTCCTTCAGGTCGGCCTCTTCGGCGGAGACGAGGGTGTACACCATCTCGCGCTTTGCCTTCTTGTTCCGCACCTTCACCTTGGAGAGGATGCGAGCCTTGGACGTGTCGACGGAGCTTTCGTCCACGATGCGGGCGTTCGCCATCGTCTCCTCAAGCTTCGCGATGCGGGCTTCGAGATGGCCCTGCGCTTCCTTGGCCGCGTCGTACTCGGCGTTCTCGGAGAGGTCCCCCTGAGCGCGCGCTTCCGCGATGGCTTCTGCGATGTCGTGGCGTCCCGTAGTACGCGCAGTGTGGAGCTCGTTCTTGAGACGGTCGAGCGCTTCAGCGGTGAGATAGACGGGCTTGTTCATGGCCGATCCGGGGAGAGGGGCGAGAGCCGCAAGGGCAGAAAAAAAGGCGCATCCCGGCGCGAGGCCGGGATGCGAGGATGGCGCAAGATACGACCGCTACGGCCGGATCGCGTGTGGCGCGTGGCGCCAGAGGCTAGTGCCGAACCGCGCGGACCGAGTCCAGGGCGGAGACGGCCGCGCGGGCGCCGTCGTGGTCGCGCCGCGGGGCGGGCGCTACAGGCTCGAACTCCGGGAGGATGCGGCGGGACTGCCAGTAGTACCGGCTCCAGTACCCGCTGTCCATCGTGGAGACGGTGACGCCGCGGCTGGAGGACGCGTGGATGAAGTCCCCTGCGCCGAGGTACACGCCGACATGGCGGACGCCGCGGCGGCGGAAGAAGACGAGGTCGCCCGGGATGAGCTCGTCACGGGAGACGCGCTCGCCGCGGTGGACTTGCGTGGCCGTCGTGCGGGGAAGCTCGATGTCGAACGTGGCGCGGACGAGCTGCTGCACGAACGAAGAGCAGTCAATGCCCCGGCGCGTGGTGCCGCCCCAACGGTAGGGGGTGCCGAGCCAGCCGTTGCCTTCCGCGCGGATCGCCGAGGCGATCATCATGTTGTGCGCGGCGGCGGCGCTGGAGGCGCCACGGCGAGAGCTGACGGCGATGATGGTGTCCCGGGAGACACGGAGGGGCTGCGAGAGCACGAGGGCGGTTTCGGTGGCGTCCGGGGTGGCGGGCGCTGCCGGAACAGCCGGTACGTGCGGTGGAGCGATCGAGAACCCAACGAGTGCGATGGTCGCACCGAGGAACAGCATCGCCCCCGCGGTACGGGAGCCGGAAATCATAGAGAGAACGGTGTGGTAGGCGTGGCGGGAGGCCAAAGATACTCTCAGGTTGAGCCTGCTAAAAATTGATCTGGGAAAGGATCCGTCAAGCTCCGTTCAACCCTAAACCAAGCAGAGGTTTGCGCAGAATGAAAGAGAGGCCCTCCTAGCGGGAACCCTTTGAGTTTCGACTGATCACTCTCCGTTCTTAAGCTGTGCGCCCACCGCTTGCCGTCCCAATGAGAGACTCCACCTTCCTCGACCGCTTCTTGCTCGCCGCCTCGGCCTTCGGGGCAGGACTCGCCTTGGGCCTCCTCCTGGCGCCAGAGGCCGGGCGCGATACGCGGGACCGGATCGCCTCTGGCGCGCGAGAGGCGTCGGCGGCGGCGCAGGAGAAAAGCCGCGAACTCGCCGTCCCCGTGGCCGACCGCGCGCGGGCCACGGCGCAAACGCTCGCGGAGCGTCACCTGCCTCTGGCGGAGGACTGGGAGGTCGTGGACCCGGACACGCTCCGCGACGCGCTCCGCTCCGACCTCACGAGGGGCTAAGCCCGTTGAGGACGAGGATTGGGTGAGGCGACCTGCGCTGGAAACGAAGAGCGCGGGGCGGCGTCTCCTGTGGGAACCCACCCCTGAAGATCATGCCATACCCAGAGCCGCTCGTCCGTCCCATGCGGGAAGAACTCACCCGCCTCGGCGTCACCGAACTGACCACAGCCGATGAGGTGGACCGTGCGATGCAGGCCGCCGAGGAGGGCACCATGCTCGCCATCGTGAACTCCGTCTGCGGCTGTGCCGCTGCAAACGCCCGCCCGGCCGTCGCGATGGTCCGCAATCTGGAGTCGCGCCCCGATCGCGCCGTCACCGTGTTCGCCGGACAGGATCTGGAGGCCACCGCGCGCCTTCGCGAGCACCTGGCTGGCATCCCACCTTCCAGCCCGTTTATGGCGCTGCTGAAGGACGGCGACCCCGTGTTTGTCCTGGAGCGCCGCCACATCGAAGGCCGCTCTGCCAGCGCCATCGCGGGCGATCTCGCGCAGGCGTTTGAGACCTACTGTGGCCCCGACGCGCCAGAGGCCTCTGGCGAGATCCAGACCCCAGACGTGGCGCCCAAGAGCGCGCCTGACGGCGTGCCTTCCACGTTCCGCTCGATCCTCTAGCGCGTCCGCGTTACGCGTCTGAGCGCTCGTCGCTCTCCGCCTCTGGTGATTCGTCGCCAGAGGCGTTTTCATGTTGGAGCGTCCAGGCGACGTACACGAGGCCGCCTGCGACGGCGGCGACAAACGTCCAGAGCGGCGTCGAGACCGCGAACGCGACGAGCGAAGGCGCGATGCACACCGCCGCCCTCGCCAGAGGCCCCGCCGCCGCGCGCCCGAGGCCTCTGGCGCCGACACCCGCGACGGACATCGCGAGCACGAGTTGAACGAAACGGCCGATTGCGCCGCCCAGCCCGAGCGCCAGGAGCGTGGCCTCTGGCGTCCCCAGCGCCGACCCGACCGCCAAGCCGACGACGACGCCCATCGCGACGGCGCCGCCTGCCAGCAGCTCACGGTCTTGGCGCTCGGTGGCGTCGAACGCCCGCGTAAGAGGCGGGACGACGACCGAGAGCGCGAGCCAGGGCGCGAGAAGCCGCGCGTACTCGCCGGCGAGCCGCCAGGGCTCACCGAACACGAACGCGAAAAGGTCCGGCCCGAGAATCGCGACCGCCGCGATGGGGTACAGGACGAGGCCGAGCAGCCGCCGCAGCGTGCGTTCCGCCAGAGGCGCGAGGCTCGCGCTGCGCTGCGCCTCGGCGCCGTGAACGGCGAACACCTGCCCGATGGCGTCGCCCAGAAACGCCAGCGGCACGAGGACCGACGCCGCAGCCAAGCCGAACTGGCCCACGACCGCCGGTCCGAACAGCGCGCCTAGCGCCAGAGGCGGCAGGCGCGAGCCGACCTGGCCCAGGGCAGTCGCGGGGAGCCCGAGACGGGGAAACCGGACGTAGCGCCGCGCGACCTCGGCCAGCGCCTCTGGCGCGACGCCCACGAACACGCGCTCTCGTAGCGCGCTCCCCATGAGCACGAGCGCAAACGCGATAGCGCCCGCCACGCTCCCAAACACGAGCCCCGCCGCTCCGGTCTCCGGCGCGAGCAGCTGAACAGCGACCGTCGAGAGGCTCTGGAGCCCGATCGCGACAGAGATCAGCCGGAACCGGTGCCCCCGCGCGAGCCACGCCTGGGACGCGTTGCCCCACGCGTATAGCAACGCCACCAACGGGACGAGCGGCAGCAGCGGCGCCAGAGGCGGAGACTCGAAAAAAGCCGCGATGCGCTCGCGAGGGCTCACGGCCAGAACGGCAACGCCGCAAACCACCAGCGAGACACCTACGCACAGCGCGAGCAGCGACCGCGCGCGGTCCTCGCGCTCGGGCAGCACGATGGCGTCCTCGTAACGGAGCGTCGCCAGAAGCCCGACAAGCGCGCTCAGCGCCACGAACTCTCCCAGCACGCCGAAGGCCTCTGGCGTGTACAGGCGTGAGAGGACCGGCCGGGCGGCGAACACGACGACCTGCGCCGCCACGCCGCCAGCGGCGAGCGTCAGGACAGAGCGCGCGAAGCGTCCCGCGCGCATCGGAATCACCGGAGGTCCAGAATGGACCAGGCGCCAGAGGTTTCCGCCACGGGCAACGAACTCTCCGTCCCCGCCGGCACGATGGCGTACTCCGCGTTGTACTTCTCAGCCAGCGCCCGCCACTGCTCGTCCGAGTTCGAGGCGTAGGCGACGTCCAACGCCTCCACGAGGCCGCGGCCGCGATCTGGGACGGCGCCCAGCGGCGCGATGTCGGAGATCCGCGCCCACCACCCCGCGCCGAGATCGGCCCGGAAGGGGACGGACTTCCACGTCACGACCACGTTGCGGCGCGACGGAACGCGGAACGTGTCCATCGACGGGGGGACGAGGAAGACCGCGCTCGCGGGCGTCTCGCGCTGCGCCCACCTTGCGACGCCGCGGGTGTCGTACACCTCCGGGGTCCGCACGTCGCGGAAGCCCAGGAAGCAGAGCACGGCGGCGGCGATATAAAGCGGCGCCTTTTTGCGGAGCAGGTCGTCCAGCTTGCGGCGCGCGTCGTTCTGCAGCAGCGAGAGCGCGCCCGCGGCGATCCCGATGCACAGCGCCACGTTGACCAGCACGGTCAACTTGAACACCTGAGCGCGCGCGATGGCGAGCGAGTCGAACTCGTAGATCGCGTACGTCGCCACGATTGCCAGCGCGAGGAAGGTGGCCCCGAGCAAGGTGGGGAAGAGGAGCCTGACCACGCGCCGCTCGCGAGCGGCCAGCACGTACCCGCCCACGCCGATGGCGACTAAAACGAGAAACGAGATCCACTCCACCGCGCCGAATGCGCTCGGCAGGAGGTGGTGCGGGTGCCGGAGTTCCACGTAGAGCTTGAACGCGTTCAGGCCGGCCGGGAAATCCCCGCCGCCAGAGGCCGACTGCCGCAAGATGGCCGGACCCACCACGGGAAGCGCGATCAGGAGCGTGCCCCCGATAAAGGTCGTCGGCGGCCAGCCCTTCCACGCCTTCCGCCTCTGGCGGCCTCGGCCCAGGACGTAGTCCATCTGGTAATCCGCCTCTTGCGCCGCCGTGCGCTTGGGCTTTTCCTGCTCCTCCTTGAACACCTCGTACACCGAGACCACCCCCAGGACGATCAGCGTCAGGAAGCCGACGAGCGGGTGAAACCAGCACGTCACGCCGAGGACGAGCGCGGCGATAAAGACGTGCTCCTTGAGGTAGATCGTGATCGCCGCGAGGGCGCCCACCCACGCGATCCCCTCGGGCGTGAGCATGGAGTACACGAGGTGGTTGCCGCCGAGCGTGAACCGCGGCAACACCAGGCACGCGAGGACTGAGGCCAAGAGCGAGGCCGAGCGGCGCGCGTGCATGGCGCGTGCCAGGGCAAACACCATCGCGCCGGCCCCGATCAGCGTCAACACGTGGAGCAGGGAGACCGCGGCCTCTGGCGAGATAAACCGCCCGAGCCCCGTGAGGACCGCTTGGTAAGCTGCGCGAATGGTCAGGCCGTCCAACTGCCCCTGGACGTAGGCGTCGTTGGAGAACAGGCTCGTGTTGAGCCGCGCGAGAATCGGTGGAATGAGGTCGTCCTGATCCCCACCTCCCCACGAGTATCCGTAGAGGAGAGGGTGGAGAAATGCGACCAGCGCTCCCGCCAGAAATGCGACGGGACGGTCTCGGCGGGGAAAGGGGGGAGTTTTTTGCACGAGTCAGGCGGGGCTCAGCCGGAAGCTACACGGAGGGGCTAGCCCCCGGCGTGCGAACATGTGCAAGAGATCGGAGCTCGCGCAACCGTTGGTAGCCGCCCGGCTCGTCATGCGTGCCGGGATGGGTCATCCACTCGGTGCACCCCTCGCCGCGGGCGGCTTCCATCTCGCGAAGCGACTCTGCGCCCAGCCTGCCGCTCCACCGGTAGCCGTCAAAGTGGTCCGGGGTGGCGACGCCAGAGGCGCGGGCAAGCCGAGCCAGACGGCGCCCCAGTGCGGAGAACACGGCGGTGTCCGCCCGGCCTCTGGCGGGCTCGTCGGGCGCGCGGAGGCGGGGAATCCCGCGCTCGGTGGCGAGCCGCACCGCCAGAGGCCCCAGCCACGGCGCGAGGTGGACGTGCTGGTGGCTATCGAGGTGCGTGGGTGTGCGGCCCCAGGTGCGCTCGAAGGTGTCAGCTTGGGCATTCCATTCGTCCCAGACCGCCTCGCGACGGGCGCGAGTGCGCGCCCACAGGATGGCGGAGAACTGCCGCGGTGGGAACCGCGCCTCTGGCGTGAGCAGTCCCGTCAGAGGCGCGAGCGGTCCAGACGGAAGCGTTTGGGACAGAGCGAGGTGGAGGCCGACGCCCAGCCCCGGTGCCTCTTCTTGGACCAGGGGCGCGGCCTCTTGCGCCGATGCGCCGCCCGCCAACCACGAGGCGTGCGTGACGATGCCCTCGCGGTGCGCGCTCACGATGCCCTCGTCCACGTCGGGCCGTAGGCCGAGGTCATCGGCGGTGACGATGAGAGCCCTCACCGGAGCGCGTCGATCGCGCGCAGCCATCGCGGGCCGACGCGGCGAACCGTGACGGTGGGCGTGAGCACGCCGCCAAGCTGGCGCTTGAACTGCGCCACGCCGGGCACATTGGCTCCGCCGAGGTCGAGATCGGTAACGCCAGAGGCCTTCAGCGCGTCGACGGCATGGAGGAATAGAACGGACATCGCCGGACCCCGTTTGCCCCCGCTTAGCCAGTACGTCGCGTGCGTGCCGTCGACGGTGAACAGGGCAGCAGCCTCTGGCGCCGCGTCTCCTGCTCGCGTGGCGGCGAAGGCGCGGACGAGGCCTCTGGCGTGGAGCGCATTGGCGAGGAGCACGAGCGCGCCAGAGGTGAGGCCAAACGGTACGCTTTTCCGGGCGTATGTCTCGACCTGAAGCCGCGTTGCCACTTCTAAAGCATCTGGCGTCTCGCGAACATCGAAGTCAGCTGCGGACTGGCGGGCTGGTCGCAATGTGCCCTTGCTCCACTGCGTCAACGGGTCGCCACTCAGATCCGCGACGGATGTGTACCGCACCGTGGCGTCCCAGCCCGCGAACGCGAACGTCCGCGGGTCCGTCCACGTCGGGGGAAGCGAGAACGCGGCGAGCGCGAAGCGCGATTCGACGACCCCGCGCACGGCGTCCAAAGGCGTCTCGCAGCCCAGAACCTCGGCCTCTGGCGAGGCCTGAACGCAGATCGGCGAGCAGTACGCGGCTCCTGGCGTCAGCGCGAGGGCGCGAAAGGGCCCGCGCCGCTTTTCCAGGCCGATCACACCTACATCGGCCCCCAGAATCGCCAGAGGCGAGAGCCCGAACGCCTCTCCCGCGGCCTCGACAACGTCCGGGTGGTTAAACGGCGTCCGCACCGCGCTCCGCTCCCAGAGCGCGAGCGCGTCGGCGCGGACGGAGGAGAGGGGGGCGACGGTCACGCGGCGAACCTACGCAAGCGGCGAACCGTCTTCTGGAGCCCCGCAACGCCCGGTCCCCGTCGGGCCTCTGGCGCCAGAGGCCTGACGGGAGCGGACCTAGAGGACGTACATGCTCAGGTCGCGGTCCTCCACGATGCCCTGGAGCGTGTCCCGCACCATGTCGTGCGTGATCTCGACTGTCCCGCCGTGGTCGCCATCCGGCAGGTCGAACAGGAGGTCTTCGAGCAGCGTCGTCAGGATGGTGTGGAGGCGGCGGGCGCCGATGTTCTCCACGTCGGAGTTCACCTTGGCGGCGATGCGCGCGACCTCAGCGACGGCCTCTTGCGTGAACGAGAGGTCTACGCCCTCGCTCGCGAACAGCGCGGCGTACTGCTTGGTGAGCGCGTTTTCCGGCTCGGTCAGGATGCGCACGAAGTCGGCCTCGGTCAGCGACTCCAGCTCGACGCGGATCGGGAAGCGGCCCTGGAGCTCGGGGATGAGGTCGCTCGGCTTGGACACGTGGAACGCGCCAGAGGCGATAAAGAGGATGTGGTCGGTCTTGACTGGCCCGTGCTTGGTCACCACCGTCGAGCCCTCCACGATGGGGAGCAGGTCGCGCTGGACGCCCTCGCGGCTCACGTCAGGGCCGCCACCGCCGCCGGCGCTCTGCCGCCCGGCCACCTTGTCAATCTCGTCGATGAACACGATGCCGGCTTGCTCCACGCGCGCGAGGGCTTCGGCGCGAGCGGCCTCCTGGTCTACGAGCTTTTGCGCCTCGTCCTGCGTGAGCAGGTCCATGGCCTCGGGGACTTTCACGCGGCGCTTCTGGCGCTTTTTGCCCCCGCCGAGCATCTCCTGCAGGTTGATACCCATTTCCTCCATGCCCATCGGGCCAAACATCTGGAGGTTCGTCGTCCGGTCCAGACTCACGTCGACTTCCACCTCGCGGTCGTCCAGGCTCCCGCGGTGGAGCATCTCGCGGAACCGCTCGCGCGTTTTGCCTCCGGGGTCGGCCAGCTCCTCCGCCGCTGGCGAGGGCGTGGTCACGGGAAAGCCGAGGCCGGGCAGGCCTGCCGGCGCTTTGGGCTTAGAAGAGGGGAGGAGAAGGTCCAGCAGGCGGTTCTCCGCGTGGACGCGAGCCTGATCGGTCACGCGTTCCGCCTGTATCTCTTTGGCCTGCGCAAGCGCTAGGTCCACGAGATCGCGGATCATGCTCTCCACGTCGCGGCCAACGTAGCCGACCTCGGTGAATTTGGTGGCTTCGACTTTGACGAATGGCGCGCCGGTCAGCTTGGCCAGGCGCCGCGCGATCTCGGTCTTGCCGACGCCCGTCGGCCCGATCAGGATGATGTTGGCGGGGGTGATCTCGTCGCGCATGTCCTCTGGCGCGCGGAGGCGGCGCCAGCGGTTGCGGAGCGCCACGGCCACGGCCCGCTTGGCCGCGTTCTGTCCAACGACGTACTTGTCGAGCTCGGCGACGATGCGCCGCGGAGTCAGGCCCGCGTCGTCGGCTTGGGTGGGGGAGTCTGTCTTGAGTTCCATGAGTGGGGGCCGCGCAGGCGGCTCTCGCCTCTGGCGCCGCCAGAGGCCGATGGGGAAACGGGGTCAGCCCTCGCCGGAAGGGCGCGCCAGAGGCCTAGTTGGTGACCTCCTCGTCGTCGTAGGAGAAGTCGAGGTCATCCTCGGAGTCGTCGGCCGCGTCGAACGGGAGGCCGTCGTCGGAGTCGCCGTCCACGTCGGGCGCGACGAGCTCTTCGCGGGCCTCGTTGACTTCGGGGTGCTCGGCGTTGATGAGCAGCACGGTGTAGTCGTACGGCATCCCGCGGCGGCGCTCCAGCTTGACGGCGCCGGCCTCCTCCAACTCGGCCACGAGGGCTTTGGGGTCGGAGTCCTGGGGAAGCTCCTCGGAGAGCCTGCGGAGCAACGGGGTGAGGTACACCTCGTCGTACTGCCCGAAGTGGAGAAGCGTGAGTTCGAGGGCTTTGAACGCCTCATCGGTCTCGATCTCGGCGGGCTCGCTAAACTGCGTGGTAACCACGGGCTCGCCGACGGGCGCCTGCGGGGCGAGGGTGGCCTCGGGCAGGAGCGTCGCCGCGTCGATGTACTCACCGTTTCCGGTGTGGCGGACGACGAACGGGGAGAGGTGCTCGCGGAAGCCGACGCAGATCACGCGCTTGCCGGCCCCTATGAGCGCCTGCACAACGGGCACGTAGTCCCGGTCTCCGGTGAGCAGCACGAAGGTGTCGATCTCCGGGCGCTTCTCGCGGATCGTGATCGCATCCACGGCCAGTTGCAGGTCCGAGGTGTTGCGGTGCATCGTGGCCGGCACGTACACCGGCTCGATGCCGTAGAGGTAGAGGCTTCGCTTGACGTGCCGGGTGTGGTCATCGAGACCGCTGAAGTCTGCGTAGGCGCGGCCAATGGTGATGCGCGCGCCCGAGAGGTGGTCCCGAAGAGCGGAGAGGAGATCGGTGCAGATGTCGGCGGGGCTCCCGTCGTCGATCTGGTGCTTGAGGTAGTGGTGGAGGTTCTGGTAGTCGATCAGAACGCAGGCCTGTGTCATGAATACTGGGTCGTAGAGAAAACAGGAAACGGAATAGACGGCGCTTCTGGCGCCAGAGGCCGGAGCCGACTCAGCAGCCTAGCCTTCGGCGTCGAGCTCTAGGATGTTGAAGTTGTGGTTGGTGTACACGCAGATGTCAGCCGCGACCGTGAGGCCTTCCTCGACGATCTCGCGGGCGGAGAGGTTGGGCGCGTGCTTGACGAGCGAGCGGGCGGCCGCGAGGGCGTAGTTCCCACCCGAGCCGATGGCGACGATGTCGTCGTCGGGCTCGATCACGTCGCCGGTCCCGCTGATGAGCAGCAGCCGGTCTGGCGCTGCGATGGCGAGAAGCGCTTCGAGGCGGCGGAGGTACCGATCCGTGCGCCACTCTTTGGCGAGCTCGACGGCGGCGCGGAGCGTGTTGCCGCCGTACTGTTCCAGCTTGGCCTCGTACCGCTCGAAGAGGGTGAAGGCGTCGGCGGTTGAGCCGGCGAACCCGGAAAGCACCTTGCCGCCTCCGAGCGGGCGCACCTTGCGCACCTTGTGCTTCATGACGGTGTCGCCCATGGAGGCCTGCCCATCGGAGCCGAGGGCGACGCGGCCGTTGTGCCGGACGCCGAGAACAGTTGTCGCGTGGATCTTCATAAATAGAGGGAATCGAAATCTGAGCCGAACCAGGGCGCTTCTGGCGCCAGAGGCGAGGGTACCCGACACGGTGTACCGTGTTGCAGGGGCCTCCTCAGTTCACACGGCCTCTGGCGTTCTGCACGCGGATTTGGCGCGCCGCGTTGACCCGCGCTCGCCTGGGCCTCTGGCGCCAGAGGCGGGCGCTGTGGCGCCGTTTGCATCAGACCAGGGGACCGTGTGCAGAGTCGGTCGGCTTTGTGCCGTGCGATCTGCTTGGCTGAGCTCTTACGCAGAGAAGAGCGCAGCGGAGCCGTCCCGCCCACTTCTCGTTGTGCCGCTCCATACAATTGTATTTTGTACACATATGAAGCGGGGGCGTCACGGGTCGCCCCGTTCTTGAACCCACACCCTCACCCTGGCCGCCTCTTGCGGGTGTCCACAACCCTACCAGAACGATGGCAAACGAACGCCAAGTCGCCCGCTTCGGACCATTCAAGGACTTCATCGCCAACGCCGTCAGAGATGGAGACACGATCTACGTCTCCGGCCAGGTCGGTACGGACAGCGAGGGCAACCTTGCAGGTGAAGGAGACCTCGCCGCGCAAACCCGTCAAGCCTACGCGAACGTCGCCGAAGTGCTGGGCCACTTCGGCGCGACCATGGACAACGTCGTAGACGAGACATGGTATGTGACAGACATCGGCGCGACGATGGGCAACGTGGGAGAGTTGTTCGGAATCCGCGCTGAGGCATACGGTAAGAACCCCGAGGTTGCGCAGACGATGATCCAAGTTTCGGGTCTGGTGATGCCAGAACTCCTAATTGAAATCAAGTGCGTGGCACGCATATCTGAGGCTGCCTAACCTGGCGTTGCAGCCAGCGAGGCCGTCGGTGTTTTGGGATCGTCCGGGAGTTGGCGCCGCCATAGTGTTGTGGACACATTCCGCCGTTTACCCCGTGTGGCTTCGCGTCCAACCGCACACGCGCTGTCACCTCTGTGCCAGTGCGGGCGTCGTCAACGCTAGCCCTCCCGCCTTCACTTATGGGGACCGCGCGCTCCCATTCCTCATCCTCCTTGCTGCGCTGGAGTCTCATCCGGCTGCTGCTCAGTACCTCCCTGAAGAGACTGAGCAGTGGTACCCCTGGACTGACGACGGCTGCTTCAGCCACTACGTCGTCGGAGTAGGGACCGCCGGTGCCGTCGGCGATACGGTCGTCGTCCTTCACGGCGGGTGGGAGGCTGACCACAGCTACCTCTTCGGCGCTGTGCTCCCGCTCGCGAGCCACCATCTGTAGCCTCTGGCGCAAGAGGCTAGCCGTCGAAGTCCGCCAGTAGCTCCACGATCGCGTCCTGCGCCTGGTTCACGCGGCTCGTGCGCGTGGAGTAGTGGTTGCACATCAGCGAGAACGCGATAAGGTGCCCGTTGTCGGCCGTCACGTAGCCGGAGAGCGTGCGGGCGCCCGAGATGTAGCCGGTCTTGGCGTGGACGTTGCCTCTGGCGTCGCCCGAGCGGTAGCGGCGCTCCAGCGTGCCGCTCCGGCCGCCGACGGCGAGGGACTCGTAGAACGCCTCGCGGACGCCAGGCTCCGGGTGCTCGTTCATCGCGCGGAGAAGCTGCACCGTCGCCAGAGGCGTGAGGCGGTTGAGCGCCGAGAGGCCCGATCCGTCCGCGATGCGGAGGCTCGCCGGGTCCACGCCGATCCGGTTGAGGAACGGTTCCATCGCGGCCGCGCCCGCCCGCGAAGAGCCGGGGTCGAGCTCGTCGCCGCTGTAGCCGTACACGCCGAGCGTGCGAAGCAAGTGCTCCGCGTACAGGTTGTTGCTCTCCGTGTTGGTCTCAGCAACGATGTGCTTGAGCCGGGGGGACTCGTGGGTCGCGATGCGTTGCATGCCTTCGTAGCGGATGCGTGGGCCGTCCCACTCGTCCACGTCAATGGCGTCGCCGTCGACCTCGATGCCCTCGCGCTGAAGCGTGGCGACGAGCACGCGGATGAAGTACGTCGTGGGGTTGGACACGGCCACGTCCTCGCGCTCCACCTGCCCCGCAGGGACCGACGCGGTCACAAGAAAGCGGTTGGAGGAGAGATCGCGCGAGTAGCCCTCGCGGATGCTCCCGCCGTCGGTCGTCGTTGTGCGGTTGACCACGTCGATGTAGCCCACGTCGGGCGTGACGGCAATGCGAGCACGGTCGCCGGGCGTCGTCCCGCTCACGGCGAGGTTGATCGTCCCCTCGCCGAACTGCAGGCCGGAGATCTCGGCGCCGTAGTACCACACGAGGTCGTCCCAGCTCCAGCCCTCGCCGAGCGCGCGGTCGTCGAACACGTTGTCGTCGCCGATCACGGAGCCGCTGATGCGGCGGACGCCAGAGGCCTTCAAGCTGTCCGCCCACTGACGGAACGTGCGCGTGAGGTCGCCAGAGGTGTAGCGGGCGCCCATCGTGGGATCGCCGGAGCCGCGCACGACGAGCGAGCCGACCAGCGTGCTGCCTCGGATCTGGCCGTCAGCATAGAGCCGCGTCGTGTAGCGGAAGTCCGCGCCCAGCTTATCCAGCACGCCCGCGGTGGAGAACAGCTTCATGTTGCTCGCCGGGATAAAGCGCTTCGCCGCGTTCCGGTCGTACAGAATCCGGTTATCCGTCAGGTCCACGATGTACGCGCCCCAGTAGGCGTCGTTGAACGCGCTCGCGTCCAACTGCGCGTCAATCAGGTCCGCGAGCGCGTTTGTCGCGGCAAAGCCCGATGTGGGCTGAGCGGCGGCCTCTGGCGACAGCGCCAGAGGCGTGGCGAACAAGAGACAAAGGGCGGCGAGACGGGGAAGAAGCTGGCCGCGAGGCATCGGCGTAGAAGGGGTGCGGGGAGTCAACGGAGACGCCTAGAAGGTAGTGCGATCACGCGTGCGAAAAGCAGAATCCGGGCCTCTGGCGGCGGATTCGGGCCCGCCGGAGGCGGACGCGGTGTCGGGCTAGGCGGGAGCGCCAGAGGCTCAGCCGCCGGCGCCCGTGGCGAGGGAGTCGCGCGCGGCGCCCAGAAGCGTCTCGATCTCCACGTCCGGGACCGAGAGCAGCACGTACACATAGCCGACCTGCGAGATCGGGGCGGCGGGCGTGACCTCAATGATGAAGTCGTTTCGGCCCGCGGCGGCGTAGGCCGTGTCCACGCGCCCAACAGGGACGCCGGCAGGGAAAACGCCGCTGTAGGGGCTCGTCGTGACGAGCATCCCGCGTTCGACGGGCTCGGTCTTAGGGACGAACTCCATCGTGAGCGTCCCAGGCTTGCGCCCATCCCAGCTGATGAGGCCGTCCAGCGCGAGGGCGTCCAGCGTGGCCGGGACGGTGAACTGCGTGTTCTGGTGCGGCATCACAACGGAGTAGTTGTCGCCCACGAGGAACACCTTGCCCACGATGCCGCGCTCGTCGATAACGGGCATGCCCACCTGGATGGAGTCGGCTTCGCCTACGTCGATGGTGAGGAAGTTGGCCTGCTCCGTCTGGTCCTTGGTGACGATGCGCGCGACTCGGTAGCTGACGTCAAGGGAGTCCGCGAAGCCCAGCAAGCCACGGAGACGGGCGTTCTCGGCTCGCGCCTCGCGGAGCCGGGCCACCTCGGTGGAGAGGTCCAGGGCCTCGGCCCGCAGCCGCTCGTTCTCGCCGAGCGAGCGGCGGAAGCGGCCCACGCGGGAGAACGTGCCTTCCACGGGGCCCGTCACGGCCAGCGCGACCGAGCGCGCGGCGCGGAGTGCCGGCCGGTTCCGCCCCACGAAGATGGCCGTCGCGATCAGCACCAGGACAGCCAGAAGCACGTAATCGCGGGTGCGGAGCCAGACTTGCGCGGCCGGGTTGCTCATCGAGACGGGAGGGGGAGAGGGGCGGGCTCCTCACGACCGAGGCGCCTTCGCGTTCCCGAACCTACGCCGAGCCGCGAGGGGCGGGCTTGCGGGCCGGGTCTGAAAACGACTCGACCTCTGGCGCCAACGCCAGAGGCCGAGTGCAGGACGCCAGAGGCGCCTTAGCTGGTGAGGACGGCGGCGTAGGCCTCGGGGTCCTCCAGGACGCGGCCCGTCCCGCGCACGACGGCCGTGAGCGGGTCGTCGGCGACGAAGACGGGGAGCTCGGTGCGCTCGCGGAGGTACTCGTCGAGCCCCTTGAGCAGCGCGCCGCCGCCGGTGAGCATGATGCCGCGGTCCAGCACGTCGCCGCCCAACTCGGGCGGGGTGCCTTCAAGGGCGCGGACAACGGCGGCAGCGATCTGGTTGACGCCCTGGCGCAGCGCCTCGCGCACGTCCTCGCTCGTGACGACGCGCGTCTTGGGCACGCCGGTCACGAGGTCGCGGCCCTTGACGCTCAGCTCCAGCTCGGGGTCGAGCTTCTGGGCGCTGCCGATCTCGCACTTGATCCGCTCCGCCGTGCGTGAGCCGATCAGGAGGTTATGGTGCTTCTTGAAGTACTGCACGACCGCCTCGTCCAACTCGTTGCCGCCCACGCGGATGGACTCGTCGATCACGATGCCGTTGAGCGCGATCACGGCGATCTCCGTGGTGCCGCCGCCGATGTCGACGATCATGTTGCCCACGGGCTCGTCCACGCGCAGGCCGATGCCGATGGCCGCCGCCATGGGCTCGTCGATCAGCTTCACGTCCTTGGCGCCCGCGCTCCGCGCGGCGTCGATCACAGCGCGGCGCTCCACCTCGGTGATGCCGCTCGGCACGCAGATCACCATCCGGCCGATGCCGGTAAACCAGTTCGGACGCGCGCCGCGCACGAGGCCCTTGATAAGCTCATCAGCGACGGAGAAGTCCGCGATCACGCCGTCGTTGAGCGGGCGGATGGTCTCGATGTCCTTGTGCGTGCGCTCGTGCATCATCAGCGCTTTCTGCCCGATGGCGACGGACTTGCCCGTGCGCCGGTCGCGAGCCACGATGGACGGCTCGTTCATGATGATGCCCTGGTCGCGGACGTGGACGAGGGTATTGGCGGTGCCGAGGTCGATGGCGACGTCGACGGAGAACGGGTTGCGCACGGGAAGGTGGAGGGATCAGAGGACGCTCGGACAGGGCCCCAGGCCAGAAGCGGTGCCTCTGGCGAGGGCCCGGTCGGAGCGGGAAAAGGCAAGGGAGCCACGAAAGCGGCCGCCTTAGTCACCCCTGTTGGAGCACTAAAACGGCCGAGCGACAAGGTACGCAGCGGGTTAGGCGGTATGTCTTAAGCTCTGCCTTGATTTTTCGAAGAGGTATGCGTTGGGACAGGGTGCCGTTGCCCTCCGCCGCGGCCTCTGGCGCCAGAGGCCACGGCGGGACTGTTGGCCGCGCCCGCCAGAGGCTCAGTGCCGGAAGTGACGGGCGCCGGTAAACACCATTGCCATGCCTCTGGCGTCGGCGGCCTCGATGACCTCGTCGTCCCGGACGCTGCCGCCGGGCTGGATGGCCGCGACGGCCCCCGCGTCCGCAGCCGCCAGAAGCCCATCCGCGAAGGGGAAGAAGGCGTCACTCGCCACGACCGAGCCGGCAAGGTCCAGGCTTTCCTTGCCCGCCTTGCGGACCGCGACCTCGCTGGCGTCGATCCGGCTCATCTGACCCGCGCCAATACCGAGCGTGGCGCCACCTTTCGCGTAGACGATGGCGTTGCTCTTGACGTGCTTGCAGACGCGCCACGCGAAGTCGAGGTCGGCCCACTCACCATCCGAGGGGGCGCGCTGGGTGGCGACTGAGCAGCGCTCGCGGAGCGCGGCGGCCGTCCCGAGCGGCGCGTCCGGCTCCTGCGCCAGGACGCCGCCCGCAACCGACCGCAGCAGGTAGTCCGGGGCCGAGGCCTCTGGCGTGTAGGTCAGCAGCCGCCGGTTCTGCTTCTGCTGGAGGAAGTCCAGCACGCCGTCCTCGTACTCAGGCGCGATAATGAGCTCGGTGAACACCGCGTCGATGGCTTCCGCACTCGCGCGGTCCAATGCCCGGTTAACCACCACGATGCCGCCAAACGGCGAGAGCGTGTCGGTCGTGAACGCCTTGCGGTACGCGTCGGCCAAGCTCTCCGCCTGACCCACGCCGCACGGGTTGGTGTGCTTCAGAATGGCGACCGTCGGCGGCGCGTCGGCGAACTCGCCGATGAGGTCCAGCGCGGCGGTGAGGTCCAGCAGGTTATTGGTGGAAAGCGCCTTGCCGTGGAGCGTCTGGTACGGCGCGCTATCGGAGTAGAAGCCCGCGCGCTGGTGCGGGTTCTCGCCGTAGCGCAGCGGCAGCGCCAGCGGCAGGCTCACCTCCAGCGGATCGGGCAGGGCCTCTGGCGCCACGTCCGTTTCATCGTCAGAGGTGGAGTCGTCGCCAGAGGCCTCGAAAAAGCGCGCGATGGCGTCGTCGTAGTCGGCGGTGTGACGGAAGCCGGTCGTCGCGAGGCGGTGGCGCGTGGCGAGCCCGAGCGTGCCGTCATTCGCGTCGAGTTCGGCCGCGAGCGCGTCGTAGTCGGTGGGGTCCACCACGACGGCGACGGAGCCGAAGTTCTTGGCCGCCGCCCGTAGCATCGTGGGCCCGCCGATGTCGACGTTGTCGGCCGCGAGCGCGTCATCGGCGCCAGAGGCGACCGCCTCGCGGAACGGGTACAGGTTGACGGCCACGAGTTGGATCGCGCCGATGCCGTGCGCCTCCAGCGTTGCCTGGTCCTCCGGGTCCTGGCTCCGCGCGAGGATGCCGCCATGCACGTTGGGGTGCAGGCTCTTGACCCGCCCGTCCAGAATCTCCGGGAAGCCCGTCACGTCGGCCACGTCGATGACCTCCAGGCCTGCCTCGCGAAGCGCCCGCGCCGTCCCCCCAGTGGAGAGCAACTCGACGCCGTGCGCGGCGAGGCGTTGCGCAAACGGCACGAGGCCTGTCTTGTCGCTGACCGAGAGAAGCGCGCGGCGGAGCCTCTGGCGGTCGGCGGGAGGGGGGAGAGTCTTAGCGGAGATCATGGCGGAGGGATGGGGGCAGTGGGGAGTGGCAGAGCGTCACGCTGGCCTCGCGGCGCCAGGGGCCTCTAGCGCGTGGGTACGCGGGATATCGCGCCAGAAGCTTGACGCGGCGCCAGAGGCTGCGCTGATTTGGCTACTGGCTACTGGCTACTGGCTACTGGCTACTGGCTACTGGCTACTGGCAGGATGCGAACGAGGCGGCCGTCCAGGCTCAGACGCCCGTCGGCGAGAAGGGCGAGGGCGCGGGGGAAGACCTGGTGCTCCACGGCCAGCACGCGCGCAGCGAGGGCCTCTGGCGTGTCGTCGGCGTGGACCGGGACGGTGTCCTGGAGCACCACCGGGCCGGTGTCGAATTCGGTGTCGACGAAGTGGACCGTCGCGCCGGAGAACCGGGCGCCGTAGTCCAGGACGGCGCGGTGCACGTGCTTGCCGTACATCCCCGCTCCGCCAAAGGCCGGAAGGAGGCTGGGGTGCACGTTCAGGATCCGGTGCCGGAACGCCGCGACCACCTCGGGCGGAATTCGCTTCAGATACCCCGCGAGCGCGATGGCGTGCGTGTCGTACCGCGCGAGCACGTCCAGCAGCGCATCCGCGAAGCGAGCGCCAGAGGCGTAGTCCTGGGCCTCTGGCGTTACGACCTCGCGCGGGATGCCGCGCGCGGCGGCCCGCTCCAGTGCGCCGATGCCCTCGCGGTCGGTGACCACCACGGCGACCGAAGCCGCGAGCGTTCCGGCGTCGATGGCGTCCAGGATCGCGCCGAGGTTCGAGCCGCCGCCAGAGGCGAAGACCGAGAGCCGCATCGGGCGCGGTACAGAAATGGGCGTCCCGAGGGGTGGCGTCACTGCGGCGGCGCGGTGAGGGGGGAAAGCGTGGTCAGCACCGCGTCGGCGCCGACCGTCAGGCGCGCGTGGACGCCGACCGGCATGGGCGTCTTGCGCGAGAAGTGGCCGTAGACCAGGCCTCTGGCGACGGGGCCGGGTACGAACGCGGCGTAATGCGCGAGGACCTCGTCGAGTTCAAGGCTGGGGCGGTTCTTGGGCGGCTCGGCGCCTGTGAAGGCGCCAAAGACGAGCCCACCGAGCCGCTTGAGCACGCCCGCGAGGTGCAGCCGCGCCAGGAGTCCGTCGATCCGGTACGGCGACTCGCCAACGTCCTCGATAAACAGGATCGCGCCGGTGAGGTCGGGCAAGTACGGCGTGCCGAGTAGCGCTGCGATAAGTGAGAGGTTGCCGCCGATCAGCGTCCCCTCCGACTCGCCAGGGCTCATCGGCGCCAGAGGCTCGCCGCCGGGGCCGACGACTTCCCACGGGTGCGCGCCAGAGGCCACGTCCCACAGCTGCTGCTCGCTGGCGGGGTCCAGGTCTGGCCAGTCCGGTGCCGCCATCGCGGCGGACAGTCCGGGGACGCCGGCCAGTGCCCAGGCGGCGAAGTGGAGCGCGGTGATGTCGGAGTAGCCGACGATCAGCTTGGGGTGGGCCGCCAACGCGTCCCAATCCAGGCGGTCCAGGATGCGGAGCGCGCCGTAGCCGCCACGGAGGCACACAATCGCGTCCAGGTCGTCGCGGCGGAACAGCGCGTTGAGCTCGGCCGTGCGGTCGTCGTCGGTTCCGGCGAGGTAGCCCAGGCGCGGCGCCAGTGCCCGGCCGGATTCCACGGTCAGGCCTCTGGCGCGGAGAGCGTCCAGGCCCGCCTCGGCGTCCTTCCGGTGGAGCGCAGCCGAGGACGGGGCCGCAACGGCGACCCGCGAGAGCGGCGTAAAAGGGGGCGGCAGAGGCACGCCCGAAGGTACCGGAGCCGCGGCCTCTCGCGCTGTGGATTCCACCCCTCTACCAGCGGGTTTTGTCCCGCTGCCTCGCGCCTCGCGCCCGAGTGTCAGAGGCGTGTACTGCTACTCGCGGCGGCACGCCTCCAGCACGGTTGAACGGCGCAAACGCGGTCCTGGCCTCTGGCGTTCTGCGCGCCGGGCTAGAGGCGCGGGGCACGCGTTTCGGTGGGAGGGAGCGCCACGCCAGAGGCCGCAGGCGTCGCTTTTTCGGGGTGGCGCCCGCGCACGTCTACCAGCAGGGCCGAAATGGCCGCGAGGTCTTGGTCGAGATCGCCAGAGGGGACCACGGTGCCCACCACGCCGATCTCTTTGCGGCGGTAGTCGAAGCACAGCACGGCGATGGGCACCCCGGCGCGGACGGCGATCCGGTGGAAGCCGGTTTTCCAGCCCTCGCCGCGTCCGCGCGTGCCCTCGGGCGCCATCGCGAGCACGAGCGTCCCGCCAGAGGCTTCGGCGGCTTCAAACCGCTCGATGGCCTCTTCCACGAGTCCGCCGGGCCGCGTACGCTCCACGGGGATCCCACCGAACGAGCGCAGGATCCAGCCCACCGGTGGGCGGAACAGCGCGCGCTTTGCGAGAACGTTGACGTCGATGCCGCACAGCGCCGCGGCGCCGAGGCCGATGATGCCGTCCCAATTGGAGGTGTGCGGCCACCCGATCAGCACCTGCCGCGGGGCGTTTGTGAACCCTCCCACGTACCGCCATCCGAGCGCCTTGAGGAGCAACCAGCCCAGGACCTTCGCGATGGGATAGCGCCGCCTCGGCACCGCCGGCGGGAGAGCGGGCAGGCGCGCGTCGGTCGGCAGTAGAGTAGGCGAGGCGTCCATCCTAGCGCGCGATGGTGAGCATGCGAGCGGCCCGGACCTCGCCAGATGTCGCCGTGCAGGCGTACACGCCAGAGGCCAGCGCGCGGGTCGGCACGCGGACGGCGTGGCCTCTGGCGGCGGTCCAGACGGCGAGCACCTCGCGGCCGAGCGAATCCGCGCACGCGATGCGTACGGGCGCCGTGGCGCCGGGCACCTCGAACGTCACGAATGCCTGTGCCGGGTTGGGGAACGCTCGGAACGGCAACGCGGCCGCTGGCGCGGATTCGGGAGTTGCCTCGCCCGAGGTGGAGCCGCTCGCGGGCAGGAGCGCGCGCAGCATGTCGTCTAGGAGCGCACGCCAGTTGCCCCACGAGTGGCCTTCGGGGACCTCGCGGTAGGTGAGCGGTACGCCGCGAGCCTCCATCGCGCTCCGCATCCGGCGCGCGCCGCTCTCGGTGTCGTTGATCGTGCCGGTGGTCATGTGCACGTCCCAAGTCTCGCCAGAGGCGGCCATGAGGCTGTAGAGGCTCGGGCCGGTCCACCACTGCGCGCTTTCGCTGACCCAGAACGCGGGCGACTGGATCGCGAGCTTGCCGAACACGCCGGGGTACTGGAGGCCGAGATAGGTGGAGAAGACGCCGCCGAGAGACGTTCCGAGGATCACGCGGCTCTCGCGGTCGGTCCGCGTCGGGTACGCGGCGTCGACGGCCGGCACCAGCTCGGTCGCCACGAAGTCCGCGAAGCCCGCATTCTGCACGTACTGGTCCTGCCGACGGTTCTGTCCGTTCAGCCGCGGGTCGATAAACACGACGATCGCCGGCTCCACGTCGCCTCTGGCGACGAGGTTGTCGAGCACGATGCGGAGCGCGCCCAGGCGGTCGTCGGCGTACTCGTGGCCATCGGTGACGTAGATCACGGGCAAGTCGGAGAGCACGTCCACGTTGGCGGGCGTGTACACGCGGTACACGACGGGCGCGCCGTACGCCACGCTCTGCATCGTGACTGCCGTGGAAAGCGAGCCTCTGGCGACGCCCGGCTCGGGCACGGTTTCCTGCGGGAACTCCCAAGCGGGCATTCGGAGCTCGGAGTTAGGGCCAAACCCGCTCCATTGTTGGTTCGGGTTGTTGGGGTCCAGGATCCAGTTGCTCCCCACGACGAGCTTGTAGTCCAGCCGCGCGTTCGCGGGGAAGCGCTCCAGGCGCGCCCACACGTCGCCGCGTCCGATCCGCGCCAGAGGCGCCGCCGTCGCGTTCCAGCCTGTGTGGTCTCCGGCCACGCTCACGCCCGAGGCGTTCCCGCGCCAGAGGAAGAGGGCGGAATCACCGGAAGCTGCCGGAATCTGGCCCGCCGTCCGGAGACCGCTCCAGATCGCGTCGAGCGCGACGCGACGCTCGGCGTCATCCTCAATCGCCGAGGCGGTCTCGATCTGCTGCAGCGTCTCGCCGACGGTCTGCGGTTGGGCGCTCACGCCAGAGGCGAGGACGAGGGCGAAAAAGACGGAGCGCCAGAGCATGCGAGAGCGGGAGGGTGCGTGCGTAACCTAGCGCGAACGCAACCGCCGATCCGCGAAGGCGCGCCCAGAACGCCGCTAGGGCTCAGGCCTCTTGCGCGGTGTCCTCTCCATTCTGCGCGATGGACTCCAGCCGAGGACCGGTTGCCTCACCCGTCGCATTCCCCCACAGGCGGCCTCTGGCGCCGGGGGCAAAAAAAGCGGCCGAGACCGAGCGTACCCGCTCCGGCCCCGGCCGTCTCCCTCTCTCCCTCAGGAGACTCGTTGCTCAGTATCGGCCTCTCGCCAGAGGCCTAAAGCGTTGTAGCCGTTTTCTTTAGGCGGCGACGCTGTTACGCTGCATGTGCGTGCGCAGGGTGCCGAGCGTCTTGGACAGGATCTGCGAGATCCGGGCCTCGGTGAGCTGGAGGTCGCCCGCGATCTCGCGCAGCGTCCAGCCCTCGTGGAAGTACAGGTTGACGATCTTCTGCTCGCGCTCCGGGAGGCAGTCCACAAGCGTGTCCACGTAGTCGTAGAGCGAGCGGCGCTCGACCGCCTCGTTCTTGCAATCCTCGATGGGGGAAGGGAGCGTGTCGATCGGCACGGGGCGGGACTCGCTCTCGGCGTAGAGGGAGAGCATGAACCGCTGCTGGGCATCCGTGCGGAGGCGGTCGTAGTCCTTGACGCTCACGCCAAGGCGGGTGGCGACCTGGGCGGCGCGGGGCTCGGCGCCGAGCTCCTGCTGAAGCTCCTCGGCGCAGCGCGAAGCCTCAGCCACACGGCGGCGGCGGTCCCGGCTCAGCGTGTCGATGGTGCGCAGGAAGTCGATCAGGGCACCACGGATGCGGCCGTAGGCGAAGCTCGCGAAGCTGGTCCCGCGCTCGGGGTCGTAAGAGTGCAGCGCCTGCACCATGCCCAACATTCCGGCGTTCTCTAGGTCGGCGTAGGTCGCCAGAGGATGGTCGGGGAGGGTTACGCGGCGAACCATGGAGCGGACCAGCGGGAGCGCGGCGACGGCAACGTCTCGGCCGTTCAACTCCGAGGGGTCGTGCGAGAAGCGGACGGCGGCGGCTTGTAGGGGCGTCTTCATAGGAGGCGTCTAGGCGTGGTGGGCGCGACGTGTGCGTCGCAACCGGGGCAGCGTGTCGGCGATGAGCAGGCCACCGAACGCGAGCAGGCACACGCCCAGACTCAAGACGAACGCTTCGCTGGGCGTCTCGGGCAACCGCCCCAAGAGGGCGATGACACCAGCGCTAGCGACGAGTCGGAGAGTCCAGAAAGGCATGAGCACGAGGGAAGGTTGTCGGGCTCTTCTGCAAGGCCCATGCCCACAGCCGCCCGGCCTCCCGCGGCGTCCCCCCGTCTCTTCAACAATGCCCCCATCTCGGAGCCTCTGCGTGCCGTATGCCCCGATTAATGCTTCAGGGGCCTCATCAGGGGCGGTGCGCCCCGCCTTAATCATCCCCCCCGGAGCGGTACAGAACCGTAACGCTCCGGGGTAGAAGGGTGCGTTCGGTACCACATCGGCTCACCGTTTAAGGTCTTCGCCCGGCCGCCGATGTTGAACGATCCCCCTTTCGTCTGCCGGCGCAAGAGGCCGGCGAGGCTAAGGCCTCTGGCGGAAAAGGTCCGTCGGAAAAGCGCTCGGTGTTCAGGTTACGGGGCCGGCCTCGGTCGGCGCCTCGTAGCGGAGGTGGGCGCCCGTCTCCAACGCCTCAGCGATGGCGTCGACGCAGCGGTCGATGTCCTCCTGCGTGTTCCAGACGAACGGCGCGAAGCGCAGGACTTCCCCGCGGCGGCTGTCGGTGTACACGCCGCGTGTCTTCAACCACGCGCACATCTTATCCGCGTCCGGCATCGCGAGAACGATCATGGCGCCCCGCCGCTCGGCCTCTCGCGGGGACCGGAGGTGAACGCCAGAGGCCCCGGCAGCCTCTGGCGCGAGAAGCGCATCGATCCGCTCGATGGCGTAGCCGGTTTTGTCGAGGGAGTCCTGCCGGACGGCGTCTAGGCCGGGACCGAGGAGCACGCGGAGGCCTTCGACGGCGTGGTACATGGACGCGACAGCTGTTGTCCCTGCGAGAAAGCGGCGGCGCACGCGGGGGTGCGGCTCGGGCGCGGCGTTGAAGCCGAACGGGTCGGCGTCTGCAAACCAGCCAGAGAGACGGGGGCGGAGGTCCAGGCCAGGGCGCACGTAGAGATAGGAGTTGCCCGAGGAGCCGCTCGCTTCCTTGAGGAGCCCGCCCACGTACACGTCGGCGCCGAGCGCATTCACGTCCACGTCCACCGAGCCCGTTGCGTGGTAGCCGTCGACGCAGAGAAGCGCGCCTCTGGCGTGGGCGCGGTCGGCGAGCGCGCGGATGGCCGCGTCGGGGAGCTTGGCGCCAGAGGCGAAGCCGACGTGGGAGACGAAGACCCACGCGGTGTCATCCGTTATTGCATCCAGCATGGCCTCCACGTCCACGTCTGCGCCAGAGGCCGCCACCTCGTGCATGTTGATCTCGCGCAGTCCCGCCCACTGGCGAACGTTGTGGCGCACGCTGGGGAACTCGGCCTCGCTCAGCACGACCCCCGTGCGCCCGTCGAACGGCTCGTCGCACGAGAGCAGGGCGGCAACAGTCCAGTGCACGTTGGGTTGCAAAACGCACGTGCCCGGAGCGGCGCTGAGGAGGGGCGAGATCCACCGGTCGCCGAGGTCTTCCGGTAGGGTCCACCAACTCGTTTGGTGCCCGATGTCCCAGCGGTCCGGGACGCCGTTCCAAGCGTCGACGCCGCGCTCGGCCCAGTCCTCGCAGAACGCCTGCATGATGGCGGGCGTGGTCTGAGGCATCAAGCCGTGCGTGAACGCGCGGAGTTCGGCCACGCGGCCGCCATCTGGGCCGGTGGGAAGGACGAAGGCGTCGGAAAGGTCGAGCACAGGAGAAAGCGGCGGTGTGTACCGGGTAAGGTCGCACGGCCAGCGCTTTGTTCCGCCAGAGGCCTCTGGCGCGTTTGCCTCTCTACGCATGAACGCAGTGCGGCAGTCGCAGGAGGGAACGCCGACTCCGCCTCTGGCGCCAGAGGCGCTGTTCGCTCCCAGTCCCCAGCAGTCCCCAAACGCAAACCGCCCCCGCTGGAATGACCAGCGGGGGCGGAGGAAGCAGAGCTTCGGATGGCGCTAGGCCATCTCAGCCAGGTTCGTCTCGACGGCGTCGATGTGCACCGTCTTGCGGCCACCGCGTCCGGTCTGGAAGCGGACGCGTCCGGTGGACTTCGCGAACAGCGTGTCATCGTTGCCACGGCCGACGTTGACGCCGGGGTGGAACTTGGTGCCGCGCTGGCGGACGAGGATGGAGCCGGCGTGGACGACGGAGCCGCCTGCGGACTTCACGCCCAGCATTTTCGGGTTGGAGTCGCGGCCGTTCTTCGACGAGCCGACGCCTTTCTTGTGAGCCATATCTCTTGGGGGCGCACGCCGGAGGCCTCTGGCGCCAGGCGATGCCTGGCAGGGCCGCGGCTAGCGCGTCGGTCTAGTTGGTGGAGAGGGAGCCGATCTGGATCTGCGTGTAAGGCTGACGGTGGCCGTTCTTGACCTTGTAGCCCTTGCGGCGCTTCTTCTTGAAGACGATGATCTTGTCGCCCTTGACGTGGGCCAGGATCTTCGCGGTCACCGACGCGCCATCCACGGTGGGGGCGCCTACGGTAACACCAGCGTCGCCAGAGGTGAGGAGAACGCGGTCGAAGGTGACCTCGCTGTCTACGTCGCCCTTGAGGCGAGGAACGTAGAGCTTGGCGTCCTCTTCGACGCGGAACTGCTTGCCGGCGATTTCAACGATCGCGTACATACGGGTGCGGGCTTGGGACCCTCGGCGACAGCGCCCGGCCTCGTGCCGGGGCCCTCCGAGGGGCGCGGAATAGACTCGGAAACTACAGCCCGCCGCCAGAGGCCCGCCATCGCGGGGGCTTCAAAAAGGAAGGAGGCTCAGCCCGGCGAGATCTGGCGCTTTGCTCCGGTCCGTGTAGAGACGGACGTACGCGGTGGCCTCTGGCGCCAGAGGCTGACCGTTCGCTTTACGCCTGCCCGTTCGCGAGCGCGGTGTCCGCCAGAGGCTCGCCCTCGCGCGGCGCGTCGCCTTCCATGAGGAGGCCGAACAGGTTGACGAGCGTGGCGCGCATCTCGCCGCGGGGGCGTATGAGGTCGACGAAGCCCTTGTCGAGGAGGAATTCGGCGCGCTGGAAACCGCGCGGGAGGTCCCGCCCGATGGTCTCGCGGATCACGCGTGGTCCAGCAAAACCGATCAAGGCGCCGGGCTCGGCGATCTGCACGTCGCCCAGCATCGCGAACGAAGCCGTGACGCCGCCGGTCGTCGGGTTGGTGAGGATGGAGATGTACGGCAAGCCGTGCTCGCCCAAGACGGCGAGGTTGGCGCTGGTCTTCGCCATCTGCATCAGCGAAAGCGCGCCCTCCATCATGCGCGCACCCCCGGACTGGCTGATGATGACGCACGCCCGCTGCTCCTCGGTGGCGCGGCGGATGGCGCGCGTCAGGATCTCGCCCACGACCGAGCCCATCGAGCCGCCAATAAAGCTGAAGTCCATCGCCGCGATGGATGCCGGGTGACCGCCAACAAGGCCCGTGCCCGATACGGCGGCGTCATTCAAGCCGGTTTTGCGCTCGGCCGCGATGGTGCGCTGCGGGTACGGCTTCCGGTCTTCGAAGCTCAGCGGGTCGCCCGAGTGGAGGTTGGCGTCGTGCCGCGTGAACTGCCCGTCGTCAAAGAGGAGGCGGAGGTATTCCAAGCCCGGCATCGTGTAGTGATGCTGGCACGAGGGGCACACGCGGGCGTTCTGCTCCAGATCGCGCTGGCTCGTGATGGTGCCACACTCGGGGCACTTCTGCCAGTAGCCTTCGGGGGCTTCGTTGCGCTCACGCGCTTCGGTCTTGATGCCGGCGGACTGTCGCTTGAACCAGGCCATGCTCAGGGTCGGGAGGAGAGAGGGGAAGGTAGGAAACGCCAGCGGCGCCCGTCAGCCTCTGGCGCGAGCGGCGGGATCGCCAGAGACGAACGGCTTGAGGTAGGCGGGCTCGTAGGCCGCCACGTCCTCCGTCTCGCCGGCTTGGAGCTTCTGATGCCCCAAGCGCGCGACGACAAGGCCCGACGGCGTCGCGTCCAGCGTACGGTGCTCGATCCCCTCCTCGCGTAGCGCGCCAGAGGCGGCGTCCGACGCTCCGCCGACGAGCGTCGGGGAGGCCAGCGGCTCGGCCCACGCCGCGACGTCCGAGAGCGTGATGGCCTCTGGCGCCAGGACCGCGCGCCAGCCGTCCTCGCCCCAGCTGTAGGCACCAGCGTACACCTCGCCACGCCTGGAGGGAAGGACCGCGACCCGTGTGTCGCCGGAGGTGGCAGCTCCGCCAGAGGCGTGCACCAGCGCTTCGAGCGTCGAGACCGCGAGAAGGTCTGCGCCGCTGGCGAGGCACAACCCTTTGGCGATGCTCAGGCCGATCCGCAGCCCGGTGTAGGAGCCGGGCCCTGCGGAGACCGAGATGCCGTCTAGCGCCTCTGGCGCGACGGCAGAGGTTGCGAGGGCCGATTGGATCAGGCCCGCGAGGCGCGTGCCGTGCTGGCGCGGGCGCAACAGCGAGAACGAGGCGAGGTCGCGCTCGCCGTCGACAAGTCCGACCGAGCACACGTCGGTCGCGGTCTCAATACCGAGGACGAGCACGGGCGCTTACGCCTCCTCGGGCTCGGGTGCGACTTCCAAGTACAGCGCGTAGGTCGCCATGGCGACGTCGCTGGGCTCGCCGTCCAGAACGGGTCCGGCCGGGCCGTCGCCGGGCGCGTCGCCAGAGGCGTAGGCCACGCGGTCAGCGGTGCTCAGGCCGATCTCGCGGAGGCTCTTGCCGCCCCACTCGTCCGGAAGGCCGAGCGAGCTGGCCTCCTCTGCAGAGAGCGACGCCTCGAAGCCTTCGACCACGTCGGGGGTGTAGACCGAGCCGGTGTTGGCGAAGAGCGGGTCGTCGCCGAACTCCGTTTTGAGGACGTGGGGCGTAAACGCCGCGATCCAGCCGCTGGCGTGGACCACGTCCGGGCCCCAGCCGAGCTTCTGAGCGGTCAGGAGTGCTGCCCGCGCGAAGTAGAGCGCGCGCCCGGGGTTGTCCTCGAAGATCTCCTCGGTGCGCCGGTCCTTGTAGAGCCCTTTGCGCTTGTAGTACGCGACGGAGTCCATGAAGTAGACCTGGAGCCGGATGCCCGGGATGGACGCGACCTTGACCTGGAGGGTGTCGGTGTCGTCTCCAACGGGGACCTTGGTGCCGGACAGGCGGATCACCTCGTGGAGACGGTTCCGGCGCTCGGAGACGACCCCGTAGCGGGGCATCATGATCCGAGGCTCGATGCCTTTCTCTTCCTGGAGCGTGTCGGGGAGAACACGAAGGAGACCAGCGGTTTCGGTGGTCTCGGAGAACGGGGCGACTTCGCCCGCGACATATAAGACGCGCATAGAGTCCGCTGCGGGCGGGAACCTGAAAGAAAATCCTCGGCCAAAGATACGCCGAATCCCTCCTGTCTGCCAGAAGCCGATGCCACGCCGGCGTATTCTGGGCAGCCCCTCACCGCCACCGCGCACCATGACCAAGGCCCAGATTGTGGACCGGATCGCCGAGGCGACCGGGTTGACCAAGCTCGAAACCGAGGCGGTCGTCGACGGCTTCATGCACACCGTGATCCAAGCGGTCGTGGACGGCGAAGGCGTTGAGCTCCGGGGGTTTGGATCGTTCAAATCGCAGCACCGCGCGGCGCGGACCGCACGCAACCCACGCACCAACGAGCCGGTGCCTGTGGCCGCTCGATCGCTCCCGGTTTTCAAGCCCGCCGCCGAGTTCAAACGCCTCGTCGAAGAGGCCAACGCGTAGACGAATGCCCTCCCCGACTTCCTGCCGTTCTTGCGGTGCCGCCCTCGCCCCAGGCGCCGATCGCTGCGCGCTCTGCGGCACCCCCGCCGGTGCGACCGACCCGCTCGCGCCAGAGGCCATCGTATCAGAGGCAACCGCCGACGTGCATGCCTCTGGCGTCCCTGCGGCCGACGCCTCGCGCCTCGTGTGCCCGACGTGCGGCCACGCCAACTCGCCCGAGGCCTTGTTCTGCAACCAGTGCGCGACGCCTCTCGCGGAGGCCGTGCCTGCCCAGGTGCCCAGTCCGCCCCCGGCGTCGCAAGAGGCCGCCTCTGGCGAGCGCCCGCCGTCAGACGTTGGTAAGCGGGCGGTGACCTT
Source organism: Rubricoccus marinus (assembly GCF_002257665.1). Taxonomy (NCBI): domain Bacteria; kingdom Pseudomonadati; phylum Rhodothermota; class Rhodothermia; order Rhodothermales; family Rubricoccaceae; genus Rubricoccus; species Rubricoccus marinus. The sequence continues at coordinate 2,167,185 of NZ_MQWB01000001.1, read as the reverse complement.
TGTCGGCGCCGCGATCGCTGCCGTTATCGGGTTGTACGCGCTGACGGCGTTTTTCGGAGACCGAGGGGCTACGCTGGAACCCGAGCCCAATACGGAGGCGGTCCCCGCTGGCGTTGCCGGCGCGGCTGAGGCGACGATGAACCCGCTGCCTGAGGGCCCGGTCCCGCCGCTTCCCGGCGCGACGATGCAGCAGCAGGCCGCCGCGCTGGAGGCGCAGGGCACCGCGTCGGGCTACTACGAGGCGGCGCGTTACTACCTCACGGCCGCGTTCCAGTCCCAGCAAGAGGCGCCGGACTCCAGCCGCCTCTGGGCCAGCCGCGCGGTGGCGTTGCTGGAGCAGAGCCTGGAGGCTGAGGACAACCCCAACGTGCGCGTGGCGCTCGCGGAAGCGCTCGTGTTCGAGGGCGTCAACCCGATGCGGCCCATCCAAGAAGCGCAGGCGGTCCTCGCTACAAACGCCGGGCATCCCGGCGCTAACCTCTTTATCGGTCAACGGCGGCTGATGATTGGCCGGACGGATCAGGCGCGAGAGGCGTTCGAGACCGTGATCGCGAACACGCAGCCGGGGGAAGACGCGCGCGTAAGCGCCGAGTCCGCGCTTGAACTCATCGAGGGCGGTGCCATTCCGGGCGTTCAGTAGCGTGCGGCCTCTGGCGCTGGCGTCACTCGCATTCGGCTTGTGGGTGGGGTGCGCGCGAGAGGACGCGCTGACGGTTTTCGCGTCGGCGTCGGCGGCGGACGCGGCGCAGGACCTCGCGGAGGCGTTCGAGGGTAAAACGCGGATAAGCCCTGGTGCCACCTCCGCGCTCGCGCGCCAGATCGACGCCGGGGCACCTGCCTCGGTGGCGCTGCTCGTCGGTGACGAGTGGGTGGACTGGCTGGGTTCGCGTCAGAGGCTGAGTGGAGAGCCCATCGAGGTCTCGCGAGGCGCCCTCGCCGTCGTTGTCCCGGCGCGGGATTCCGCTTGGGCGAGCCTGCGGCCTCTGGCGCGGGTTGAGCGCCTCGCCCTGGCCGACCCCGCGCACGTTCCAGCGGGACGCTTCGCCCAGGCGGCTCTGGAGCGCGCCGGCCTCTGGCGCGGCGTGTCCTCGCGCGTGATCCCCTTTGCCGACGTGCGCGCGGCGCTCGGCGCCGTCGCCAGCGGCCGGGCCGACGCGGCGGTGGTCTACCAGACCGACGCCCGTCTGTCAAACCGTGTGCGGACAGCGGCGCTGTTTCCAGATTCGCTCGTCGCACCCATCGTCTACCGGTGCGCCGTCGTTGCGGGCTCGGGGCGCGAAGCAGAGGGCGAGGCCTTCTGCGCCCACGCTCGGGCCTCTGGCGAGACGTGGCGCCGCCGCGGGTTTCGCGCAGTCCAGAAGACTCCGGCAGACCTGTGAGCGCCGCCGACTGGGCCGCGGTCGCGCTCTCGCTACGCGTCGCCGTGGCCGCTACGGCGCTCGCGCTGATTCCCGGCGTCGCGCTGGGGTGGGCGCTCGCGCGCCAGAGGCTCCGCGCGGCGTGGCTGTGGGAGTATGCCGCGATGCTGCCGCTCGTGTTGCCCCCGGTGGTGACGGGCTACGCGTTGCTTCTCGTGCTCCCGCGCAGCGTCGCGTTCACGTGGGGGGCGGGGGTGCTCGCCTCCGCCATCGTGGGCTTCCCGCTTCTTGTCCAAACAGCGCGCGTCGCGTTCGAGGGCATCAACCCGGAACTCGAGGACGCCGCCCGCGCCGATGGCGCCAGAGGCTCGCAGGTGTTCGGACGCGTCACGTTGCCTCTGGCGCTGCCGGGGGTGGCGGCAGGCGCGGCGCTGCACTTCGCGCGGGCGCTGGGGGAGTTCGGCGCGACGGTCGTCGTGGCGGGCAACATCCCGATGCAGACGCAGACGCTGCCGCTGGCGCTGTTCGCGCGGCTCAACAGCGTCGGTGGCGAGAGGCCGGCTCTTATGCTTGCGGGCGTGTCGCTGGTTCTGTCGGCCGCGTGCCTGGGCGCGTACATGGTCCTCGTTCGGCGGCTTCGGCGTACGTAAGGGCGGGACGGCTCGTGTAGCTTGGGCGATCCACCCACCGCACCCATGGCCGACTCCCTTTTCACCGCCGACGAACACCAGCGCATCGCCGACGCGGTCGCGGAGGCCGAGCGTCAAACCGCGGGCGAGATCGTGCCGTACGTCGTCGCGCGCTCCGGCCAGTACGACGTGGCAACGTGGAAGGCGGCCTCTGGCGGGGCGCTGCTCGCCGCCCTGTTCGCGCTCGCGTTCGCGTATTTCTACGACGGGTGGGGCCTGGGCTGGCTGTACACGGGATGGGCGATGGTGCTCGTGATGACGCTCGGCGGCACGCTCGGCGCGCTGCTGGCGCTGATCGAACCGGTCCGCCGCTGGCTCGCTGGGTCTGACCGGATGGCGCAGCAGGTGCATCGCCGCGCCTCGATGGCGTTTCTAGACGAGGAAGTGTTCGACACCCGAGACCGGACCGGCATCCTGCTGTTCGTCTCGCTCATGGAGCACCGCATCGAAGTGCTGGGCGATACCGGCATCAACGCCAAGGTGGAGCCCGAGGACTGGGTCGAGGTCGTGGCGTTGATGCGCGACGGCATCCGGAGCGGGGATCTCGCGGGCGGGATGGTCAGAGGCATCGGCAAGTGCGGCGAACTACTCCACCGCCGCGGCGTCGAGATCCGCGAGGACGACACCGACGAGCTGCACGATGGCGTCCGCGTGCGCGAGGAATGAGGACTCTCGCGCTCGTCCTCGTTCTCGCCAGCGGCCTGCTGGCCTCTGGCGCGCACAGCCAGCCCGGCGTTCCGCCGCTGACCGGTCGGGTGGTGGACCTCGGCGAAGTGCTCTCGCCGGCGACGGAGCAGGCGCTCGACGCGCGTCTCCGCGCGCTGGAGGACTCCACGACGGAGCAGGTCGCCGTCTTGACCGTGCCGTCTCTCAACGGTGAGAACCTGGAACAGTGGGCGACGGAGGTCTTCCGCACCTGGGGTCTGGGCCAGGCCGATCAAGACAACGGCGTACTTCTTCTCATTGCGCGAGACGACCGCAAAATCCGGATCGAGGTCGGCTACGGGCTCGAAGCGCTCCTGACCGACGCCCGCGCGGGACAGATCATCCGCGACGAGATGACGCCTCGCTTCCGCGCCGGCGACTTCGATGGGGGCACGCTCGGCGCCGTCGAAGCCATCATCGGCTCGCTTGATGGGACTTATGTGCCGCCAGAGGCCTCTGGCGGATCCAGCGGGCAGACGCCGATCGTGGTGTGGGCCGTCCTAGTGCTATGCATGTTGGCCGCGCCGGTGCTCCTCTCGTTCCGGAAGCTGTTGGATCCCCCGCCCACCCGGTACGCAACGGGCGTCATGACGGCGATCTACCTCGCCGTATTCGGCGGATCCATCGGTGAGGGGATCCTAGGCGCAAACTCTTGGAGTGCCGGTGCGCTGAGCGCTCTCGGCTTTCTCGCGGTGTACCTGGGCCTGGACCGAGCACTCTCGGGCTCCCCGGCGTGGCAGGAAAAGCGCGCCCATCGCGCAAAAAAGATCGCGGCGTTCCGGACGGCCCGGAAAAGGGGACAGACGAGCGTCGTGGTAGACGGGCGGAGCTACTCCGTCCCGACGGTTAGCAGTTCGTCCTCTAGTGGCGGCGGTTTTAGCGGCGGCGGTGGGTCCTCTGGCGGCGGCGGCGCCTCTGGCGGGTGGTGACACGGTCACCTCGCGGCGCGCCAGAAGCCGAAGGACTATTGCGTCGGAACGCGAGGCCTCAGTACTGTGCTTGCCACGTTCGATCTACGCGCACGGGCTGCGCTTGCCGCCCGGTTCGCCTATCGCGACGAGGGCCAGATCGAGCCTTCTGGGCACGCCGCTACGCGTACCCCAGCGTGCCGAGCGACTCGATGCGGAGCGACGTGCCGTCGGCGTCCGAGAGGTACAGGCAGTCGCCGGCGGTTTCGTACGGCCACTTCTGCGTGTCCAACCGCGCCCGCAGGAGGTGCCATGTCCGGCGCGGCATCCCGAACGCGAGTTCGTGGCCGCCAGAGGCCTGCTCCGCCTCGGTCTCGACGAGTTCGAGCACGTCGTTGCCCTCGGCGTCCGTCATCTGTGCGGAGAGCTCCGACGAGACCGGGTGGACACGAACGGTGCGGAGCGACAGGCCGAGAAGGGAGCCGTAGAATGCCAGGGACTCGTCGAAGCGGTTCGTCCGAACGCGAACGCTCTGCAGCCAGACGGCCGTGGAGGGTTTGCGCAGCGTGCGCTCTGCGGCGCGGAGGGGCGAGTCGGCCAGGGGGAGGGAGGCGGGCATGGGGGAGAGCTGTGGGGGAGACCGGGGCGTCCGGTAGTGCTCGTTATGTCAGAGTACGTGCCACCTTAAGGGGCGCCCTTTCACGGCACCCCACCGGAACCTCTTTGCCACACTTGTCCGCCCTAAAGCTCTCCGGGCTCGATTCCGAGACCGTAAGGGAACGCCCCGATACGGCCCCACGGCCTCTGGCGTAGACATTTGCCGGCTCCGCACAGCCGGCCGCGGCGGTCTCGTGCGCCCGCCCGAGGACGTTGCCTCTCTCGCCGGAGGCTACATAAAGCCCAGCGTCAGCCGAGCCTCGTCGCTCATCATCTCCATCGAGTACGTGGGGATAAAGACAAGATCGATGACGACGTGGCGGACGCCTTCGAGGGCGTTCACGCCTTGCTCCACTTCGACGGGGAGCGTTTCGGCCGCCGGGCAGTTGGGCGCCGTGAGCGTCATCTGCACCGTCACGTCCGATCCCTGGTCTTCCCCTGCGCCCTGGATGGTCCAGCCATAGATCAGCCCGAGGTCCCATATCGGCACCGGGATCTCGGGGTCGTAGATCGACCGCATCACGGCCTTGATCTGCTCCTCCAGAGGGGAGAGGTCGTCCACCTCTTGCCCGGTCGTCAGGAAATCGCGCTCGAACGGAGCGCTCGCGCCAGAGGCCGCGGTGGGCTGGGCCTCTGGCGTCGCGTCGGTCGGGGTCTCGGGCGTTTCCATAGGTCTGCGGGATGCGCGCCAGAGGCGCTTAGGTCAGGCGCTCGGAGATGCGCGCGTCGAGGAACTCCTGGAGCGGCTCGTTCTCCAACTCCGCGACGACGTCGTGCGCGAAGGCGTAGAGGAGCAGCGCGCGGGCGTCCGAGAGGGAGAGGCCTCTGGCGCGGAGGTAGAACAGCGCCTCCGGGTCGATGGCGCCGGTCGTGGATCCGTGGGAGCACTTCACGTCGTCGGCGTAGATCTCCAACTCGGGCTTGGAAAAGTGCCGCGCGTCGGGCGAGAGGATGACGCCCTGGCTCTGCTGGTACGCGTTGGTCTGCTGCGCGGGGCGTGCGACGAAGACCTTGCCGTTGAAGACACCGGTCGTCTTGTCGTAGCAGATGCCCTTGAACAGCTCGTTGCTCTCGCAGGCGGGCGCCTCGTGGTCGATGAGCGTGCTCGTGTCGACATGCTGCTCACCGTGCAGGATATACAGGCCGCCAACGGTGTGGTTGCCACCCGGGCCGCCCAATACGGCCGTCGTGTTGTTGCGCACGAGCCCGGTGTCGAACGTGAACGTGTGCGTGTGCACGTCCGAGTCGCGGTCCTGGTAGACGTTCGTCGTGGTGATCGCGTGCGCGTGGCTGCCCTCGTCCTGGATCCGCACGTGCCGCACGGCGGAGCCGGGGCCGGCCGCGATCTCGACCAGGTGGTTGCCGAACTGCGGCGTCTCGCCAGAGGCTACGTAGCTCTCCACGATCCGCACGCGAGCGTTGTCCTCCACGACCACCAAGTGGCGGGTCTGGACAAACGTCGGCTGGTCGCCCTCCACCAGGTGGATCACGTGGATCGGCGTTTTCACCTCGACGCCCTTGGCGACGTGGACAAAAAAGCCGTCCAGGTCGAAGGCCGAGTTGAGCGCGGCAAACGCGTTCTGGTCCGTCTCGGTGAACTTGCCGAAGTACTCGGCGATCACGGCGCCATTCTCCTGCGCCGCCTCGCGCAGGCTGCCCACCGTCACGCCCTCACCGAGAGCCGACAAGTCGGAGAGAGCGTCCACCACCGCGCCGTTGACGACGACGAGACGTGCCGCGTCGAGCCCCGGGATCGCGAAGGCGTCGATGGCCTCTGGCGCGAAGGTGCTCGTGCCGTCGCCAGCGGCGAACTGGTAGTCCTCTTTGAGAGCGGGGCGGAGGTCGGTGTACTTCCAGGCCTCCAGCTTCTTGGTCGGCAGGCCGAGCGCCTCGAAGTGCTGGCGCGATTTGGCGCGCAGGTCTGCAAAAGGGCGAGGGGCCCCGTCGCCGGAAAAGGCGCGGTCGAACTCCTCGGCAGCCTGGCCAAAAAGATCGGGGCGGGTCGTGACGTCTAGCATGATGGTTCGATTGCGTAGTGCGTACTGCGTAAACCGTCGTGCGTCCGGCGCCAGAGGCTCTCCGGACGCACGACGCAATACGTACTTATGCGGCGACAGCCGCCGTCTCCTTCTTGATCCAGTCGTAGCCCTTCTCCTCCAGCTCGAGGGCGAGCTCCTTACCGCCGGAGCGGACAATGCGGCCGTCCACGAGAACGTGCACAAAGTCGGGCTCGACGTACTCCAGCAGGCGCTGGTAGTGCGTGATGAGCACGAACGAGCGGTTGGCGTCGCGGAGCTTGTTGATGCCGTCAGAGACGACGCGGAGCGCGTCGATGTCGAGGCCGGAGTCGGTCTCGTCGAGGATGGCGAGCTGCGGGTCGAGGATCGCCATCTGGAAGATCTCGGCGCGCTTCTTCTCGCCACCGGAGAACCCTTCGTTGACGGCGCGCTGGACCAGCTTGTAGTCCAAGTTGACGTACTCGGCCTTGTCCTTCATCAGCTTGAGGAACTCGCCGACGGGCATCTCGGCCTCGCCGCGGTGCTCGCGGATGCTGTTCACCGCCGTGCGGAGAAACTGCATCGTGCTCACGCCCGGAAGCTCGACCGGGTACTGGAACGCGAGGAAGAGCCCTTCGCGGGTGCGCTCCTCTGGCGCCATCTCCAGGAGGTCTTCGCCCTTGAACGTGACCGAGCCCTCGGTCACTTCGTAGTCGTCGCGGCCTGCGAGGACGTTACCGAGCGTGGACTTGCCGGAGCCGTTCGGCCCCATGATGGCGTGGACCTCGCCGGGGTTGATCTCAAGCGAGAGACCGTGGAGGATTTCAGCGTCCTCCACCTGAGCGTGGAGGTTTTGGATCGAGAGGAGAGACATGGGTGTAATGCGTGATTCGTGATGCGTTGAGAGTCAGATCCGGCGGGACGGTGATGGGGCAACCCCTCACGCGTCCCGCATCACGGATTACCCTACAGAGCCTTCGAGCTGGACCGAGAGGAGCTTCTGGGCTTCGACGGCGAACTCCATCGGCAGCTTGGCGAGGATCTCCTTCGCGTAGCCGTTGACGATGAGGTTGAGCGCGTCCTGCTCGGAGATGCCTCTGGCGGTGCAGTAGAACATCTGGTCCTCGCCGATCTTGGAGGTCGTGGCCTCGTGCTCCACCTTGGCCGTCTCGTTGTTGATCTCGATGTACGGGAAGGTGTGCGCGCCGCACTGGTCGCCGATGAGCAGCGAGTCGCACTGCGAGAAGTTGCGCGCGTTGGCTGCCTTCTTGTTGACCTTGACGAGGCCGCGGTACGAGTTGTTGGACTCTCCGGCAGAGATGCCCTTCGAGATAATCGTCGAGCGCGTGTCGCGGCCGAGGTGGATCATCTTCGTGCCGGTGTCGGCCTGCTGGTGGTCCTTGGTGAAGGCCACGGAGTAGAACTCACCGACCGAGCGGTCGCCCTTGAGGATGCAGGACGGGTACTTCCACGTGATGGCCGAGCCCGTTTCGAGCTGCGTCCACGTCACCTTGGAGTCGTTGCCGGCGCACATCGCGCGCTTGGTCACAAAGTTGTAGACGCCGCCCTTGCCATCGGCCGAGCCGGGGTACCAGTTCTGGACGGTGCTGTACTTGACCTCGGAGCGCTCCTTGGCGACGATCTCGACGATCGCGGCGTGGAGCTGGTACTCCTCGCGCATGGGAGCCGTGCAGCCCTCCATGTAGCTCACGTAGCCGTCGTCCTCACAGATGATGAGCGTCCGCTCAAACTGGCCCGTATTGGCCTCGTTGATGCGGAAGTAGGTGCTCAGCTCCATCGGGCAGCGCACGCCCTTGGGGATGTAGCAGAACGAGCCATCGGAGAAGACCGCCGAGTTGAGCGCGGCAAACAGGTTGTCCGTGTACGGGACGACCGAGCCCATGTACTCGCGCACCAACTCCTCGTGCTCCTGCACGGCCTCGCTAAACGAGCAGAAGATGATGCCCTGCGCGGCCAGTTCCTTCTTGAACGTCGTCGCGACGCTCACGGAGTCCATCACGGCGTCCACAGCCACGCCCGCGAGGGCGGCCTGCTCGCCGAGCGGGATGCCGAGCTTGGCGAAGTCGTCCAGGATCTCCTGGGGAACGTCCTCCAGGCTGTCGTACTTGGCCTTTGACCCCGGAGCCGCGTAGTAATACGCGTCCTGGTAGTCGATGGCGGGGATGTCGAGGTGCGCCCAGTCAGGCTCGTGACCTTCGTCGAGCAGCTTGAAAAAGTGCCGGAGCGCCTTTAGGCGGATGTCCAGCAGCCATTGCGGCTCTTCCTTTTTGGCGGAGATGAACCGCACGGTGTCCTCCGAGAGCCCCTTGGGCGCTTTCTCGGACTCGACGTTGGTCGTGAAGCCGTACTTGTAGCCCTCCTGGGCTACGTCCTCGAAGAAGTCGTGCTCGGTATACGTCGGCATCGTGTTCCGGTGTGTGTTGAGGTGCGGACGAAGGGCCTCTGGCGACCGTTCCGCGCTCGATGTGAAGCCCTCGCGAGAGGGCAACCGTTCGCCGCTCTGCATGTTATCCAGACCTGATCCACGGACCCGCCCAGACCCGGTTAAGTTTCCCTCAAACGCCGCGTAAACCCATGACCGAGACCGCCCCCGACGCCCTGCTCCAGATCACAGAGTCCGCCCGCCAGAGGCTCGTTCAGGTCGCCGCCGGCGACGGCGTGGACGTGACCGAGCAGTACCTCCGCGTGGCGGTCGTGCCCGGCGGCTGCTCCGGCTTGACGTATGATCTCGGCTGGGACACCACGGTTCAGGACGCCGACGAGACTGTGGAAGTCGACGGCCTCCGGTTCGTGCTCGACCCCCGGAGCCTCGCGTACGTGGAGGGGACGACGCTGGACTTCTCGGACGGCCTGGACGGCCAGGGCTTCCACTTCCACAATCCGCAAGCGGTTCGGACGTGCGCGTGCGGCGAGTCCTTCTCGCTCTAGCGCGACACCTTCCACCGTCGGACACTCAGGCCTCTGGCGCCAGAGGCCGCGTTTCAGGCAGGGAAAGCGCCTTCGCGTAGGGGCATAAAATAACCGCGTCGACGGATCTTACAGGATCCACCGACGCGGTGTGGCGGGAGGGGCTTACGGGCCCCATCTCTGACAGCTTAACGCTAGATCGGGGGAGGTGAGTTCCTGCAGAGGATATGTTCGCTCCATCTTAGCAACTAACTGTAGGGAGTTCAGGGGGCTGTCTCTGACGCTGGTGCTTCCTCGGTGTCGAGGTCCCAGTCGATGCGGACACCCGGCGTTAGGCCGTACCGGCGGGCGAACCCGGCAGGCGTTTCGACGACGAACTGCGCCGGTCCCTCAGATGGATACGTCGGGTTGGTCTGGAACGGGACGGCGTTGGCCTGCACGTTGATCAGCGTCGAGTCCGCGCCGAAATACATGATGTCGAGCGCGCTCGGCGTGTTCTGCATCCAGAACGACTGCGGCGCGGCGGTGGGGAAGATGAACAGCATGCCCGTCGCGTCCGGGATCTCTGTGCGGTCCATCATGCCGCGCATCCGCAGCGAGTCCGTGTCCGCGACCTCGATCGCGATGGTGGTGATAGGCTGTCCATCGCGGGAGAAGGTCAGGTCCCCGGCGATGTCGAACGGGATGGACGGGGCCGAAGGCGCCTCTGGCGTGGGCTCGGGCGCGGACTCCTGGCAACCGAACAGGGACGCGAGCAGGATGAGAGAGAAGAAGCGAGTCATGTGTATCGGGAGGCGTGGGCCTCTGGCGAAACGGAACGAAGGGAGAAAGGGCGCCAGGGGCTAGCGGACGAGGCGGACGGCGAGTGCGTCGGCGACGGCGGCGCCGCTGGGGGTGAGGCGGACGCGGCCGTTGCGGACGGTGAGGAGAGATTCGCGCTCGAAAGAGGCGAGGAGGTCGGCTTTTTCGACCAAGAGATCGACGCCGTAGTCGCGCTCCAGAACGTCGAGGTCGAGGCCGAGGTCGAGGCGGCGGAGGCCGAGCAGGATGGCCTCGTCGGCGAGGGCGTCGGCGCCGAGCTGCTCGCGGTTGTCGACGGGGAGGTGGCCGGATTCCAGCAGTCCGCGCCAGCTGCCGAGGTGGGCGACGTTGGCCCACCGCCACGCTTTGCTACGGGTCTCGCGCCAGAACGCGTGCGCGCTGGGGCCGATCGCGAGGACGTTCTGGTGTGCCCAGTAGAGCGAGTTGTGGCGCGAGTGGTGGCCGGGTTTGGCGAACGAGGAGACCTCGTAGTGCTCCAGGCCGCGCTCCTTCAGGTACTCGTGGGTAAACAGGTAGCGATCCAGCATCGCGTCATCGCCCTCGGGAATCACGGTTCCGAGTTGGACCTGTTTCGCCAGAGGCGTCTTGGGCTCGACGGTGAGGGAGTACGCGGAGATGTGCGGCGCGCCCAGGCGGAGCGCTTTCTCCAGGTTCGCGCCCCAGTGCTCGAACGGTTGCTCGGGCACGCCGAAGATGAGGTCGACCGAGAACGAGTCGAACGTGTCGGCGGCGATCTGCACGGCGCGCTCGGCCTGGGCGGCGTCGTGGGCGCGGTTCATGAACGCGAGGTCCTCGTCGAAAAACGACTGCACGCCGAGCGAGAGCCGCGTGACGCCCATCGCGCGAAGCGAGCCCAGGCCGCTGGCGGTGAGGTCCTCGGGGTTCGCCTCCAGCGTGACCTCCTCCACCTGCGAGGTGTCGAAGTGCGCGTGGACGGCGTTGAGGATCGTCGCGAGGTCCTCTGGCGGGAGCAGCGAGGGCGTCCCGCCGCCGAAGTAGATCGTCGCCAGAGGCTCGCGGGACCCGAACTCCTTGCCGTACGCCTCGATCTCGACCGCGGCGGCGCGCGCGAAGGCTCCCGTCTCACGGCTCGTGGTCGTGAAATAGAAGTCGCAGTAGATGCAGCGCTGCGAGCAGAAGGGGACGTGGATGTAGAGGCCGGCCAATGCGGAGCGGGAAGCGGGACGAGGCAAGTACGCCTCTGGCGCGTGCCGGAGTGTGCGCGCGGCTGCGAGGTTTGGGTGGGTTCTCGCTAGAGGCGGTGGAATGGGCGCCCACGCCAGAGGCCCCTGGCGCCGGCGACGCGCGCCGGGGCGGGATTCTACCTTCCAGGCTCCGCCGCCGCCTCTTCTCTGTGATCGACTTCTCCCGCCTCGCGAGCCAACTCGGCGACTTCTCGGCCTACCAGCGCCAGGAGCAAAACCGCCACGCGTGGCGGCTGGAGACGGCGTGCGCGTGTCTGGACGAGTGCGCGCCGGACTGGGAGCCTCTGGCAGAGCGCGCGCGGAAGGCGGGGCGTGGGCCGCTGCGTGGGATTCCGCTCGGTCAGCCCGATGTGGGCACCGCTCCAGGCAGCCGTCCCGCGACGGTCACGGTCGTGGCGACCGACGGCAGCCAGATCTTCCCAGACCGGCACTCGGACCCGGCGTGCTACCTCCTCAACGTCGGCCGGATCGCGCTGCACTACGGCACGCTGGACGCGCCGCTCATGCGCGCCGAGCCTGACTTCCGCTACTCGCGCGGCGATCTGGACGACCTGGCGCCGGACGACCCGGCCACGCCAGAGGCCTCGGCGGAGGTGGTTTCGGCCCTGCGCGACGAGCAGGAACTGGACTGGCTGCACAAAACGGCCGTGGAGGAGCGCCGCAGCGGGCGCGAGATCGTGGCCCTCGCGGACGGCACACTCATCCGCTGGATGCTGCGCGGCATGAAAAACCGCGCGCTGGAGACGACGCTGCTCGCGCGCTACGTCGCCATCCTCGACCGCTTCCAAGAGGACGGCGTGCCTCTGGCGTCGTACATCTCGCGGCCGGGCGCGGCGGAGGTGGTGAACCTGCTCCGCTTGCACCGAGGCGAGGAAGACTGGGCCACGGGCGATGACTCCCTGCACGGCCTGCTGGACCGGCACCTGTTCGAACGCGTGTTGGAGGTGGGCGAACGGAGCACGACGTTCCAGAGCCGGAGCGAGGTGCTCTCGCAGTACGGGCCGCACCAGATCGTAGCGTTCTACCTCCGCCTGAAGGGCGAGGTGGCGCGCGTGGAGATGCCTGCGTGGGCTGCGAACGTGCCGGGCTGGCTGGACCTCGTCCACTCGGTCCTGCTGGACCAGGCGGAGAAGGGGGGGGGCTACCCGATCATCCTGCAAGAGGCGCACGAACGCGCCGTGGTCCGCGCGGAGGAGCGGGAGATGTTCTTCCGCCTGCTCGCAGGCCGCTTGCGCCGCGATGGCTTGGCGGGGGACGCCAGCGGCAAGAGCGTCTCCAAGCAGGTGCCGCGGGTGTAACAGTGTGGCGCCAGAGGCCTCTGGCGCTGGGATGGCTCAGGCCGAGCGTGGACTTCGTCCGCGGGAGGCCTGCAGCGGTGGGTTCTGCCGCGCGCGGTTCGACGGCTACGAGAGACATAGGGATGCCGTGGAGGCTACCACCCGAGCACAACCGCCGCTACGAGTAAAGCGGCGTACGCCGTGAACACCGCCCTCGCGGCTACTGACCTCCTGCTCTTGCTCAGTTCAAAAAAGCCGGGGTCTTTCATCTTAGCCCGCTCTAGGAAAAGCACGACGCTAGAGCCGATGACCACTACCGGGCTAAGAACGATCAGTGCCTTAATGAGCATGATGGGAGCGCGGCAGAACAGATTGGCGCTCAGCAGCGGAGGGCGAACGAGCGCAAAAGTGGGAGCGCGCAACGTACGACGCGGGCCTCTGGCGGAGGCGAGAACGCCACGGCCCTCCGTCGGCTGCAGCGCCGGGTTACACCGCGCGCGTTTAGAAGAACAGGGCACCACCCACGCTTGCACAGAACAGCATGGTGTAAGACGCTAGGTATAGGTAGTACAGCACTGGAGCGGTGTCCCGGCTGTTTCCATTCATCTCCCCTCGTCTGACCCCGTCCCATAACATTCCCCCCGTAAGTGCCGCCGAGGCAACCATAACCAGACGAAGGCCTGTAGGTCCGCTGTGGATAGCCCAAAGCACGATAGCATAGAAAACGGTGGTCGCCAGCATCCCGCCAAGCACGATCAGCGTGACGGACACCCAACGAGGCCGGGCAGGATGTTGAGGGGCAGGGTCCGGCGGCTCGAACTTGACCTCAACGGTTGACAACCGCGCGAGAGGGTCGGGCGCGCCAGAGGCAAATCTCTCAAACACCGAGGCGACCGTCGAGAGTGCAAGCGCGGTGTTAGTCGCACGATGGTGTTTCCCGTTTGTCGCGTGATGCTCAAGAAGGAAGCCCCCAGTAGGTGAGCCGTGCGCCTGCACAAACGTCCCGTCGCCCCGGTCCAGAATCGCGAATGCATCGGGGCTCCCGTCAAGCGCCACCAGCGCCTCGCGGGTCTGATCTGGGGTGGGCGACCGGACCGAAGTTCCGTCACCGAGGGTCAATTCCACAGTAGCGGGAGCGCGGTGTAACAGATGGCGGCTCAGCCGCAACGGGCAACGACCGCGGACCATAGGGAAGGCAACGTAGACGCCGAGCCCCGGACGAAGCAAGAGCGCTGGAGCCCGTTGTCGGCCTGCAGCCGCTGGTTATGCAGATCTTTGGGCGTAGACCTCTGCCAGGTCTCTCAAAACCGATACGACATCCTCGTAAGCCAGCTTCACGAAGTCGTAGTTGAGAGATAGCTGCTCTTGGTTCCAGCTTCCAGTTACGATCTCGACTCCATTGGTTGCGCTGATGAACGAGCGGAGCGCATTGCTACCGCCGTCCGCCGAGACGCGGCCATAGGAATGAATCAATGAGTTGCGGACCCTGTTGTAGCCCTCGACTCTCTCCCAAGCGTCGCTTTGGTCAGGAAAGGGGATGTCCATCACCTTCTGGTGATACACCTGGGACCGGAAGATTCCGCGATGACTCAGTTCCTTGGGTGTGACCTTGCCCTCTCCCTCCTCACGGGCTAGGTACTTGGTGAGTTGATCGAGTGTGTTTTCAAGAAACGAGTAGAGTGAGAGGAAGAGAGAGGCGTAGATCAGATTGGGAAACGCCTCAGACACTTCGTTTGCCTCCATGCCTGCGGCAAAGAAGTCCATAAACGAGTCAGTGGTCTGCGCTTCGACGTGAGCGTCCAAGGCTGTCTGCTGAGCCGCCTCAGCGTCAGCCGCCTGATCCGTCAGGAAGCCGTTGACATATTCGATAAGGCGACCGAGCCTTTCCAACTCAGTGCTGATCCAGCTTGGGAGGTAACCGTAGTTCATCGGAGTTGGGTGATCTGCATAACTAGTACTTCAGCGGCACTGAGTGCCGGTTGAAGTCCGGAATCGGGACAAAAGGCGGAAGCTGGGCGGCATGAAGCGATGGTTCGCGCACTTCATGCGTCAGAACATCCGGAAAGCGTCCAACCTACGCACGCGCAAACTCCAGCGGAAATCCGCCCGCACCGCCTCTGGCGACCTCCAGGCGCAGGTGGATTCACCGCGCGCACGAGTTCGCCCCGGCCCGCTACACCGCACTCGCCAGAGGCCCGGGAGGACCGAACCTCTGGCGCCGCGTCCCGCCAGAGGCGCGATCTTCCGGCATGAGCACCCCCATCGCCGAAGTCGTCGCCAGCAGCACCCGCGAGATCGTCGCTGAGACGTACCGCGACGCCGAGCCGCCCGCGTTCGGGACCTGGATCGAGGTCGAGATCGCCTCTGGCGCCATCGTTTACGCCCTCGTGAGCCACACCGAGACCGGGAGCCTGGAGCCCGGCCGCCGCGCGATGGCGCTGGGCGCCGGCTGGGACCGCGAGACCATCCAGCGCGAGATGCCTCAGCTCCAGGAGCTCATCCGCACGACCGTCCGCGCGCAGATCCTCGGGTGGTGGGATGGAACCTCGCGCCGCCCCGACGGCCGCCCCCGCGTCCGCCAGTCGCTCCCGCCGCACATCGCCGCGCTGCACGACCGCGTGCGCTGCTGCGCGCCAGAGGCCGTCGCCCTCCTCGGCGAGCCGTTCGACGCGCTCCGCACCCTCGCGCGGCACCCCGACCCCGCCGTCCCCGCCGACGACCTGATCGCGGCCGTCCTCAGCGGCCTCTACAAAGCTCACGGCCGCGGCGACGAAGGCGACGCCGTGCTTCTGGCGGCGGGCCGCGCGCTGCTCCGCCTGCTGGACGACGACCACGAGCGGCTCACCTCCATCCTTCGCCGCGCGCAAGATGCCATCTAGCCGCCTGTGGCGACGCATCCCGATAGGCACCTCGGGCCTCTGGCGCCAGAGGACTGGGAGAGTGCTGCTCCTGGTGATGTGCCTCGCCAGCGGCTGCGCGGACGAGCCCGAACCCGTCGCGCTTCCAGATCCTCCGAGCACCGAACAGATCAGCGAGGACCTTGTCGGCCTCCGGTTCGACTTTTTCGAGGACGGCTCGGGCGCGAGGCCGTGGACCATCGAGGCCGAGGAGATCCGCCAGCTTCGGATCGTGGATCAGGTAGTGGACGACAGCGGACGGGTCGCGCGGTCCCGCGTCGCGCTCGCGCTCCGCGCCGAAAAGCGCTCCATCCAGGGCGAACTGATCCTGCGCCACCGGCGCGAGGCCCCCAACTGGGTTTTCGAGGGCGGAGGCCGCTCCGGCCCCAACTGGCGCGCGGGCGACGCCGAGGCGACGCTGTTCGCCGTCCGCGTCCTCTCCGACTCCACCATCCGCCGCCGCACGCTCGCCTTCAGCCCCATCGCGCGCTATGAGAACGGCCGCTACCTCGCGCCTCTGGCGCCGTACGAGCAGCGCGCACGCGCCCTTTTCGACTCCACGTTTGCCAGTGACAGCCTCGCGCTCGCGGCGGAGACAGGCCTGAACCGAGCCGCAGCCGATGCCCTCGCGCCTCGCGGCAGCAAGCTCTACGCGCTCGGCGCCGGCCAGCCGCCCGCCGAGGTCCGCGTCGATAGCGTCCGCGCCAGCCTGCTCGGTTGCCAGTACGTCACCGCCTACGCCGACCCGCCGACGCCAGAGGCCGCGCGCTGGGCGCGCCTCGGCACCACCTCCAGCGTGATGGGCGCGCCTCTGGCGGAGGGCACCGCTCTCAACCGTCCGCTCGCGAGGGCGCTGGAGGGCGTCGCGCGACAGAGGTTCGAGATCGCGGGCGTGGACACGCAGCGGCTTCGTCAGCAGCGCGCCATCGCGGCGGACCTGGACGGCGATGGCCAGGACGAGGCCGTGGGCGTGTTCACCATCGGCGAGGGCGAACGGCGGCGGAGCCTCGCCGTTGCGGCATCGCCCGGAGCGACGGCGCCGCGCCTCCTTTTCGAACGCGTACCGGACCGCCCCAGCGGCTTTGCCACGCTCTCACTGCTCGGCGTGCTGGACGTCGATGCCGACGGCGCCGCCGAAGCGCTCTTCCTCGAAGAAGGCACCGAGGTCTACCGCTACCTCATCGTCACCTTCCGCGGCGGCCGGTTTACGGACGCCTTTCGGGGCGGCGGGGGCGGCTGCTGAGCCTCTGGCGCCAGAGGCCCCGCGCCTAGAAGATCACGCCTGCGCGGAGCGGCACGACCACCGTGAGCGCGTCCGAGCCCACCACGAGTGCCGGATCGATCTCGAAGTACAGCGAGGTCTCGGAAAGCGGAACGGCCCAGCCAAACCCGAGGTGGACCGTCGGACCCGCGCCGCCGCCGGAGAAGGGCACGTAGCCGCCGAACCCGCCCAGGATGTAGCGCACCGAGTTCTCTCCACCCGGCAGCGTCACAATCATCGACACCTGCGGCGTGGCCGTGATGACCGCGTCGCTCGCGAGGCTGGTCGAGATCCCCAGGCTCGCCGCGGCGGAGAGGTCGGCGTTGACCGGCAGCGCGATGCGTCCGCGGATGCCGAGCCCCACCGAAGGGTCCACGTCGCCGCTGCGGACCGGGATCGCCAGCGCGTCGATGCCGATGCCGATGCGGGCCGGCGCGTTCTGGGCGGAGGAGGGGACCGCCGTCAGCAAGAGGGCGAGCAGGGGGAGGGCGAAGCGCAAAACCATGGGAGCGTCGGGGGTGCGCCGCAAACTATCACGGCGCCAGAGGCCCTTGCCGCCTCTGGCGAGCGCCCTCGCGCGAGATTCGAGCGGGAGGCGCACGAGGCCTCTTGCGAGCCGCGCGCGTCACCGCCTCTCGCGTCAGCGGCCCCGTGCAACAGGCTCCAGGCTGCGCCGTAGTCTCCGGCCACCCCCGCCGCTCCTCGCTGTTATGGAAGTCATCATCGTGTTCATCCTCTTCGTCCTGGCGCCTCTGGCGGTGTTCCGAGGCATCAAGATGCTCCGCGACTCTAGCCCCGCGCGCGAGAGGCCCGAGCGGGCATCCAGCGGGGCCTCGAGCGCGATGCGTAAAAGCGAGCTCGAAGCGCTCATCCAGGACGCCGTGATCGACGCGACGGCGCCTCTGGCGGCCCGCATCGACGAACTGGAGCGCGAATTCCTCCTCGGCGACGGACGCCTCGACGCGTCCACGCTCTCCGAGGCGTTCGACGACGACCTCGCGCCAGAGGCTTCCGGCCGCAACGAACTCCGCGCCCGCGACCGCGCCTGATGAGCACCGTCCGGCCCGATCCCGGCGACGAGGTCTGGGACGACCTCGCCCAGCGCCGCTGGCGCCGCATCCGGTGGCGCCAGACGACCGATCCCACGCCAGAGGCCGCCTCGCGTCGGCAAAGGGGCGCGCCGCCCGAGGACGCCGTGTGCGCCGCCTACGGCTCGCCCATCCACCGCACCGGCACCTACTACGTCCGCCCCGCCTACACCGACGGCGAGATCTGGCTCAGCCAGCAGGGCTACGACGCCCTTATCCGCCGGACCCGCGGCCGGCGCGCATCTCGACGATCTGGCGAACGACCGTAGGTGCCGTCGCGCATCCCCCGGCCTCTGGCGTCTGCGTGCAGACCGCCGCCTGCACGGGGTCCAGCATCGCGCCTGCGGCCACGCCGAGGCCTAGCGGGCGCCAGTGGATCTCCGGGAAGTAAAGCCGCGCAATGGGCTCTCCGGTCTGCGCGAGAGGCTCGGTAAACGCGAGCCCGTCGATGCCCTGGCGGCTCAGCATCTGCGTAAACGCCGTCTGGTCCTCGGTCGGCACGCCGGTTCTGCGGAAGGCGGCCACCTCGGCGGCGCTGGGGATGTAGAACGCCAAAAAGCGCCCGCCGCGCGATTCGACCTCGGCTTTGAGCGCCTCCATGTACACGTCGTTGAGCCACTGGCGGTGCGGCTCGGAGTACGCCAGAGGCGTGTTCAGCGTGTCGAGGTCGAACGTGCTGGGACCGGGCTGGCGCTCGCCGAACAGCCCCACGCCCACGCGGCGTACCAGCCCGGCCACGTGAGAGTGGCTTTGAAGCGTGTACGCCCCCGGAAGCTGGGACCATCGCGTCTTCGTCTGCCGCGGCGTGTCGCGCGGCGAGACAGGCGTGAGGGTGCGGTCCTCGCCCACGTCGAAGTACGTCGCGTGCTGGAGGTTCGCGTAGTCGTTGTAGCAGAAGAGGTAGACCACCACCTCGGGGCGCCAGAGGCGTCCGCGCGTTTGGAGCAGCCGCAGCGCGTAGCCCGGCCCGGCGCCGATGCGTGCCGCGTTGGTCACGCGCACGTCCATGCCTCTGGCGGAGAGCCCACCCGCGAGCTGCGAGGCCGCGGTTTGGTCGTCTTCCACGCCCATGCCGTAGGCGAAGGAGTCGCCAAGGATCAGGACCTCTGGCGCCGTCGAGTCGGCCGTAGAGGTCGGCGTTTCGCGGAAGCCGTGGGCGTCGTGGTGGAACGTGTACGTGTAGATGCCCGGCAGGCGGACCGTCCCGGAGAGGCCGGGCTTGGGGATCACGCCCAAATCTGCATCTAGCGTGAGGTGCGAAGGCCCCACCGGCTGCGGCGCGAAAAGCCGCAGCGCCACCTCGGCGAGGCCGAGCGCGAGGACGAGCCCGATCCCCACCGCCGCGATTCCGAACAGCCGGCGCGTGCGGGGCGCCAGAGGCGAGTCGGCAGAAACGGGCGTGTCCACAAGCGGGGGAGCGGGGCGCCAGAGGCTCGGCCTCTGGCGGGGTCGCTAGGGGGTGCGGAGCGTGCCTTCGCCGTCGTCCTCTTCGGCGGCCTCCTGGTCGGCGCGCACCTTGGGGTCGCTCAGGTCGGTCTCTTCGTCGATCTCGCGGTCCGAGTGGAGGTCCGGGCGGACGCGCGGGATAAACGTGGCGTAGACGAGCTGGCCGTTCTCCTCGAATGCGTGAACGTAGAGGTTTTCCCGCAAGAGGGAGACGGCCATAAAGCCCGAGACGCGGAGCGCGAACAGCGTGTTGGGCGTTTGCACCACGCCGCGCGTGAGCGAGCCCGCGCCAGAAACGAAGTAATCCACCGGTGAGCCCTCCGGGCGGTGGTGCTGGAGGTTGTGGTCGTGGCCCGCGAAGTACGCCTGCACACCGCGATTCTCGAAGATGGGCACCAGGCTCTCAATCAACCGCGGGTTGTCCTCGTAGCGCACCGAGCCGACGTAGATCGGGTGGTGGCCGACCACGATCTTCCACGCCGCGTCGCTCTCCGCCAGGGTCTTGTCCAGCCACGCGAGTTGCGCCTCAGGGTCCCAGTCCTCCGTCTTGTTGTACTTGCCCCGAGGCTCGCGTTCACTGAGCGGCGTGGTGTCCAGGTAGACGAAGAGCGCCTGGGTGGAGTCGTCCACCTGAACGGTCTCGGTGTAGTAGCGCGCGGGCATGTGCCACCGCGGGCTTTTCGTCATGTAGTCGATCTGCGCCTGGTAGTCCCCTTGCCAGTCGTGGTTGCCGAGCACGGAGTACCACCGGCTCTGAAGCGCGGGCGCGGTGTAGATGTTCTCGAACGACCGCTCCCACTTCGGGTCCTCGATGGAGTCCACGCCCTCGGTGTAGAAGTTGTCGCCCGTCGAGATCGTGAACCGGCTGTTGATGCGTGCGCCCACCTCGCCCATCGTGACCGCCACGTCGCGCTGGTTGAAGAACCCGTTTCGGCCCCAGTCCCCGACCACGAGGAAGTTCATGACGTCCGGCGAGAACGCCTGGGACTCCTCCGGCACCTTGTAGTCCGCGAGGATCTCCGGCGTGAACTCGTCGGCGCGCGTGCCGACGGCGGTAGGCGTGCCGCTGCACCCGGCCGCCAGGAGGGCGGGCAGGATGCCCAAGAGGATCAGGAGAGGGGAGAAGCGGCGCATAATCGGGGGTTCACGGGCGCGGGGCCAACGCCCTCAAGAACGCACACGTATGCCGGGACGCCCGCGAAGTTCGGTCGTGGCGCCAGAGGCCGTCTCGTCTTAGCCTCTGGCGCGAAGCGGGCACGACCCTCCGCTGGTGGTTAGCGCGCGTTCATGCCGCGCACGCCGTCGCGGAGCGCTTGCTGGCGGCGGTTGAGGTCCGCCTGCGCCTGCTCGATCTCGCGGTCCAACTGCTCCAGCCGGCTCTCTTGTTGGTCCAGCTTTGCGAGGAGGCGGCGGCCGTAGTCGGTGTCGCTGTCCACGGCCTGGAGGTTCTGGCGGATGCGGTCCTGGTCCCGCGAGATCTCGCCCCGCTCGTTCTGCAACGCGTTCAACCGGCGCTGCGCCGTCGCGACGTCCTCGGCGAGCGCTGCAGCGCGTTCCAGCATACGTCGGGCCTCTGGCGAGAGGCCCGACGTAGTACGGACAAGCGCGAGGATGCGCTCCGGCGTCTGCGACGCGAGCGCGTAGGTCTCGGAAAGGGGCGCGGTCTCGTTGACCACCAGCGTGTCCGCCTCGCCAGGGGCCACGTCAACTCGCAGGCGGTAGAGCGCGGGCGTGGTCTCTTCGGCCGTGAGGCTGGAGAGCGCGCCGCCGCTCATGCGGGGATGCTCAACGAGAACGGTTCGGTCACGCTCGCCGCGGTTCTCGATGCGGTAGCCGGTTCGGCGCACGCGCTCGCGTACGATGCGGAGCACGCCGTCCGCGATGGTTGCCGTTTGCACGTCGCCTATATCCTGGCTGCCGGGAACGGGATCGACGAGCACGTCCTGATCGACGGCGAACGTGACGAGGCGGTCGTCGCCGGGGCCGAGGTCGTTGAGGAGCGCGTCGCCGGCGTAGCCGTCGTCGAAGACGGTGATGGGGCCGCCGCGGAGGTGCTTGTCCGTCCGGTTCGTGATGCGCGCGCCGCGCAGAGGGTGGCGTCCGGCGCTGCCGGGCGTGTAGACGCTTAGCCGCTCCGTGCCGATGGCATCGGTGACGATAGGGAGCATCGCGGACCCGCGCCGGGGGATGGAGATGCCGTCTAGGATGTAGGCGAACAACTCGCCGAGTGCGCCCGCCTGCGCGTTGGAGACGACGCCGGCATCCAGCGCCAGAGGCTCGGCAGCGGGTGGCGGAGGCGCAGGTGCTTGGACGCCTCCTCGAAGAGCGGTTACGCCAGCGACGCTTCGGGCAGGTAGGTTTTCCATCTCGTCACCTGAAACAGTACGCGCGCTCTGGATTTTCTCACTCTGAACCCCATTGGCGCCCACGCCATCCTCGTACGTGCGCGGGCGCACGCCAGAGGCGTCGTCCGGGATTTGCACGGTGGGCCGCTGGAGGTATCGCGGCGAGTACAGGTCCATCTCGAACGAGATCGGCCGCCCGCTCACGAGTTCGAGGCGCACGTCGTCCCAGTCGCTCTCGGTCGGGTTCTCTACCACGGCCCAACCCTGGAGGTAGCCGTCGGCCTCGCCCGGCTGCGGAAGGACGAGCCGGTACGTCGTCTTCCAGACGGGGGACTCAACGACGTAGCCCAGCTTGACCGGCCTCTGGCGCGAGCCGCGGAAGCGGACCGTCACCGGCTTGCGCTCGCCGCTGCTGCCCTCGGCGAGCGCCATCAGCGCGCCCTCCACCTCGGCGCGAAGCTCGGCATCGAGGATCTCGACGCGGCGCGCGTCCGAGAGTTGGATCGTGCGGAGTCCGCCCGAGGTGAGAATCGTCAGCCGCACGCCGGGATCGTTCTCGCCGCCCGTCGGGCCGTCCACGCTCGCCAGAGGCCCACGGAACGTGCCCGCGGCGGTCTCCACTTCGAGCGCCGCGCCGCGCATCTGCGTCAAGAGTGACGCGATGCCGCCTACACCCGAGAGGTCGACCGCGAACGCTTGCAGCCGGCGCTCCAGCGGCGCCTGCGACGGGTACACAACCTCGCTCACGCGGCCCTGCTGGTCCTCCACGACGAGCGACTTGATCACGTCGTCCAGCGCGCTCTGCTCGAAACGCAACGTGAGGTCGGCGTCGCCGCTGACGCGCCCGTCGTGCTCGAAGTAGCCCACGCCAGACGTGAACAGAATCACCCGCTTGACCGGGACATCGGCGGAAGGCTGGGCGCCAGAGGCGAGCGGCGTGAGGAGAAGCGCGGCGAGGGCGAGGCGGAGGCGCATGGAAGCGGCGGGAGGGAGCCGACAGGATCGCCCTCGGCGTCCAAAGTTGCCACCTCCAGATCCGACCTCTCGCGCGGAGCCGGCCTCTGGCGTCAGCCGCCGGGGAAGCCCTCGGCCTCTTGGAGCCGCTTCAGTTGCGCGGCGTGGTGCGCTCGGTGGTCGGTCGCGAACAGGGCGGCCCCCCGGGCGGTGATTGCGCCCGCGCGCGGGTGGAGGAGAAGGCCCACGTCGGCAAGCGCTTCGGGGACGGAGCCGAGGGCCTCGCGCCAGCGGCTCGGGAGGCGGTCCCAGCGCTCGCGCACCTCGCAGGGGTCGTCGCCCTGCGGCGTGATGTGCGCAGTGGCGCGTGCCGGAACGCGCGTGCGCCCGCCGGAGCGCAGAAACCTGCGGACCGCCTCCAGCGCCTCTGGCGAGGGAACACCCACGTCTCGGCGGCCCTCGCCTGCGGCGATCTGGCGCTCTAACCCGACGATCAGGCCCTCCTCCACGCGCACGAGGTGCTCCATCACGTCGTTCGCGTTCCACTGCTCGGGACCGGGCCGCCAGAGGCGGGCCTCGGGCGCGAACGCGTCGAAGCGCTCAGTGAACAAGCGGTGCTCGGTGTCGAGAAGGAGGGCGTCGGTGGTCATCATGTGGAGGCGCGCGATCCGCACGGCGGGACGGAACCCCACCCGGTCTTCGCATGGACGAAACGCCGCGGCGCCGTACCCTCAGGCAGGGTTTGCACGCCTCTGGCGTCGCTGGGGAATTGCAGAACCCGGTTGCGTAGACGGTCCCACTCGCGCGGAGCGGTTGTTGATCCGCCAGAGGCCAGACCCCCCGATCCGATGGAAACGCTCGTCCTCGATACGTCCCGACCTTTTCGCAGCCGCCTCGCGCTGGCGAAGCGGCACGCGGCTGCGCACGCGCGGCGCGCGGCCTTGAACTCGGCCGTTCTGGGGGGAGCCGAGGCGCTGGGACTCACGCTTGCGCTGGTCTTGGCCGGCGGCGTCCGCTTGCTCTGGGCGGGCGAGCCGCAGATGGTCGTCGGCGCGGGGTGGGCGGCGATCCCGCTTTATCTCGCCGGAGCCGCCCTCTGGCGCCTGCTGCCCGGCTGGGGCCTGGGCGCCGTAGAGGAGTTCCGCCGCCAGACCATCACGCTTGTCGGCGCCTTCGTGGCGACCGCGCTCGGTATTTGGATGGTGCGGCACTCGTCGGTCCTGCTGGATTCCAGCCGGCTCACGCTCGGTGTGGCTGCGGTGCTCAGCCTCGTGATCGTGCCGCTGATGCGGATCAAGGCCAAAGACCTGCTTATTCGCCGAGACGCCTGGGGCGTGCCGGCGGTGATCTACGGCGCGGGTGAGGCGGGCTCTCGCATCGTGCGCCAACTGCAGGAGGAGATCGGCATGGGCTACAAGCCCGTCGCCGTGTTCGACGAGGACCCCGACCGCTGGGGCGGCTACCTCGATACCGTGCCCATCGTCGGCGACATGGAACGCGTGGCGCCAGAGGCCGCTGTGGCGTTCCTCGCGCTGCCGGAGGCGGACCGCGAGCGGCAGTCGCTGCTCTTGGAAGGGCCTCTGGCGATTTACCCCACGGTCGTCGTCGTCCCCGAGATCCTCGACGCGCCGAGTCTGAGCGTGCGCCCGCGCGACTTCGCGGGCATCCTGGGACTGGAGATCACGGCCACGCTCACGCAGCCCGCCGCGCGGTTCGTCAAGCGCGCGTTCGACCTCTCGGTCATGGTCCTTCTCGCGCCGTTCTGGGTCCCCGTCGTCGGGCTCCTGTCCCTCGCGATCTGGCTCGAGGACCGCACGACGCCGTTCTACGGGCAGGAGCGGATCGGGCTCGACGGCCAGACGTTCCGCGCCTGGAAGCTCCGCACGATGGTCCCCAACGCCGAGGCCGTGCTGGCGAAAGCGATGGAGGAGGACAGCGCTCTACGCGAGGAGTGGGAGACGTACTTCAAGCTCGAACACGATCCGCGGATCACGAAGGTGGGGGCGTTCCTGCGCAAGACGAGCATGGACGAGTTGCCGCAGCTGTTCAACGTGCTCCGCGGCGACATGAGCCTTGTTGGCCCGCGTCCGCTTCCGGCGTACCACCACGAGGAGTTGCACGCCCGTGTCCGAAACCTGCGCGAGCGCGTCCGGCCCGGCATTACGGGCATGTGGCAGGTATCGGGCCGCAGCGACAGTGGCAACACCGGCATGGAGCGGTGGGACCCGTACTACGTCCGCAACTGGTCGCTGTGGTTGGACGCGGTCATCCTCGTGCGGACGGTCCGCGTCGTCCTCAAGGGATCCGGCGCGTACTAGCCTTTTACGTCGTCGCCAGAGGCCTCTGGCGGAGCGGCATCGGGTGCGTCCCCAGCGGGGTCGGCGAGCCCGCCCGGGGTGTCCCGTGGCGCCATGGACGGCGTCGTATCCGTGGACGGCGGCTCCGCCTCGGGTAACGGGGACGCAGGCAGTCGCGAGATGGCGGCGGAGACGGCGGCCTCCAGGCTCTGCACCTCGTGCATGTCGATCGCGCCCTCACCGGCCCATAGGATGGCGCCGGTCGCGCGCTCGACGAGAAACGGGTACACGTCCGCCTCCTTGGAGAGCTTGAGCGTTTTGCGGAACGGCTTTTTGTCCACGTAGATCGGCAGCGTCCGCGCGTGCTCCGCGTCATCATCCACCTGGCCGCGGATGCCCATCGTCGCGAGGGAGCCGAACAGCTTCATCCCGCGGCCGACAACGGGCGTTTCGACAACGGCCATCTGCCCGGCGTGCTGCGCCGCGATCTCGTCGCCGAGCCGCGCCCATTGGTCCGCGAGCGGGTCCAGGTCGTCTTGGAACAGCACGATCACGAGCGCCAGAGGCGCCGGGAGGTCGGCGGGAAGGGTGAGTTCCTTGCCGTCGAGGTCGGTCGCGCGGACCTCGGGAAAGGTTTCGGGGGGAGAGGAGGAGCCGAAGAGGGCCATGGCGTGTGGCGAGAGGGGACACGAGGATAGCGCCTCTGGCGTACGTTGCCGTCCCCATCCTTGCTCTGACATGCGCACGTTCCTGCTCGCCCTGCTTTTGTGCGCCTCTGGCGCTTCAGCCCAGACCACCCACACGGTCGTCGTGCGGAGCTTTACGTTTACGCCCGCTGCGCTGACGATTGAGGCGGGGGACACCGTCCGGTGGGTCAACGAGGACGGCGCCCACAACGTCTCGCAGCTGTCGGGGCCGGAGGCCTTCGGGCGCCCGGACGTCGGGGCGGGGTGGACCTACGAGTTCACGTTTAGCCAGATCGGTACCTCCACGTACCAGTGCGACCCGCACTCGGGCGTTATGCAGGGCTCCATCACCGTCACGTCCAACACGTCCACGGAAGAGGCGCCCGACGCCAGCGCGAGCCTGACCCTCGCGAGCGAGAACCCGTTTACGGGGTCCGTCCGCCTCGTGCTCACGCTTGTGCAGTCCGAAACCGTACGCGTCGCGGTGTTCGACGCCAGAGGCCGCGAGGTCGACGTGATCTACGAAGGGGTGGCCGCCGCAGGGCAGACCGACTTCGTGTGGGCCGCTGGCGCCTCGCGCCCCGGCGTCTACATCATCCGCGCGACGGCTCCCGGCCTCGCGCTCTCGCAGGGCGTGTCTCTCGCGGGCAAGGCCGAAGCCCACACGGGCGGGCACTAAGTCGGGGCCTCTGGCGCCATGGAGGCTCGCCAGAGGCTGAATCCCAAACGGCGCAGGTGTTACGCCGCGGAGTCCTCGCTCTCGGTGTCGATCACGACGGGGACGAGGTCGTAGCCCATCGCGTCCAGCATGCCGCGGACGTCGGTCCCGGCGAGTTCGGCGGCGCGGCCCAGCGAGATGTGGTCGGCTTCGAGAAGGCGGACGGCGACGCGGGCGGGGGCGTCGAGGCTGGGGTCGATCTGGGCGGACATGCGGAGCGGGTATGGTGGGCGAGGCGCGGCGCGCTCCTGGAAGGTATTGGAACCCCAGGAGATTGTCCATGAAACCCCGGTCCCGCTCTGGTGAAGCCCCGCCGCCAGAGGCCTCTGGCGCTACTGCTTTACGTTACGCGTCAGCTTGTACGTGCCGCGACCCACGCGTGCCGCGTGCCCGGTCTGTACGAGCTTGCCGAGCACGCGCCCGGCGTAGTCCGGCGTGGTCCCCGCGGCTTTCGCGAGGTCATCCCGGTGGACGGCGCCGGGGATCCGGGCAAGTTGAAAAAGGACTTCCTGGGTGACGGTTCGCGTTTCGGTCTCGGGCATGGGCGGTGCGGATGTGAGACCGTTCTACCGCCAGAGGCTGAATTTGTTTGCTAGGCGTCGGCTCGGTCCCCGCAGGCCTATCTGCGCAGCCGCAGGCTCCGCCTCTAGCGCCTACAAAAGAGGCCCGGCTCTATGGAGAGAGCCGGGCCGGAAGCGCCTCTGGCGCGAGACGGGGTCGCCAGAGGCTAGTCGTCGTAGTTGTCGATCTGCGCGCGCTGGAGGCCGCCGGAGAAGTCGATGTAGCAGGTCTTGGTTTCGGTGTAGAAGTCGTAGACCTCCCAGCCGCCTTCGCGGTGGCCGTTGCCGGTGGCTTTGACGCCGCCGAAGCTCATGTGCGCCTCGGCGCCGATGGTCGGGCCGTTGACGTACGTGATCCCGGCGTCGATGTCGCGCAGCGCACGGAAGGCGCGGGCCACGTCGCGGGTGTAGATCGCGCTGGAGAGGCCAAAAGCGACGTCGTTGGCGACCTCGATGGCCTCGTCGAAGCTCTTGATCTTGATGACCGAGAGGACCGGCCCGAAGATCTCCTCTCGCGCCACGCGCATATCGCGGGTGACGCCCGTGAGGAGCGTCGGCTGGAAGAAGTAGCCGTCGTCCAGGCCTTCGCCAGAGGCGCGCTCACCGCCCATCGCGATCGTCGCGCCGTCCTCGCGGGCGACGTCCATGTAGCCGGTCACCTTGTCGAGCGCCTTCTGGTTGATGAGCGGGCCCATCTCCGTGTCGGAGTCGTTGCCATAGCCCAGCTTGAGCGTGCTCGCCTTGGCGATGATGCGCTCCACTAAGTCGTCGTGTACGTCCTCGTGGACGATGAGGCGGCTCGTGGCGGTGCAGCGCTGGCCGGTCGTGCCGTAGGCGCCCCAGATGAGGCCCTCCATCGCGAGGTCCACGTCGCCGTCCTCCATGACGATGGCCGGGTTCTTCCCGCCCATCTCCAGGCTGACGCGCGCGTGCCGTGCCGCAGCGTCGGCGGCGATCTTCGCGCCGGTCTCCGAGGAGCCGGTAAAGGAGATAGCGGCCACGTCCGGGTGGTCCACGATCGCCTGGCCGGTCACGCCCGCGCCCTGCACCAGGTTGACGACGCCCTTAGGAACGCCGGCATCGTGCATCACCTGCACGAGAAGCGCGCCCGAGTGCGGGGCGTCCTCGCTGGGCTTGAACACAACGGTGTTGCCGCTCAGGATGGCGGGAAACATCTTCCACGTCGGGACGGCGACGGGGAAGTTCCAGGCCGTGATGAGGCCGCAGACGCCGATGGGGCGCCGGACGGTCATGTTGAACTTGTTCGACATCTCGCTCGGGACCGTGTGGCCGAAGAGCTGGCGGCCCATCGTCATCGCGTAGTAGGCCGTGTCGATGGCCTCCTGCACGTCGCCCTTGGTCTCGAAAAAGGGCTTGCCCATCTCGCGCGTCATCGCGTG
The DNA here is from genome assembly GCF_002257665.1 of Rubricoccus marinus. Classification (NCBI taxonomy): domain Bacteria; kingdom Pseudomonadati; phylum Rhodothermota; class Rhodothermia; order Rhodothermales; family Rubricoccaceae; genus Rubricoccus; species Rubricoccus marinus. The sequence goes on along the minus strand of NZ_MQWB01000001.1, from coordinate 2,138,987 downwards.
CGCGATCTCGCTTTTGCGCTCGGTCATGATGTCGCCGACGCGCTTGAGGATCTCGCCGCGCTTGGGCGCGGGCATCAGGCTCCACTCGCGGAAGGCCGCCTTTGCCGCCGCGACGGCCTCGGCCACGTCCGCCTCGCCAGAGGCGGGGAAGGTGCCGACGAGGTCGGAGTTGATCGCCGGGTTGCGGCTCTCGAACGTCTCGCCAGAGGCGGCGTCGCGCCACTCGCCGTTGATGTAGTTCTTGAAGATGTGGTCGGCCATGAGTCGGGATTGAGGAGAGGGAGGGGGCCTGTGGCCCGGAACGTATCGCGTGAAGGTAGCCGGAAGGGCTTTCAGGGGCGGCCTGCGCGCCGATTCTCCGCCCGAGGTTCGCAGTGCGCCGACGGTCTCGAAACCGCCGACGATCCGCAGCGGGATGCCTCTGGCGCCAGAGGCCTAGCCCAGCGGGACGAGCGCGAGGTACCGGAGGCCACGGACCGAGACCACGAGCGCGATGAACACCCACGGGCGCACGCGCGCTACGCCCGCCGCCAGCGTCAAAGGGTCGCCGATCACGGGCAGCCACGAGAGAAGCAGCGCCGGCACGCCGAACCGCTCCGTCCACCTAAGCGCGGTCCGGCCTGCGCCAGAGGCCTGAAGCTTGGGCTCGATGCGCTCGCGGCCCCACCGCCCGAGCACGTAGTTCAGCGCGCACCCGAGCGAGTTGCCAAGCGTCGCCCAGAGGAGCGCCTCTGGCGCCGCCATGCCGAGGCGCAGGGCAGCCACGAAGGCGACCTCGGAGGAGATCGGCACGAGCGTCGCCCCCAGAAACGCCGCGCCTGCGAGGCCGAGCGCGCCGTAGGCCTCGACCCACAGCGCGAGGTCGGCGCTCACGGCCCCTGGCGCCAGAGGCCTACCACCGCAGCAGCACGTCCGCGACGACGAGAGCGAAAAAGCACGGGACCCAGATCACGGACGTGAGGAAAAGGCGCCGTGCGCGCTCGTCGTTGGGCTCGGAGTAAAACGAGAAGGCGGGAATGGTGAACACGACCCCGATAAAGGCCATCCCGACGAGGTACAGCATCCCGGCCGCGCCCGTCGCGCCGGGCAGCATGCCTACGACGAGAAGCGCGAGCGTGGAGACGAGCGCGATGCTCGTGGTGGCGCGCACCCCGCCTCTGGCGCTCGGGAGCATCTTGAAGCCGCCCTTCTGGTAGTCCTCGCGGAGCACCCACGCGAGGGCGTAGAAGTGCGGGAGCTGCCACAGGAAGAGGATGCCGAACAGCACCCAGCCGGTCGTGTTGAGCGAGCCCGTGGCCGCCGTCACGCCGCCCAGCGCTGGGAGGGCGCCGGGGATCGCGCCGACGAGCGTGTTGTGGACCGTCCGTTGCTTGAGCGGCGTGTACACCAGCACGTACAGGCCGACGGTCAGGACCGAGAGGGCGGTCGTGATCGGGTTGGTGGTCAGCGCAAGGACAACCGCGCCCGCTACAGCGCACCCGATGCCGTAGAGCGCTCCCGCCAGAGGCGAGACGCGGCCGGCCGACACCGGCCTTTGGCGCGTGCGGCCCATGCGGGCGTCGAGGTCCCGCTCCACGACGTGGTTGAGCGTGCCCGCGCCGCCGGCGGTCAGCCCCGTCCCCACCATCAGGCCGATCAGCGTTTTCCACACGATCGTGCCGTCCGAGCCCAGCAGGTAGCTCGCCGCCGCCATCACGACGACGAACGAGGCGATGCCGGGTTTGAGCAACTCGCGGTAGTCCGCGAACCGAGCGAACTCGGCGGTTTCTGCGGGAGCGGTTAGCGGTGTGGAGGACCGCATGGGGCGGGTGTCGTTCGTGCTTCAATCAAACCCCAACCACGGGATCCGTTCCGTCAAGTTGCGGCGGATCGCGGAGGGATGAGGGATGAGGGATGAGGGATGAGGGATGAGGGATGAGGGATGAGGGATGAGGGATGAGGGATGAGGAGGGGCGCCGCCCGATTTGTTCCGCCTCTGGCGCCAGAGGCCGAGCGCGGCACCGAACGGTTTAGGACCTGGACCTGACCGGTAAGGCTCCTCGTGGCTACCCCTACCGCATCACGCAGTACGCATCCCCTGAAGCGCCAGAGGCCCGCCCAACTGCGATCTTCCAGTCCCCAGTCCCCAGTCCCCAGTCCCCAGTCCCCGCATGACCGTCCGCTCCTTTACCGTCGGCCCGTTTCCCGAGAACACCTACGTCATCCACAGCGCGGGCGAGGCGGCCGTGGTCGACCCCGGGACGGCCTCTGGCGAGGAGCGCGACCGCGTGCACAGCTACATCGAGCGCAACGGGCTGCGCGTCCGGCACCTGCTGCTCACGCACGGACACCTGGACCACATCCTCGGCTGCTCGCAGTTCGCGGCGCGCTACGCCTCTGGCGCCGAGGGCGGAGGCTGGGCGATGCATCCGGCGGACCTGCCGCTGCTGCAGAACGCTCGCGTTCAGGGTGAGATGTTCGGCATCCGCGTGACCGAGCCGCCCGCGCCGACGCGCGACCTCGCGCACGGTGACCAGATCGAACTAGGTGAATCCACGCTGGAGGTGCGCCACGCGCCCGGCCACTCGCCGGGTTCGGTCGTGTTCGTGGACCACGCCAACGGCCAGGTCATCGGCGGCGACGTGCTGTTCCAGGGCTCCATCGGCCGCACGGATCTGTGGGGCGGTGATACCGCCACGCTCCTGGCGTCCATCCGCGAGCAACTCCTCACGCTCCCCGACGAGACGGTCGTCTACTCCGGCCACGGCTCGAGCACGACGGTCGGCGCCGAGCGCCGCTCGAACCCGTTCCTGGTTGGGTAGCGGCCTCTGGCGTCACCGCCAGAGGCCGGAGCGGTTAGCGGCTGCGAGAGCCTCGGCCGCGGCCCTTGCCGCCGCCGGAGCTGCGCTTGCGGCCGTTGCCCTTGCCGGCGCCGCCAGAGGCCCGGCCGCCGCCGCGGTTTCCACCGCCCCGGTTCCCGCCCTTACCGCCAGAGGCCTTCTGGATGGCCTCGCTCATCGCGGGCGCGTCGAAGCCTTCGTAGGTCACCTGCTCGATCTCACGGCCGGTGTGCTTCTCGATCGCGCGGAGGTTGTCGTTCTCCGGTGCCGAGATGAAGGAGATCGCGTCGCCCGTCGTCTCCGCGCGGCCTGTTCGGCCGATGCGGTGGATGTAGTCCTCCGGGATGTTCGGCGTGTCGAAGTTGATAACGTGCGAGACGCCGTCGATGTCGATGCCTCTGGCGGCGATGTCGGTCGCGACCATGATCTGGTACTCGCCGCCCTCGAAGCCCTTGAGCGCGCGCTGGCGCTGCCCCTGGCTGCGGTTAGAATGGATGGCGATGGCGCTGTAGCCCGCGCGGTCCAGCTTTTTCTTGATGCGGTCGGCGCGGTACTTCGTGCGGGAGAAGACGATGATCTTCTGCACGTCCTCGGTCTCGATGATGTGGTGCAGCAACGCCTGCTTCTCCGCCTCCGCGATGCGAACGGCGCGTTGCGTCACGGTCGCCGCCGGGTCCCGCCGCTGGCCCACCTCCACGGTCTCGGGCTTGTAAAGGATGCTTTTCGCAAGCTCCTGGATAGCCTTGGGCATCGTGGCCGAGAACAGCATCGTCTGGCGCTGCTCCGGCACGGCGGCAACAATCTTGCGCACGTCCTTGATGAAGCCCATGTCGAACATGCGGTCGGCCTCATCCAACACGAGCACGTCCACCTTGGAGAGGTCGATCACGCCCTCGCCCATAAAGTCCAGCAGGCGGCCGGGGGTGGCGACGACCAGGTCGGTGCCTCGGCGAATGGCCTCGCGCTGCTTGCCCTTACTTACGCCACCGTAGATCGTCGCGCTGCGGATGGAGGTGTGCTTGCCGTACGTCTTCGCGGCGTCCGTCACCTGGATCGCCAGCTCACGCGTGGGCGTGACCACGAGCGCACGGATGGGCCGCTGGCGCCCGGATCCCTTCGAGGGCTCGCGCTCCAGGTAGTCCAGGATGGGCAGCACGAAGGCCGCCGTTTTGCCCGTCCCCGTCTGCGCCACGCCGACCACGTCGATGCCTTTGAGGCCGTGGGGGAGCGTCGCCGCCTGGACGGGGGTGGGCGTGGTGTATCCCGCGTCTTGCACGCCCTTGCGGACGGCGGGGGAAAGGTTGAAATCGTCGAACGTCATGCGTCGTGGGCTCAGCCTCTGGCGCCGGAGGCCCAAGAGGGCCTACAGCGAAGGCGAGCGGGGAAGCGAAGGGGTCCGCTTCCGAGAATCACGACGGCGCCGACGGCGCCCCGGCCGGTAGCGATGAGCTTCTAAGATCGGGGACGGGGCGGCTGGGCGCCTCTGCTTCGCCTTCTTGCGGAGCGTCGTAGGCCTCACAAAGGGTGCGCTGCACACCGCCTCTGGCGCCAGAGGCCTCTCGGGGGATCCATCGGCGGACGCAACAACCGTTGCCAATTCACCCCCCATGCACCCGCCTGCAGGGCTCGGTTTCCTAGTTTTGTGTCCGTCGCTGGCGCCACGTCGCCAGAGGCCCCTGCCTGCCTCGGCGCGCGCTGCGCCTCTGGCGGGCATACGTCGGCCGCCCGGAGAGACCGGGACCGGCCGGACTCCACACGTATCCCACAGGGACACCCGCGGGACTGCCCGCACGCCCAATGGCTACCAAGCCCCCGATGTACGAACTGATGTACATCATCAACCCTGTTCTCAACGAGGAGCAGACCGCTGACATCGTCAAGCGCGTCGATGCCTACCTCAAGGAGAACGAGGCGACCATCGACAACACGAACGTCCAAGGCAGCCAGCGGCTGGCCTACCCCATCGAGAAGAAGCGGAACGGCTACTACGTGATCGTCAACTTCTCGGCGCCCGGCGAGTTCATCGCCCGTCTCGATCGCGCCCTGCGCATCAACGACGACATCATGCGGCACCTCCTCCTTCGCTACGACGCGAAGATGGCGCGCCACTACGAAGCCATGAAGACGGGCGACGCGCCGAAGATGCCCACCCGTACCGAATCCGCCTAACCGATCCCTCCGATGGAAGTCACTCCAACCCCGAAAACCACCGCGATGGAGGGCGTTAGCGCCCCCACCGACGACGCCCCCGCGACGCAGGTCGAGCAGATCGCCGAGCAGAGCGACCGCGAGATCGTTAAGAAGGCGGTGGACCCCAAGACGGCCGCCACCCTCATGGCGGGCTCCACGAACGACACCCTGGAGCGCATCGCGGCGCCCGGTGCGCGTCACGAGCGCCAGAGCTGCCCGTTCAAGGCCGCCGGTATCGAGTACATCGACTACAAGGACGTCGAGACGCTCAAGCAGTACATCAACGAGCAGGGCCGGATCTTCCCGCGTCGCATGACCGGAGTCTCCGCCAAGTTCCAGCGCCAGCTGACGACCGCCATCAAGCGCGCCCGTCACTGCGCCCTTCTGCCCTTCGTCGCCGACAACGTCAAGTAGTCATCGGTTTTTGGGTGCTCGGTGCTCAGCATGAGCGGCCCCGCGCCGCCAGAGGCCTCGGCCGCTGAACACCGACAGCCGACAACCGAACACCGAACACTGATATGAAAGTCATTCTGACTGAGGACCACGACACGCTCGGCCTTCGGGGCGACGTCGTCGAGGTCAAGAACGGATACGGGCGCAACTTCCTCGTGCCCCGCCAGCTCGCGGTCATCGCGAGCAAGTCCAACGTGAAGCGTTACACCGAGGAGCGCCGGCAGCAGGAGCACAAGCTCGAAGCCCGTCGCGAGAAGGACGCGCAACTCGCGGCCAAGCTCGAAGGCACCGAGGTTGTCATCGCGATGAAGACCGGCGAGGAGGATCGCATCTTCGGATCGATCACCACGCAGCAGATCGCCGAGGGCCTCGAAGCCCAGGGCCTGCCCGTCGACCGCCGCAAGATCACGCTGACCGAGGACATCAAGACCGTGGGCGTCTACCCCGCAACGGTCCGGATCTCCCCGGAGCACACGGCGGAGGTCAAGGTCAAGGTGGTCCCCAACGAGGAGACCATCTAGCCTCTGGCGCCAGAGGCGCGCGGTCCGCGCCTCACCCGCTTCAGCGCCCGCTCCGGACCCCGGGGCGGGCGCTGTACGTTTCGAGCCCCTCGCGACGTTCGCCTCTCTTTCGTCCCCACCTGCTCGGTTGTGATTCGCCTGCTCACCGCTATCGCCCTGCTCGCATTCGCCTCTGGCGCGAGCGCTCAAAGCTCCTCCTCGGGCCCGCTTCGGGCGACCGACCTCGTGACGTGGACCGCGCGCATCGTGCCCGGCGAGGACGCGGGGGAAGCGCGGTTCGTGGCGTCCGCCACCATCGCGGACGGATGGCGCCTCTACGCCGCCGAGTCGCCTTCGGGCATCCCGCTGACGCTCACCATTGGCGCACTTCCGACCGGCGTCAGCGCCAGAGGCGGGCTCCGACAGACGCGGCCGCAGGAGAAGTACGACGAGATCCTGAAGGAGAGCTACACCTACCACTCCGGGACCGCGCGCGTCTCGCAGGGGCTCCACGTCACCACGCGCGCGTCCGGACGGCACCGCGTAGGAGCTGAAATCCGCTTCGCGGTCTGCAACGACAGCGTGTGCCTCCCGCCGACGACCGTCCCCGTCCGGGCCACGCTCTCGGTAGGGGGGTAGGTTCTGCGCCAGAGGCCTTCGGGCAGAGAGCCTCTGGCGTCAACTCCGCGTGACCTTGTGCGCAAGTCATGCGGCACACCCCCAAACGGCCGATACCCTGGCCGCATCGGACCGATTCTCTGCCCATGTCTCGCCTCGTTCTTCTTGCTGCCCTCTTTGCCCTCAGCGGCTGCGAGGTGGCGGACCTCCTGACGGACCCCTCCAGTGATCCGACCACCTCCACTAGTGGGGAGGCCTGGACTGAGATGTTGGTGGCGGTCAACGCCGCGCGCGCCGAGGGACGAAGCTGCGGCGACACGTGGAAAGACGCCGTGCAGCCTCTCGCGTGGGACGGAGCGCTCCACCGAGCGGCGCGCCACCACTCGCGCGACATGGCTTCTACAGGCCGCTTCTCTCACACAGGCAGCGACGGAAGCCGCGTCGGAGACCGCGCGAGCCGTGCAGGATACGCGTGGCGGAGCGTAGGCGAGAACCTCGCGCTCATGGATGTCCCGGTCCGCAGCGTCGTGGACGCTCTCTTGCAGAGCCCCGCTCACTGCAGCGCCATCATGGACCCGACCTTTACCGAACTGGGCGCCGCGCGCGAGTCCAACTACTGGACGCAGGTGTTTGGACGCCCGCGCTGACCTCTGGCGGAAAGCCAGAGGCGGTGCTGTCGGCGGCAGGCCGGGGTCAGGGAGCGGACGAGGACCGCTTGCGGTCGAACCGCTCCTGCTGGTCCGTTCCGGCCGGGACCATGTACGGGTCCGGGGGAAGGTCCACCATGCGGATCACCGGGTAGTCCTTACGGCGCATAAACGGCTGAGGGGGCTCGCTGATGTCACTGCCGATGATGAGCACCATCGTGCCCTGGTCGTGGATCGTGGCCCCGACGGAGGAGATGTGGTCGCCACCGGTCTTCTCCCAGGTGTCGGTCCACGAGTAGAGCCACTTCGCGTCCGGCTCCAAGAGGCGGATGCAACCGTGGGATGCAGGACCGGCCGTCGGGAGCGCGTACTGGTGCATGTGAATGCCGCGCCGCTCGTGGAGGTTCATCACCCAATGCATCTCCCACAGTTCGGCATCGGGGCGGCTGGAGCCGTAGCCGGGGCTAAGCGTGCTCACGCGGTAATCTTGCTTCCAGTTGACGTTGAACCGTCCGCTCGGCGTGCGTCCGCTTTCCGCACCGGTGTTGATGAGGCCCCACCGCTGGAGCTCGCCAAAGCTGTAAGCCGCCCAGGACTGCACGGTCTTGTTCAGGATCACGATCTTCTCCAGTTCGCGCGCGCCGGGGTAGTAGCGCGGGAACGGGGAGTACGCGCGGAAGTCCAGGCCGAACGCGCTCGGCACCACCAGCGTATCGCCGGGGCTGAGGTCCTCAAGGTCGTTCCGGTTGAGCAGCCACAGCAGCGGCTTCACAACATCGCGGTTGCCGTACTGGCGGTAGAGCGAGAGCCGGGCCTCCAGCCGGTTGGATCCCTCGGGGACCACGTAGTAGTCGTAGTAGACGCGCGGCACGTCACGGATGCTCTCCGAGGTCCGCTTTTCCATCGTGTCCATCAGCCACGCCTGGCTGAAGTAGGCAGTGCTACCGTCTTGCGAGAGGTCCTGAGAGATCAGGGCGTCGGCGGCTCGGTCGGAGTCGCTCTGCGCGAGGGCGGGGCCGCTGGCGAGGACGCCGAGGAAGGCGGCAAAAAGCGCGTTGCGAAGCATTTCTGAGGGGTTGATATCGTTTGATCCAGTATACAACGCCGGGATTCAAAGGGTCCGTGCCCGGGCGTTTGAGACGCCCGTCTTGGGCTCTGATTCGTACACGCGAGCGGGCGGCCACTGATTGCCTCTGGCGCGAATCCGCGCGAGGTGAGAGCTTGCGCGACCCGACTTTTGCACCGTGCCTGATTCCGCCCTCGACCTCGCTTCTGGCGTCCGCTCTCGCCAGAGGCGGACCATCGCTCGCGCCCTCACGGCGGTGGAGAACGCGCTGCCGGGCGCGGCTGATCTAGTGGACGCGCTCTATCCCGACACGGGCCGCGCGTGGCGCATCGGCATCACGGGCCCGCCGGGCGCTGGGAAGTCCACGCTAACGGACCGGCTGGTTTCGGCGCTTCGCGCCAGAGGCCAGACGGTGGCGGTGGTGGCGGTGGACCCGTCCAGCCCGTTCACCGGCGGCGCGCTGCTCGGCGACCGCGTGCGCCTGGCCGACCGCGTGGAGGACGACGGCGTGTTTGTGCGCAGCCTCGCCGCCAGAGGCGCGCTCGGGGGCCTGGCCGAGGCGGCCGAGGCCGCGTGCGACGTGTTCGACGCGGCGGGCTTCGACGTCGTCCTGCTCGAAACCGTCGGCGTGGGGCAAGGCGAGATCGACGTGGCGGACACCGCCGACACCACGCTTGTCGTCCTCGTGCCCGAAAGCGGCGACGCGGTCCAGGCGATGAAAGCAGGCCTCATGGAAGTCGCCGACGTGTTCTGCGTCAACAAGGCCGACCACCCGGAGGCGGGCGCGATGGTCCGCGCGCTTCGCCAGATGATGCACCTGCGGGCGCCCGCGGCGCAGGCCGTTGGGGCCTCTGGCGAGAACCCAACCGTCGTCAAAACGTCCGCGCTCAACGGCGAGAACATCGACGGATTGATGGGCGCATTGGACGCGCATCGCAGCCGGCTAGAGTCGGAGTGGGACGCATTGCGAGAGGAACGGCTACGCCGCCGCGTGCGCCGGCTCGTCGAAGGCCTCTGGCGCGAGACGTTCTGGAGCGGGGAGCGCCGCCAGAGGCTAGCGGCGGCGGTGCATGAAATGGACAGCGCAGCGCGCGCGCCGCACGCGCTCGCGGCACGGGTCCTGGACATCCAACCGTAGCGGCCCGCCAGAGGCGGGGCAGAACGGAGTGGGCACGGACGGGGACGTCAGAGGGCGTGTTACCACATGGTATCTTCGCCCGGCTTCTCTGTATCCCCGCGCCCAGGCGCCAACCCGATCACCCCGACCGACCCCTCATGAAAGGACCCGACTCCGAAGCGGCGAGCGACCTCGCCGCCCACGAAATCGCTCCCGGCCACGCCGGAGGCGCCCTCGCTGTCAACGACACGCGCTTCTTCGGCCACCCTGTTGGGCTGGGCAACCTCTTCTTTACGGAGATGTTCGAGCGCTTCTCGTACTACGGCATGCGCGCCCTGCTCGTGCTGTTCATGACAGCGGAGACCGCGAACGGTGGCCTGGGCTACGACGTCGCCAAGTCGGCGCTGATCTACGGCCTCTATACGAGCCTCGTGTACCTGGTCAACCTGCCGGGCGGTTGGATCGCGGACCGCCTGCTCGGTCAGCGGAAATCCGTCCTCGTGGGCGGCATCATCATCTCGCTGGGCCACTTCACGATGGCCGTCCCCGGGATCGCCGCGTTCTATGCGGGCCTTGGGCTCATCGTGATCGGTACCGGCTTGCTCAAGCCGAACATCTCGGTGATGGTCGGGCAGCTGTACTCAGAGAAGGATGCCCGCCGCGACGCCGGGTTTACCATCTTCTACATGGGCATCAACATCGGCGCGTTCGCGGCGCCGCTGATCTGCGGCTACCTCGGCGAGAACATCAACTGGCACCTCGGCTTCGCAGCCGCTGGCGTCGGCATGGTGATCGGCATGATCGTCTACGTGGTGATGGGCAGAAACCTCGGCGAGATCGGGCACCTCGCGCCTGACGCCCAGGCGGAGAAGCCCGCGAGCACGCGCCTCTTTGGCATCGGCATCGCGGCAACGCTCGCGCTCCTGGGAGGCATCTACGCGCTCTCGGCGATGGGCCTCTACGCGCTCAACGAAACGACCATCACGCGGATCTACTCCGTGATCCTCGTCGCCATCGTGGTGGGCCTCTTCGGCTGGCTGTTCACGCGGAAGTACTGGACCGATCTGGAGCGCAAGAGGCTCTACCTGATCGGGTTGCTGTTCTTCGGAGCCGTGATGTTCTTCCTCGCCTTCGAGCAGGCGGGCTCCAGCCTCAACATCTTCGCGAACGAGAACACGGAGCGCGGCTTCCTGGGGCTCGAGATCCCGGCGTCGTTCTTCCAGTCCATCAACGCGCTGTTCATCTTCACGATCGCGCCGCTCGTGGCGGGCATCTGGCTCTGGCTCGGTCGTCGCAATCAGGATCCGTCCAGCCCGGTCAAGTTCGGCATCGGCCTCGTCTTCGTCGGCCTGGGCTTCGTGGTCATGATCGGCGCCTCGGCTGCGTCGGCGAGTGGCGCGCTGGTGAGCCCGATGTGGCTGGTGCTGACGTACCTGCTGCACACGTTGGGTGAGCTCACCCTGTCGCCCGTCGGCCTGAGCGCGATGACGAAGCTGGCTCCGGCCCGCGTCTCCTCGCTCATGATGGGTGTCTGGTTCCTCGGCTCCTCCGTCGGCAACTTCCTCGCCGGCTTCGTGGCCAGCTTCTCCGGATCGCTCGAAGGGCCGAGCTTCTTCGGCTTTATCGCTGCCATCTCGATCCTCTCCGGTCTCGTCTTTTTCTTCGCCGCTGGCCCGTTCAAGCGGATGATGGAGAAAGCCGAGATCTCGATGGGCGGCCGCGGCCACTGATTCCACGCCGCCTCTGGCGCCAGAGGCCACGCCTTCGCGCACCAGAGGCGCTGAGACTCCACGAGCGGGAGCGGTCACGACGGCCGCTCCCGTTCTAGTTTCCGGCATGACCGACGTACCCGTTACCGTCCTGCCTCACGGCGAGGGCCTCCAACTCCCCGCCCACGCCACGCCCGACGCGGCCGGCCTCGACCTCCGCGCGGCGGTGCCCGAGGGCAAGCCTCTCGCGCTCGCGCCCGGCGCGTTCGCGCTCGTGCCGACCGGGCTCAAGATTGCACTGCCTGCTGGCACCGAAGGCCAGGTGCGGCCCCGATCAGGCCTCGCCTTCAAGCACGGCGTCACCGTTCTGAACAGCCCTGGAACGATCGACAGCGGCTACCGCGGCGAGGTGGGCGTGCTGCTCATCAACCACGGCCCGGAAACGTTCCACGTCGCCAGAGGCGAGCGGATCGCGCAACTCGTCGTCGCGCGGTACGAGCAGGTCCGGTTCACGCCGGCGGAGAGCCTGGACGCGACCGAGCGCGGGGTGGGCGGCTTCGGCTCGACGGGGACGGCCTAGCCTCTGGCGTGATCCGCGTCTAGTCTCGGCGGTGGATCATGAACACGTGCTCTACGGGTTGAACGGTCTCGTTGCGGACCGTCTGATTGGACTCGTTAACCTCTTCGAGCCGAACGTGAACCAGCGTCGTGCGCACGCCAGAGGCGAAGGTGAACGGGAGGGCGAAGGCCTCCGTCCGGGTCTCGCGTTCGTACCGGCCGTCTTCGTAGCGCGTGGCGAGCGTCCACGTGGTGCGGAACGCGCCGTGCCGTGCAGGTGGCAGCGCTAGAAGCGTCGCCGTTTCTCCCCACGCCATATGCCTCGGGGCGCGGACATCCAGTGAGAGCGGCGTGGTCCAGGCGCCAAAGCCCCAGTCCGACGCGTGGCCCACGAGAGGCCGCTCGGGCCGCTCCAGCCGGGCTCCCGGGATCGTGGCGAGGCGGGAGACGCCGCGACTACGGATCTGCGACACCACGCGGACTGCTTCGTCGCGCTCGAGATCGGGGCGTGGGGAGTACAGAAACCAGTCGACCTCAAAGGGATACTCCCGCTGGAGAGCGGGCCCAAGGCCACACCCGGTCGTGTGGTCGCCCGGGCTGAAGTGCTGGCTAAAGAGCGTGAACACCTCCAACTGCGTCGGCGGCGAGAGGCGGGACGATTCCATTTCTAGCCGCCCGCCCCAGCCGTCCGAAACGAGGGTAAACCGCGTCCCGTCGTCGCCGATGTGGATCAGCCAGGTCGCGAACACCTCACCCTCTGGAGCCGGGAGACCGCGCACGCGCCGGCCCTGAAGCAACGCCGAGCACGCCTCTGGCGCCAGCGAGAGCCGCGTCTCGCCACGCGTGTAGAGGCACGACCACGAGTCCGCGACCGCGCCGTCGATCTCGCGGTCGTAGTTGATGCCCAGGGGCGGCGGCGCCAGAGGCGTGCCCATCGGCGCCTTCCGCCCGAGGCCTTGCGTGCCGAGCGTGCTGCCCGTTGAGGAGAAGAGGTACGCCTGAGAAGAACCCAGAAAGCGGTTGTTCCACTCGTGGTCTACCTCGTTTGTGATCCGGACATCCGAGCCGTCGGGTTGCCGAACAACGCCGACCGTCGGTGAGAGCAGCCAGAAGGCGTTGATCATCGCTGCGCGCTCTGGTGACGGGAGGGTCCCCAGATTGACGTGCGATGCCCACGTGCCACGCCGAGCAGAGAACCCCGAAGCGATCTGCTGGGGGAGCACGGGCAACGGTCCTCCGGTGGTGTCCGGACATCCATCCGCGAGGTGGCGCCCTGGCATCATCGAGAACAGCAGCCCGTTTGTGCTGGTCTTCAGCTGACGCTCGGGTTGGGGAGGGCCACCCTCTTGCCAGGCGTACCGATACCACAGCCGGCGCTCCGCGGTCTCGCCAGAGGCGGACACCACCCACTCATTCGGGCCATACAGCGAGCCGTACGGGCCTCTGGCAGCGGGAGGTGTGCCCGTCATCATCTGCTCCCACTCCGTCGAGGCGTAGTCGAAGTCGTCGAAGAGGACGTTCTCCGGGAGAGCGGCTGGCGTCTGCGCCCGCAGGCACAGAAACGGGGCGGCGGCGAGAATGGCGAGCCAGAGGAGACGGGTCATGCGTGCAGAGAAGCGGGGCGCATGTGCGCCAGAAGCTCCATCCACTGAGCGCGGACGGCCTCTGGCGCGAACGCGGCATCGTAGCGCGCGCGGGCTCCACGCGACAGGGCGAACCATACATTGGGCTCCATCGAGGCTTCGACGGCGTCCGCGAGCGCGTTGGCGTCTGGCGCGGCAAACCGTCCGCTCACGCCGTCCTCGATCATCTCCGGGATGCTGGCGTGACGCGTCGCGATGACGGGAGTCGCGGCGCTCAAGGCCTCGATAATGGTGAGAGGCTGCGCTTCGATGGGGTACGTCGTGGGCAGCACGAAAAAGTCCGCATCGAGGTAGAGCCGCTGGATCTCCGCCCGATCGCTGACGCCGCCGAGGTGCCGGACCGCGCGCGCAGCGCCAGGGGCGTGGGCCCGCGTCCAGAACGCGCGCTCGTCTTCCGCGCTGAGCCAGCGGCCTGCAAACGTTGCCTCGACCTCGACGCCGCGGTGCTGCAACTCCGCGATCGCGTCCAGCACCACGAGGTAGCCTTTGCTTGGGATCATCCCCGACAGGAAAAGCACCCGCACCGGTCGGCCAGAAACCGACCGCTCAGACTTCGCGCGCGCCGCCTCTGGGGGAACCTCCACGTCTGGCCCGATGGTGTTGTGGACGACGATGCGCTTCTCAGGGGGGATCCACTGGGCACAGCGTTCGGCGAGCCCGTGCGAGAGGAACACAACCCCGGCGAGGCGCCGGATGAGCCCCGGTGCCGTCCACCGCGTCAAGGGGTGCTCGAACTGTGTGTGGAAGTCCCCCCGGTGGACGACGGCGTACACTTCGCGCTCGCGGCCGAGCGCGGGCAGGACCGTTCCCACGTCTCTCAGGTGTCCCATCACGCTGGGAGAAACGGACGGCCAGAGAATGGGGCCAGCCGGGAGGGAGGACGCCCACGTGCGAAGCCGTGCACCGGCACCGAGGTAGTGCTTTAGTCGGTCACCGCGCGAGACGTCGCTGATCTGGTCGCCCTCCGGAGCCGAAAGGTTGAAGCGGCGCACGTCTAGCGTCCCGCCGTGCTCACGGTCCAACAGATCGGCGAGGGTGCGGGTGACCACCGCCTGACCGTCCAGCGGCGGCGGAAATCGGCCGACGATCGCGACGGAACTCATACGAGCGGCTCCAAAAGGTCCAAGACGCGCCGAACGACGGTGTCCCAGTTTGTCTCCTGCTCGTAGCGATCTCGAGCCGCCTGCGCGAGAGCAAAGTACCGGTCTCTGTCGCGAAGCAGAGCGACCGCGTCAGCCGCGATCTCTTGCGGGGTGGCCTCTGGCGCGAACAGCAAGCCGCCGTCGCCGACGGCGCTGGGAACGCCCCCGGTTCGGGTGGAGATCGACGGGAGCGCGTACGCGCCCGCCTCGGCGAAGACGCATCCGAAGTCCTCGGCCCGCACCGGCATGCGCAGAAAGTGGCTGTCGTGGAGCAGCGCTAAAAGCCTCTGGCGTTGTGCGGGGTCGTCCTTCGACAGAAACCCCTCTACAGCCACGCCTTGGGCTTCGGGCGCCAGAGGCGGGTGCGCACCGGCAACGTGGAGCATGGTGGGAAGGCCGAGCGCCGTCATCTCCTCGGCTACGCGTACGGCGCGGTCGCCCCCTTTTCGAAACCAGTCTTTGCCCAGAAACAGGAGCTGCGCCCGGTCCGAGCGTCGGCCCGCGAGCGCGCGCTCAGCGTCTTCGCGCGAAGGGGGAGCATCGAGGTTGGCCGCCCATGGGACAACGTGTACGCGCTCCGGATCCGCGCCGAAGTAGCCGATCGCGGACGCTGCCGCGGCCTCGGACGCGTACAGCGCGAGGTCCGCCCGGGCGATCCCGGCGCGGTCCGTCTCCAGCCCCTGGCGCACGTTGTCGTCCGCCAACCCGCTGTAGTCGCTGTAGTACTCGAGGTTCATCTCGAACGTCCCGTCCACCCAGAAGGCCGCGGGAACGGACGGATCGAGGTCCACAAAGGGGAGGGAAGAGAGGCACAGGACGGCGTCGGGCTGGAGCCGCTGAATGGCCTCGTTGGCGCGCTGGCTCATCGCGCGCGTGGACAACCACGTGTGGTGTCCCAGGTACCCCCGGCCCGCCAGCCGGTGTTTCAGCTTGGTGACCTTCCCGCTCAGCGGGGCGCCCTCATGGAGGGGACCGACGGTGCTCAAGCGCCCCCCTCGCTCTGCAAGCGCCGCGCGGAGGTGGCGCGCGACCCGGAACGGGATGCCCGAGAACGCCGCGGGGTCCGTGGGGTCTTGAAGCGCGAGAAACGCGAGGTGCATCAGTCCGGGATGGCGTGGTACGCGCGAGGATCGCGGCGCGCGAGGGCGGCGAGCGCGAGGCGACAGCGGAGCGGGAACGCCCGCTTGGAAGGCGTGAGGCACGCCCGCCAGAGGCCCTCAGCGAAGTCCTCCGGCCGGAAGCTCGCCACAATCTCGCGCGAGCGTTGACCAAGCCTCTGGCGCACCTCGGGAGCGAGGGCGGCGGTGCGGGAGAGGAGGGCGGCAAGATCGTCCTCGGCCTCTGGCGAAAACGTCCAGCCGTTCTCACCGTTTTCCACGAGGTCGGGCGCGCATCCTGCGCCGGTCGAGACGAGCAGTGGCAGGCCTGCCGCCATCGCCTCGTTTACGACCAGTCCCCACTGGTCCTGCGTCGCGGAGTGGACGAACGCCCCGGCGTGGCCGTAAAACGCCGGGAGCGCGTCGCGCTGCTGGAACCCCGCGAACGTCACGCCTTCGCCGGCGAGGGCCGCCAGAGGCTCGCGTTCGGGCCCGTCGCCGAGCAACACAAGCGGCCACGGCACGTCGCTCCGCGTTCGATACGTCGCGTACGCCCGAAGCAGCGTGGAGAGGTTCTTGCGTCCCACGAATCGGCCAGACGCGAGGAAGTACGGCCCGTCGGGCGCGAGGGCCGGCCGGGGTTGCTCGGCTCCAGAGGCGAACGAAGCGTTGTCCACGACGTCCAGCGGCGCGTACGTTTCGTGGATGCCCAGGGCGCGAGCGTAGGCGCGGCTCTGAGTCCCCGCCACGAGCGCGGCGTCAACGCCCGAGACCAGCGCGCGCTTGAGCGCTTCCCGCGGCACGCTCCGGGGCGCGTCCTCCGCGCGGCTGTCGAACATCATGACCGCCGTGCGCCTCTTGCGCCGGCACCAGGCGAGCGCCGCGAGCGCGTCGGGCGTGGAGTAGCTCGCAAAGGCGACGGCGGAGGGATCCAAGCGGTCCAGCGCCTCGGTGATTCCGCGCGCCATTTCGGCGTTCGGGATCGCCTCGACCGTCCGGTCGGGGAACGCGCAGGTCCGCGGGAAAGGGGACTCGCCTTCGGTGTCCCACGCGTACGTCGCATCGTCACCCGCGACCTCCATCCCGACAAGCGTACCGCCTCGCGCGTCGAAATAGCCGTGTGCTGCGGCCAGGCGTGCGATGTGGTAAGGGCCGAACCTCGCCCAGAGTACACACGCGGTCATGGCGCCAGGCGGTTGAGGATGGTCTCCGTGTACGCCTGGACCGTAAACCGGGCGGCAAAGCGGGCCGCTCCCTCCGGGTCGAACCCCGCCTCTGGCGTCTGGCTGGCTCGCGAGAGCGACGTGGCGAGGGCTCGGGTGTCTGTCGGGTCGACTGTCTGACCGAGGCCGTGCTCGCGCACGAGGTGACCCATCGCGCCCCACGCCTGGGAGAGGACCGGCACGCCGGCGCCAGCGGCACGCATCAAAAAGCCGCTGGAGCCCACGTGCTTCACGTACGGAACGAGAAGCACGTCCGCCGCCGCCACCACCGTCTGCATCTCGCCCGTCGGCACGAACGCGTCGCGCACGACGAGTTGCACGGCGGTCGAGCCCCGAACCTCGTCGGCAAGCGCGTCGAATCGGTCCCGGACATCGGCGCCAACGCGCCCCATAAAGGCCACCGCAGTACGCGCTTGGGCCTCTGGCGCGAGCGCGAGGAGCGCCCGGAGCGTTTCCAGAGGTCCCTTGCGGTCGTCCAGACCGCCCGCCAACAGGAAGAGCGTGCGCCCCGGTTCGATGCCGAGATCCGCGCGGACCTCGTTGCGAGGGCGGAGAACGGGCTCCTCCGGGACCGGGTCGGGGAGAAGCGCCACGTTCGGGCCAAGCGCCTGGAGCGCAGGCACAGCCGTCGGGTCCAGGCTGAACAGTGTGTCGAAGGCCGGGTGGCGTAGAGCGCGTCGGGTGAGCAGTCGCTTTAGCGTGCGCTCGGCCCGCTCCCGCAGCGACGTCGAAGGAGATCCGATGGCGTCGTAGTGGAGCGTGGGCCGGAAAAAGATGCCCGAGACCAGAGCGTCTGCCGGTAGCGGGACGCCCCATCCCAGCGGCGCGAGAAAGTGATCAAAGCTCATCGCCAGGACCCGCTCCGGCCGGTGAGCCAGGATCGCGCGCGCCAGAGGCTCGGCGCGACGGGTTCCGAGCAGGCTATCCCACTGCGTTCCCTGCTCCAGAGCCGAATCGTACGGGGCGAGGCGGATCCGGCCGCCGCTGGCGTTAGCCCGATCGGCGACCTCCGGGAAGTTGTCCGCTAGCTGCTGAGGCGGTACCAGGACGAGCACGTCGTCACGGTCCCGCGCCATCCAGGCATCGGCGAGCCAGCAGAGGTGCTCCGCGCGGTGGCCGCCAGAGGCGGACTCGTACAGCATCAGGCGGGGACGCATCACGCGAGCGGGTGCTCCTCAGGAAGGCAGAGGACTTCTTCTGTCGTTCGAAGAAATGTCGGCGTCACGGGCGGGTGGCCGGGCGTGAACGGGTCCAGGATGCGGTACCCGCACGACTCGAACAGTCGGACCATGGCCTCTGGCGACGAGCCGTTTGCGCGCAGCAGGTCGGCGCTGAACTCGGTGACGACCGCCGGGCGGTGGTCTCGGAGAGTCTGCATCGCGCCCCCGAAGACCTGGGCCTCGAAACCCTCCACGTCCACCTTCAGCAGCGCCGGGCGCAAACCATGCGCGGCCACGACGTCGTCCAGACGAGCCGTGCGGATGCGTTCCTGCACCACGCCAGAGGCGATCCCGCTCGACGCGAGCGCGGGGTGCGCCGCCTCGCCCAGCGTGCTGTACTCCTCGTTGCCTTGGATGGTGTTGAGCGATGCCGTGCCCTCACGGTCGGACAACGCCAGAGGCTCGACGAGCACGTTCTCCGTCACGCCGTTCCGCTCCAGGTTGCCTCGGAGGCGCGCCACCATCGCGGCCGAGGGCTCAATAGCAAGCAGGCGCCCGCTTGTAAGGCGCTGCGCGAGCCCTACGGAGAAGAAGCCCGCATTCGCCCCCACGTCGATCACGTCGCGCTCGGGATCCAGAAGGCTGGCGCATAGGCCGAAGACCTCCGGCTCGTAGTCACCGTCCAGCATCAGCCGCGCGAGGATGTGTGATCGGGGGTCGAGTTCGAACGTGCCGCCAAAGGTGTCCACGCGGACAACCGGGGGCTGCGCCAGAAGCCCTCGCGCGTCGTCCCACACGGAGGCTCGAAGCGCATGGCGCCTGCCGACGATGCGGCGGCGCACGGCGAGAAGGGGACTCGCGAGGGCGCGCGCAGGGCCTGAGCGCCGGAGCAGTGTGCGGAGACGGTCAGTGAGCATAGCGCAGGGAGCGGTGGTACAGGCCGCTGGCGAGAGCCATCGCGAGGGTCACGATGAGTATCTGGTCCAAGACCGCGAACGGGTTCGAGGGGAGGCCGAGCACGGCGAACGCGAGCACGGCACCAACCGACGCAGCCGCGTAGGCACGTTCCTCGTGTGCGAGCGCGGCCGATGTTGCC
The DNA here is from genome assembly GCF_002257665.1 of Rubricoccus marinus. Classification (NCBI taxonomy): domain Bacteria; kingdom Pseudomonadati; phylum Rhodothermota; class Rhodothermia; order Rhodothermales; family Rubricoccaceae; genus Rubricoccus; species Rubricoccus marinus. The sequence continues at coordinate 2,119,949 of NZ_MQWB01000001.1, read as the reverse complement.
GCACGGATCCCGTAGAGTACCGAGGTGCCGAATGGAATCAGGAACAGCGTGAGGCCTAAGATGCCCACCTTATGCCAGAGCCAGATGTACCCGTTGTGGATGAAACCCCAGGAAAGCGTGCCATTCGCGATGAGGTCCTTCCGAAACACCTGGGCGCCCCAACCATGGCCCAGGATCGGGCTCTGCTGAATCTCTCGCCACGCACTGGCGGTCTCTTCATAGCGGTTGAGAAGCGACACATCGGCCGTAAACGCGCTCGAAATGGAGAACAAGCGCCGCGCCAGGCCGATTCCGATCAGCGCGAGTTCGTCTCCCAGGACGGCGATCGCTCCTCCTACGAGGAGCGCCGCGCCCAACAGGCTAAAGCCGACGAGCCTGCGCTTGCCATGCCCTGGTAAGAGGCTCCCCGCGATCATAAGGGCCACCGCCGCAGCCACCCATGGGCCTCGCGACTTCGCCAGGATCAACCCGCCCAGAAGCAAGCCCGTCGCGGCGAGCAGTACCACGCGCATGCCGAGCGTGCGAACCACCGCCAGGGCGCACATCGCCGTGAGAAGCGCGCCGATCACCTGGATCTCGCCAGAGGCGATCCGCACATCCACGACTTCGTAAAACGCTTCAGCGCTGCTGAGCGCCATCTGAAGCCGTACCGCGGCGCTAATAGCCGCGACGACCCCGAGCCCGATCAGCAGCGTCGCGATGATGCGCGGCCCGTAGCGGTGGCGGATGCACACCTCGCGTGCCGGCAGCCACATCGCGAACGCCAGCACGGTCGTGATGTCCGACCGGAACTCCGCGCTGAAGCCGTCGCCTCTAGCGGCGAGACCGACGCCGAAAACGAGCGCGACTGCTAGAAAGAGGACGTATGCGAGGTCGGGACCCGTTCGGATGCATCGGTACCCTTCCGCGGCGCTCAGCACGTACCACAGCACCGGGTAGAGAAGCAGCGCAACGCCGAAGGCGACCTCGAACGCGTCCGTCCCATCGTCGCCGCCGAGAGCCGCGATGCTAAGAATGGAGACGGCGATCAGCCCGACGGTGCGGGGCGCGGCGACGGAGGGGGCCCAGACCAGCAGCGCCAGAAGCCCAATTCCCGCGACCACCAAGAGGGGTAGGGCCTCTGGCGCGAGAGCGAGGACCGCCAGAAGCAGACCCGTAGCCGCGAGCCCGCTTCCCACCGCCAGAGGCAGAGGGGGGAGTGAGAGCTTTGCACTCTCCACTAGCTCTCGGCGCGGAGCCGGCTAAAGACGCGCGCGCCGTTCTCCCGGACAAGCGCCCAGGTCAGCAGCAGCAGCAGCGCGAGGATCGGCGCCGCAAGGGTCGCGGACAGGACGATGATGGACCGCCGGGGCTCGGCCTTGCGAGACGGCGGCACGGCCGGATCGAGCACCTGGACGGCGCTGGCGTCGCGGCGCTCCGACATGGCCGCCTGCTCGTACATGGGGCGGATGGCCGTCAGGATGGCCTCTTGCGTTTTAAGCTCCTGCATCAGTTGCCCATACTGGCGTCCAACGGCGGGAAACTGCTGGAGCGGGATGGGCATCACGGCGTCTTCCCCTCCCGTCAGGCGGTTGAGTTGAGACTGCGCGGACGACACAGCGGCACGGGCCGCGGACACGTCCGGGTTCTCGTCCCCGTACTGGGACCGGAGCGCCTGGTACCGCACCTCGGCCTCGGCAACTTGGCCCCGAGCGGCGCCGATCGCGCCCATCAGCGCTTCTGCCTGGGATTCCAGCTGGACCACGCCATTGCGCTCCTGGAATGCTTGCATAGCCTGCCGGGCGGAGTCCAGCGCGAGCTCGGCCTCATTCAGACGCGTCTCGAGAAACTCCCGCTGCTCGGCTGCGCTCCCGCTGCTCAGCGCGATGTGCCGCCGGTTGAGCACCGCCACGTAGTAGTTGGCGATATCGGCGGCGCGCTCGGGGCTCTCATCCAGCACGCGTACAGAGAGGTAGTCGTACTCCAGATCGACACCGATCCCGGTGTTCGCAGAAAGCGCCGCTACGGCTTCATCGCGAGGAGAAGCCTTTTCCTGGGTCTCATACACGCGGACCAGGTCAAAGCGGTCTACGACCTCTTCGAGGGACGTCCGAGAGGTGAGAATGGCCGAGTAGCGCGTATAGCCGCCCCCGCCGTCTTGCCCGAGGATGGCCGACGCGCCGGGAGCGATGGATTCGAGCAGGCCTCCAAAGCCGTCGCCGCTATCGGGCAGCATGACGCGGGTTTCGGCCTGGAACCGGTTCGGCATCAGCAGCGCCAGCCAGACCGAGAGGCCAGCTGCGAGGATGGTGATGGCGATCAGTACCCACCGGGCACGGTAGGCCACGCGGGCCGCCCACCACAGCCGCTCGAGGAGCCGCGGTGAGATCACGCCCTCGCTCGCGGGCGCCTCTGGCGCCAGAGGCTCAGCCCCTCGTGGCAGGCTGCCGGGGCCGTCGCCGCCTGAGATCCGGACATCGGGTAGGGAGGTAGACATCGCGCGGTCCTAGTTGCGGAGCGCCTCTACGGCGAAGATGACGGTGGCTACGGCTCCGACCGTCGAGATGATGGTCTGGTAGAGCTGGAACCGTCCCTGCTGCCGAAGCTGCCGGTCCTGGATTTGGATCTGCTCGGTCTGAAGCGCAAGCTGCCGGTTCTGGAGGGCGAGCGATTCCAGCTGCGCCGTATCTGCGGTGGGCTCGCGGTCGACGTACACCGCGTCGCCTTCACGCACGAGGCCGCCAGAGGCGAAGAGCCCCGTTGCAGCGTCCACCACGTACACATCCGTCGCGCTCGGAGCGACGCCGCCGACGGCCTGAACGTAAGCCTCTGGCGCGAGTCCGGGGGAGTAAGGCACGTAGCCGGGGCGGACCACCTGGCCGTACACGCGGACGAGCCCGAAGTCCTCGGGGACGACGAGGCGGTCGCCGTCTTCGAGCGCGATGTCGTCACCGCTCGCCAGCGCGTCGGCGAGATCGACGGAGAGGCGCGGCGTGCGGAAGGTCTCCTGCACGAACAGCCGGCGGCTGACGAAGTCGAGGCCGCTCAGGCGCCCGATGCCGAGCGAAAGCGAATCCAGGCGGCTCAGACGGGGGGCGGCGGAGAGGAGCGATTCCTCGCCGCTGACCTCCGCACGGACAGCCTCGGGTTCGGACTGCGCGGAGCGCTCGATGTAGGCGCCGCGCACGAGCGCGTCGTCGGCGAGACCGCCGGCCATGTCTAGGAGCGAGCGGAGCGTGGTGACGCCCGAGGTAATGGGGTACGTGCCGGGGTAACGGACCGAGCCGAGGGCGGTAGCGGTCCCGGCCTCTGGCGCCAAGCCAATGGCGTAGATCTGGTCGCGCGGCTGCACCTGGAACGCCGCCGCTTCCGCCAGAGGCACGTCGGTGACGTCTCTGCCTCCCATCCGCGTCACGCGGAACGCGCGGATCGTGCTCTCGGCGCGGTCGCCAGAGGCCAGCGTGAGCAGGGCGAGCGCGGTGTCGCCCGGGCGGGTGTCGTACACGCCGCGGTAGGGGACGTCGCCGCTCACGAACACGCCCTCGCGCGAGGGGTCGAAGGTGGGGAGGTGGACGGCGTCTCCGTCTTGGAGGTACGGGTTGTAGCGCGTGTCGCCGGTGACGAGGTACCGCGCGATGTCGATACGGCTCTCTGTCCCATCCGTGTGCCGGACGGTGACGTTGCGGTAAGCCGGGCGCGCCTCGCGGCGCGTGGTGGAAACGGGCTGGCGGTATGTGTCGAGCGTCAGCCGGTCCGAGTCGCGCATGGCCGTCGCGGGCCGGGCCACCATCAAGGCATCTTCTACGCGTGCCGCTGCGCGCACGGCGTGGCGGCCGGGCTCGGGGACGGCGCCCGTGACGTGGACGGAGAACCGGCGCGGGCTCGCGAGAGCGATCGCCGTGGTTACGTTCGTGTACCGGCGCCCCAGAGCCGCCTCAGACTGCCGGCGCACGCTTTCCAGCGTCCGGCCTGCCACGTTGAACGTACCCGCCTCGGGGATCACGAGCCGCCCGTCTGCGGTGACGACGGCTGTGAACTGGCGCGCAGCACTCCCGCCGCCGATAGCGACGAGAAAGGTGTCGCCCGGTCCCACTAAGTACTCCGTCTCATCGACGGAGCCTTCGAGCGCGATATCGTCGGCCCCGTTGATGCTTCCGGTGCGGGGGATCGAGGGGAGCCCGGTGCCGAAGGGGTTGCTCTGCGCGTGCGCGCCAGAGGCGACCAGGCAGGCAAGCAGCGCCAGCGCCAGAATCCGCGGAGAGAAGACCATGAAGGAGCAGAGGGAGAGGGCCCGGACCGAACGGAAAACTGCTGGCGAAAGTACGTTGAGCCGTATGTGCCTGCCAGGGCGCTCCGGTTGCCCCCCGGCCCCTGGGGCCGTTTTTGCCCCGTCTCCTCAGCCCATGCCAATCGCCCGCTCCGCCCCCGCCAAAGTCAACGTCGGCCTCCGGGTCCTCCGCAAGAGGCCCGACGGCTACCACGAGCTTGAGAGCGTCTTTCTGCCTCTGGAGTGGGCCGACCGTGTGACCGCCCGCGCGAGTGAGGGCTTGTCGCTGACGTGTTCCGACCCGGCGCTTCCCACCGACCGCGGCAACCTGGTGTGGCGGGCCGCCGAGGCGCTGGCGGACTGGGCCGGGATCCCGCCTCTGGCGGCGCTGCACCTCGACAAGCACGTGCCGTACGGGGCCGGGCTCGGCAGCGGGAGTTCGGACGCCGCCGCAGCGCTCCGCCTGCTCGCGGACCTCTGGCGACTCGACGTGCCGCCAGAGGCGATGCACAGGCTCGCGGCCGGGCTCGGCGCCGACGTGCCGTTCTTCCTCCTCGATGGCCCCGCCATCGCGACCGGCACGGGAACGGACCTCCGGCTTCTGGCGGGAGAGCAGGGCAGGCCCTACCGGTGCCCGTTCACGCTCGTCGTCGCCGTCCCGGACGTGCACGTGCCAACGGCCGAGGCGTACGGGTGGATCACGCCAGAGGCCTCGCCGCACCCGCCGCTGGCTGACGCCGTTCGCTCCAACGATCTGGAGCGCTGGCGGCGCGAGGTGACCAACAGCTTCGAGGCGCCCGTCGTGCAGCGATTCCCGGCTGTGGGGGAGGTTCGAGACGCGCTGCTCAATGCGGGAGCCGGCTGGGCCGCTCTCTCGGGCTCGGGAAGCTCTGTTGTGGCCGCGTTCGAGTCGCTAGAGGCAGCGCAGTCTGGCGCGGAAAGGGTGGGCACGGGCGGGGCACGCGTGCACGTACAGCCGCCTGGGGCGGAGGGCGCCGGCGCGTAGTGGGGCGGCGCACCGCTACCTTCGGCGCATGACGACCCCCACTTCCCATCCGAGCCCGCAGGCTCGCCAGAGGCCTCTGGCGCCAGGTCGCGTGTAATGGACGGAGCACGGGCGACCCGTAACGCCGCGTCGAGCGTCGCGCAGACGGTGCTGAGCGCGCTTCTTCTGTTCGGGCTCTATCGGTACCTGCTGCTGGAGATCGGGGCCGAGGGGATCGGGGTGTGGTCGGTTGTGCTGGCGTCTACGGGCGCGGCGCGGATCGCGGACCTGGGGCTGACGGGAAGCGCCGTGAAGTACGTCGCGGCCTACCTCGCGAGGGGGGACCAGCGGACGGCCGCGGAGGTCGTGGAGACGACGGTCACGACGATCGCGCTCGTGATCGGCGTGATGGCGATCGCTGCGTATTTCGCCGTCGGAGCGTTCTTGCCCGCGATCATCGACCCCGAAGGAGTGAACCCTGCGGCTCTCGACGCGGCGCGCGCTCTCTTGCCGTGGGCGTGTCTCTCGTTCTGGCTCGTGAGCGTCGCCGGGGCAGCACAAAGCGGGCTGGACGGGTGCGCCCGCTTCGACCTCCGCAACGCGATCCTGCTGGGCTCGCAGGTGCTCTACGTTGGGCTCGCCGTCGTCCTTGTCGGGCCGTATGGCTTGGTCGGGCTCGCCTTCGCGCAGATCGTCCAAGGCCTCTTGTGGTTTGTTGGGTTGTGGGTCGCGATCCGCCAGAGGCTTCCTGAGGTGAGGTGGATTCCCTCCCGGCTGCGGATCTCGCTCGTGCGCGAGATGCTGGGCTACGGCGTGAACTTCCAGATTCTAGGCGTGCTCCGGATGCTCTACGAGCCAACGACGAAAGCGCTGATGGGCCGCTACGGAGGCCTCGAACTGGCGGGCCTCTACGAGGTGGCGTCGCTCGCCATCCTGAAGCTCCGTTCGTTGCTCGTGGCCGCGCTCCAGGTCCTGACGCCAGAGGTCGCGTCTTTGGAGGAGCGCGAGCCGGAGCGCGTCAACGAGGTCTACCGCGACGTGGACCGGCTGGGGTGGGCGCTGACGTTGGCGCTGTTCGCCGCCGTCGCGGCCGCCGCGCCGCTGGTTTCGCACCTGCTCGTGGGGCGCTACGAGCCGGGGTTCGTGGCATTCTCGCTGATCCTGGCCGTGGGGTGGGGGCTGAACTCTCTTTCGGCCCCGGGCTTCTTCTTGCTGCTCGGCACTGGGCAGATGCGCCATGTCGTCGCCAGCCACGTTACGGTAGGCGTCGTCAACGCGGCGGCGGGCTGGGCGCTGGGCATCGCGTTCGGTGGGAGCGGGGTGGCGTGGGGCTGGGCACTGGCGCTCGGCCTGGGCGCTGCCCATTTGGTCGTGGGCCTCTGGCGCCAGAGGGGCGTCGTGTCCCTGCCGAGCGTGCACGTGGCCGCCGTCGGCGTGGTTCTGATGCTCGCGGCCGGAGCCGCGGTGTACATCGCTGGGCGGGTCCCGTCGAGCATCGGCGTGTCGGTCGGGGCGCTGCTCGGGTTCGGTGCCGTGGCTATTGTCGCCGTCTGGCCGTTGCCGGAGCGGAGGCGCGTCCAAGCGGCGCTTCTCGGAGTGCTCGGGCGGTAGCGCACACGGAACGGCCTGGCGCGAACCCTTTGGCCGAGGCCTCTGGCGCCAGGGGCTACCCCTCGATCTCCTGCTCGATCTCCAGCGCCGCGGCCACCAACTCGTCTTCCATGTTGGCGAGCTTCTCGTGCTGGGCGACGTAGCGGCTCATGGCGTCCTTGAGGGTCGTGTCCTGCCGCACCACGGTCCTCTGGCGCCGCTCCTGCGCATCGACGACGCGCTCGATCGCCGCTACCATCTCGGCATCGGCGAGCGCCTCGCGGACCGCGCCCTGGTCCACGGTCCCGACCTGCTCCTCGCCCACACGGTAGCGCACGCGCACGATGGTCCCGGCTACGTCCTCCCGAGCGACGGCCGCAAGGATCGCCTCGGTCGGGTTCGCCGACTCACTCGCGTCCACCTCAATGGGGAGAAAGCGGCGCGCGGGCGTGTCCACGTATTCGTAGCGCGTCCGCGGCTCCGCTCCGGGCTCGATGTCGACGAGCACGAAGCCCTTGCGCGCGTCGAACTCCTTGAACGAGATCCGCTCGATGGACGAGGAGTAGATCACCGGTGGCCCCTCGCCTCTGGCGAAGGCGTCCGCGTTACGGTCCTGGAAGCGGTGGATGTGGCCCAGCGCCACGTAGTCCACGCCTGGCTGTGCCAGCTGGCCGACCGTAAACGTCGGCTCGTGCGCGATGAGGCTGGAGCGCTCGCTACCGCTCAACTCAGCTCCCTGGACCGTCAGGTGCGCCGCCACGATCGCGGGGACCGCGGGGTCTAGTTCGCGCGCCGACTGCTTCACGAACGTCGTGTACATCTCCTCGATCGCGCCGCGGATCTCGTGCGGCGTGGAGCGCCGGTAGGCCTCTCGCGAGAGGATCTTGGACCGGATGGGCCACGGCAGCGCGATGAGTTGCAGCGGGCCGGACTTGGTCTGGATCGGGTTGCTCGGCCCGCGGAACGTCGGTGTGACGAAGACCTCGACGTGGCCTTCGAGCACGCCGAAAATGTCCACGGAGGACGCCTTCCCGAAGCTTACCGGGTGGTCGTGGTTGCCCACGATCATCACGATGGGTATACCCGCCGCCGCCAGAGGCCGCAGCGCTTCGGCGAAGAGCTTTTGCTGCGTTGGCGTGGGGTCGGCCGTGCGGTAGGCGTCGCCCGCGAACAGGAACACGTCGATGTCCTCCGCGATCGCGCGCTCTACCATAAAGTCGAAACAGCGCTTGAAGTCCAGCAGGCGCGTGTTGAGGCCGCTGGCGGGGTCGAGCCGGCCGTGCGTCTCGTAGCCGAGGTGGATGTCGGCGCAGTGGAGGAGCTTCATGGAGGGGTGTGTTCGGAAGACTACAGGCGTACCCGTGTGCCTCTGGCGCCAGAGGCCTCTGGCGGAGGCTACGACGCGGCCTATGACAAAAAGAGGGAAGCAGGGCGTCCCGCTTCCCTCTCTGTCTATCTGGACGGCAGAGCTACCAGCCGATCCGGCCGCCGCGTTCGGACGAGCCGCCCTGCGGGGTCGGCGCCGGTGCCGGGGCGGGCGCCGCAGGCTGAGCGCGGTCGCGCTGGCGGTACTGGTCGATCATGCCGCGCGCCTCGTTGCGTTCCTCGCTGCTCTCCGAGGACCCGCTAGAGCGTCTGCTACGGGAGCGGGAGTTGCTGTCGCCGGCCCAGAAACCTCCGCCTCCGATCCGTGCCGAGCGGCCCGCCGAGTAGTTCTCGGGCTTCTCGAATCGGCGATCCGGGTCGAGCGCGACCGTCGAGTCCGACTGGAGGAGCTGGAAAAACGCGCCCACGTTGGGGAGCGCCGTCCGGGCGCCCTGGCCCAGCGTGGTGGAGCGGAACTTGATCCGGCGGTCGTTGAAGCCGACCCACGAGCCGACCACGAGGTCGGGGTGCATCGCCATGAACCAACCGTCCGCGTTTTCCTGCGTGGTCCCCGTCTTGCCCGCGAGGTCAAGCCGGCGCGTGGCCGGGAAACGTCCCGTGAGGGAGCGGGCCGTACCGGACTGGATCACGCCACGCATCGTTGCGAACGTGGTGTAGGCCGTGGACGGGTTGAGCACCTCGCGCCCTGCCGGCGTGAAGTCCTCGATCACGTTGCCGTAGCGGTCCTCGATGCTCGCGACCGCCAGCACGATGTGCGGCGGCACGGCAGGATCGCTCGGACGCTCTTCCTCCATGGAGGGGCCGTGGTAGATCCCGCCAGAGGCCACGGTCGAGTAGGCCGCGGCCATCTCCAGGAGGTTCACGTCGCTGGTGCCAAGCGCGATGGAGCGCACGGCCTCGATGGGGCTACGGATGCCCATCTCTTCGGCGGTCTCCTTGATCTTCTCCGGACCGAAGTGCTTCGTCACGCGTGCGGCCACGATGTTGACCGAGCCCGCGAGCGCGCTCTTGAGAGGCAGGTAGCCGCCCGTCCCGCCACCGGAGTTCTTCGGGATCCAATCGCCCCACTTGAAGCCAGCGTTGCTCACGTACGAGTCCGGGCTGTAGCCCTCGGCGAAAGCGGTGGTGTACGCGAAGAGCTTGAACGTGGAGCCCGGCTGGCGCCGCGAGGTGCCCACGTGGTCGTACTGGTCCTCGACGTAGTTGCGGCCGCCCACCCAGGCTTTGACCTGCCCCGAGTGCGGGTCGATGGCGACAAGGCCGGCCTCGACGCGCATCTTGATGGTCTTGAGCGAGTCCATGAACGTCTCCTGCTGCCGGAGCTGCGCGATGGCGTCCTCTCGCGCCACGCCGTCGCGGCGGAGGCTCTGGTACGGCTCAGTGTCGGCGATGTATTCGTTCACGACGGCCGTGTTGCGGCGCCACCAGTAGCCGTACGGGTCGGACGTGGAGCCCCACGATTGCCCGGTGCGCGCCTGCAGCGTCTCCATCTGCTCTTGGACGGCCTGCGTAGCGAGCGCCTGCATCCGGCTGTCGATGGTGGTGCGGATCACCAGGCCATCGGCGTAGGGGTCGTAGTTGTTTCGCTCGGCCCACTCCTTGAACCAGATGCGGAGCACCTCGGCAAAGTGCGGCGCGAGGTTGTCCTCGTGGCTGTATGGGCTGAACGTGAGCCGGATGGGCGCCGCGCGGTGCTCCTGGTATGCCTCCTCGCTGAGCACGCCCTCGTTGCGCATGTTCGTCAGCACGACGTTGCGGCGGTCGATGCTCTGCTGGTTCGTGGACTCGAACGTGACCTCGCCCTCGGGGCGGCCTCTGGCGGGGTCGTAGGCGCTGTTCGCGGCGAGCATACCGATCAGGACCGCGGACTCCGAGGGGTCGAGCGCGCTCGCATGCTTGTCGAAGAACGTCTCGGCCGCGCTCTCGATGCCGTAAGCATTGTAGAGGAACGGGACCGTGTTGAGGTACGCTTCCAGAATCTCGTCCTTGGTGTAGATCCGCTCGATGCGGATGGCGGTCAGGATCTCTTTGATTTTGCGGACAACGGACTTCTCGCCGACGACGAAGTTGACGTCCTCACGGTAGAGGTTGCGCGAGAGCTGCATCGTGACCGTAGACGCGCCGCGGAAGTCGCCGCTCACGATGGCGTCCTTGACGATGGCGCCGAGCGCGATGCCGTCCACGCCCCAGTGGTCATAGAAGCGGCGGTCCTCCGTCGCGAGAAGCGCGTTGACGACGTGCGGGGAGATGGAGTCCAGCGGGACCCACGTGCGGTTCTCGTCCTGGTAGTACCGCGCCAGCTCCAGGTTGTCCGAGGTCAGGACAACGGTCGCCAACAGGTTCTTGGGGTTCTCGATCTGCTCCAGCGAGGGCAGCTGCGGCCAGAAGTAGGCCACCATGCCGAAGCCGGCGACCGCGCCGAGCGCCACGATGCCCATGATGACCGAGAGGACGCGGAGCGTGCGGCGGCGCTGCGACGTGCGCGGCGTCTGGGGCGGAGGGGGAGGCAACACCACGCGAGAGGCGCCGTCGCCCGAGGCGTAGTCCGGGCTGGCGAAAAACGCGCCGAGCTCGGCGTCGGCCGTTGCACCGTCGCCCGAGGCGCGCGTCGCGCTGGCGCCAGAGGCCTCTGGCGTGCCGTCGAAGAAGTCTTCGAGCTCGGTGTCGGCGCCGCTTTTCCGGGCGTCGGAGGAATCGAAGTACGACTCGAGTTCGGAGTCGGAGTAGGTGGAGTTGTCGTCCATGAGTCCCGGGGAGGGGTCAGAGGAGGGCGGGCGAGGGCGCCCGGAGGGTCTCGGCGGCCCCGTCCGTCCATCGGAGGAGCGAGGCGCGCACGGGGCCGCTGGCGTCGTCGTGCGGGTGAACGGGGTCGAGGCGCCCAAAGGTGCGCGCGCCGAACCAGTAGCCGGTGTTGAGGTAGGTGCCGTGGTCGGTCGCCTCCAGCGTGGCGGCGTGCGAGTGCCCCATCACGACGAGGTCCGCGTCGGTCTCGCGCAAGAGGCCTCTGGCGGCGTCGCCGACGCGCTGGGCGCTCTCGGCGTCGGGGGTGCCGTCGGTCCCGAAGCGGTGCGAGACCCAGCGGGCAAAGGCATAACCTGAATCGCCGGGGAGGCACATGCGGTAAAGCCGGGCGGTGTGCGGGTGTCGCACGAGCGGCTGGAGGCGGTGGAGGAAGCGGCTGAGGACCCGGGAGGGACGGTCGAGACCGTCGCCATGTGCAATATAGGCGCGTGTGCCGTCCATTTCGCCCGCCCAGGCGCCCCGCCAGAGGCGCACCCCGATCTCGCGTTCGAGCAGGTCCACGTGCCAGGGGTCGCGGTTGCCGACGAGGTAGTCCACCTCGGCGCCGCGGTCGCACCAGTCGGCGAGCAGGCCGAGAAGGCGCAGGCCCTCTTTGGGCGCGAGGTGCCGGTACTCGATCCACTGGTCGAACACGTCGCCGAGAAGCACGAGCCGGCCGCCGCCTAGAACCTTATCCTCGTGCGCTCGGAGCATGGCGACGAGGTCGCGCTCGGCCTCTCGCGTGGCATCGCGGGAGCCGCGTCCAAGGTGGGCGTCGGAGACGAAAAGCGTCACGGAATGGTAGGAGGCCGTTGGCGGTCGGGCGGCGCCAGAGGCCCTGAGCGAGCGTGTTCGGGTGGCTGTGGACGTCAACGAAGGCGCGGGGTTGCTGGTGCGGCCTCTCGCGTTCTTCGCCGTTCTGAGCCTCTGGCGGCCGGGTCGCTCGCAACTTCGCCCTCGCCTGCCCGTTCGCGCCGCTCTCCCATCCGTTCGTCGTGGCGTTTCCTCAAAGCAGTTCGCAACTCTCCGGCGGTGGCATGATGCCGCCCGTCGTCAAGAACCTTCTCATCCTCAACGTTCTCGCGTTCGCGGCCCAACTCGTTTTCCGGATGCGGACGGGGACGATGGACACCGGGATTGGCCCCGTTGAGCAGTGGTTCGCGCTGTGGCCCGCCGGGATCCCTTCTGAGACCGTCCTGCCCACGTTTGGAGGGCTGTTCTGGCCCTGGCAGATCGTCACGAGCGCGTTCCTCCACGGCGACTTCTCCCACATCCTGTTCAACATGTTCGGGCTGTGGATGTTTGGAGCGCCCCTGGAGCAGACACTCGGGTCCAAGCGGTTCGCGATTCTCTTCGGAGGAGCGGTCCTGGGCGCGAGCCTCCTGCAACTCGGCGTTATATCGTGGCCGTTCCTGGGTGACGCCCTCCCCGCAGGGGCTTACGGCCCGACGCTCGGGGCCTCTGGCGGCGTGTTGGGCGTCTTGGGCGCGTTTGGGATGCTGTACCCGAACCAGCCCATTTACCTGCTGTTCTTGCCCGTCCCCATCGCGGCGAAGTGGATGGTGGTGGGCTACGCCGCGATGGACATCCTGGGCGGCTTCGGAGCCTACGCGTCCAACACGGCTCACTTTGCGCACCTCGGCGGACTGATTACAGGCGTTTTGCTCATCCTGTACTGGCGAGGCCGACTTCCCGTTAAACCTCGCGCCCGCACGCTCTAGCTTTCCCACATGTCCGATCCCAACTCCCCCGTCACGCGGTTTCAGAACTGGCGCCGCAGCCTCCCGCCTGCGCTGCGCCTGATCCTGACGATCAACGTCGTGGCTTTTCTGGGGCTTATCGTTCTCAGCATCGTGGGATTGGGAGGGCTCGTGGTGGAGTGGACGGCGCTTTCGAGCGCCCCGGCCGTTGCCATTACGAGGCCGTGGACGATCCTGACCTACGGGTTCATCAATCCGCTTGGCGCGCAACTGATCTGGGGGATCATCTCGTTCGTGTTCGCACTCGCGTGGCTGACGTGGATCGGGCGGGACCTGGAGAACACGTACGGAAGCCACCAACTCCTCGGCCTCTACCTCCTCGCGACCCTCGCCGGAGCCGTCCTCGCGCTCGCGTGGGGAGCGCTCGGCGGTGGAGGCATTGGGCTTTACGCAGGCGCGTGGGGACCCGTGGGCGCGGTCGTCGTGGCGGCGGGCGTGCTGCACCCGCGCGAGACGATGAACCTGTTCTTGCTGGGCTCCATCTCGATGAAGTGGATCGCGATCGCGTTTGTGACGCTGGACTTCCTCTCGACGTGGCTGCAGGCTCAGTTCCTCGACGTGTCGCACGTCGGCGCGTACGCGATGGGCGTCGCGTTCGCGCTCGCGCAGAAGCGGAACATCGAGCTGGGCGGCTGGACGCGTGTCCTCTTGCGCGGCGAAGGCGTCGCGCCGGACCCGATGGCGTCGTACCGTGCCAGCCAGGGCGGGATGGGAGGCATGGGCCGCGCCAGAGGCGGCGACGATGAGGGGGAGGCGTGGAAAAAAGCCGCCAAGGCGACTTCCACCAAGACCGCAGGCCGGCCGCGCCCCGCTCCGCGCAAGTCGTCTCGCCCTGCGGCGCCGACGCAGGCGGACATCGATGTCATCCTCGACAAGATCCACGAGAAGGGGCTGGAGAGCCTCTCGAAAGACGAGCGCAAGGTGTTGGAAAAGTGGTCAGGCGGATGACTCCCGCCGTCACCGATCCTCCCCGCCGCCAGAGGCCGCCGACGCTCGCCCGTCGCGCGGGGGGTGTGCTGCTGTGGGTCCTGACGCTGCCGCTGATCGCAGCCGTCGCGGTCGGGCTGGCGGCGCAGTGGATTGACCCGCGCGCGCTCTGGTGGCCGCAGCTGTTCGCCGTTCTGCTGCCGTTCCTCTCGTTCGGGCTCGTCGCCACGGCCGTGCTGTCGCTCGTGCTGAAGGTGCGCGGGTTGGCGCTCGTCCAGACCGTCCTGCTGCTGTTCGTCCTCGTTCGCACCGAGCCATGGGCGCGCCTGGGCGAGGCCTCTGGCGAGGGCGAGGCGCTCCACCTCATGACCTTCAACGTGCCGGAGCAACTGGCGCCAGAGGCCATGCGCGACTCGATGGCGGCGTTTGTCCGGCGCGAGGCGCCCGACGTGCTGGTGGTGCAGGACGCGTGGGTCCGTGGCCCACGCCAGGAGCGCGAGGCGTGGGAAGCGCCGCAGGTACGCGGCGTAGTGGACTCCTTGGGCTACGGCCTCCGCGTTCCCGCTCTCGTGCCGGGCCAGCGCGGCTGGAAGCGCGGCGCAACCGGCATCCCGCTGCTTCTGGCGCCAGAAGCCGCGCGCGTGACCGCGCAAGAGGCCATCGTGGTGGCGGGGCCGGGCGACGACGAGTCCTCGCAGGCGACCCGGAGCGTGATCGAGTGGGAGGGGCGCTCGTTCGTGCTCTACAACGTGCACCTCCGCTCCTTTGGGCAGGCGAAGCCGTGGCTGGACCCCGAGTTCACGCCGCTGCGCCCTCGTACGTGGCCGCGCAGCTTTTCGCGCCTCTCTGAGGTGTACCGCGAGCGGGCGACGGATGTGGACATGATCGCCGAGGCCATCGCGGCGGAGACGCTGCCGGTCGTCATCGCGGGCGACTTCAACTCGACGGCGGACAACTGGTCCTACCGCGAGCTGCGGCAGGCGGGCGGGATCCGTCGTCAAGACGCGTACCGCGAGGCGGGAGACACCGTGTGGGGGCGGACGTACCACGCGGACAACCTCGTCGTCCGGATCGACCACGTTTTGGTGGACCCCGCGCTGGCCGTGGAGCGCGCGGAAATGCGCAACGTGGGCTTCTCCGACCACCGCCCCGTGCTGACCCGCCTCCGCTGGCGGGACGAATAGGGGAAGGATCCGCCTCTTGCGCGTGACGAAAGCGGCTTGGGGCGCTTCAGATTTCGTAAAGTGCGCCGCTCTAAGGCTATCCCACTACATGCGTCTCTCCACCTACGACCTGCTCCCGTATACCCTCCAGTTGTCCTCGCCGATTCGCCTCGGCGACACGGAGATGACGGAACGGAAGGGGATCCTCCTTCGCTTCGAGGCCGAAAGCGGTGAGGTCGGATGGGGCGATTGCGCCCCGCTGCCTGGGTTCTCCCGCGAGACGCTGGACGAGGCCCGAACCGCGCTCGACACGCTCGCGGCAAGCTTTGGCGAGCACAGCCTAGACCCACGTCTGTTCGTGGACCCCGCCGGACCGGTGTACCGCGCGCTCGACGCCGCGACGCCGCCGCCGAGCGTCCGCTACGCGCTCGACCTCGCGCTGTGGAGCATGGGCTCTGAAGTGCTGGACCGCACGCTCGCGCAGGGGCTCCACCCCGAGCCCGCCGTCGCGCTCCCGCTCTGCGGCCTGTTGCAAGGCGACAAACGGACGATCCTCAAGGACGCAGCCCGGATGGGCGGCGCCTCGTACCGCGCGGTCAAGATGAAAGTCGGCCGCGGCAAGATGGACGACGAGATCGCGCTCGTGCACGAGGTGCGCAGCAAGATCGGCGCCGGGGTGGAACTGCGGCTGGACGCCAACCGCGCCTGGACGATGGAGGAGGCCAAGGACTTCGCCAGAGGCATCCGGGACGCGCAGGTCTCGTTCGTCGAGGAGCCGCTGAAGGACCCGACGGGGCTCCCCATGCTGTGGATGGACACGGGGCTCCCCATCGCGCTGGACGAGACGCTGCACCTGCCGCAAGGCGAGGCGTTCGTCCGGGGCTGGGTCGCCGCCGTCGTACTCAAGCCGACGCTGATCGGCGGCATTGTGCGGACGCTTCAGCTCGCCGCCAAGGCGCGGACCGTGGGCGCCCGTCCGATCCTCTCCAGCTCCTACGAGAGCGGCGTCGGCCTCCGCGGCTTGGTCGCGCTCGCCGCCGCGACCGACGCCGAGCCTGCAGGCTTGGACACCGCGCGGCGCTTTACGACCGACGTCCTCGCGCAGCCGTTGGTCTTTGACGGCCCGTTCGTGGACGTGCCCGCGCTGCTGAGCAAGAAGGTCGAGATCAGCGACGCCGTCGCCGCATGACCGATCCCGCCTCTGCCCACGCCCTGCGGCAGCCTCTGGCGCCGGCGGTCGTCGGGCGGGAGGCGGTCGCGTGGGGGGAGTGGAACGCGCGCATCGGGCGCGCCGCCAGAGGCTTGACGATGCTCGGCGTAGACCGTGTGGCGCTGAGGTGCACGGACCGCTTAAGCCTCGCCGTGCTGGCGCTCGGCGCGATCCGGGCAGGCGTCCTGGCCGTTCTCGTGCCGACGCGGTGGCCGGCGCCTCTGGCGGAGTCGGCGCTCGCGAACGCTGGCGTTGAGGTGGCGGTGACGGATCTGCCTCTGGCGACGCTCAAGAATCTCGCGCCAGAGGCCATCCTGGCAACACAAGGTGAGAACCGTGGCGGCTCGCTGGACGCGGACCGTCCGGCCGTTGCGGTGTTTACCTCGGGCTCGACGGGAGCGCCAAAGGCCGCCGTCTTGACGTGGGGCGCGCTGGAGGCGAGCGCCAGAGGCGTGAACAGCCACCTGGGCCTGGAGGCGGGGGACCGATGGTTGCTGGATCTCCCCGTCGCACACGTTGGCGGGTTGGGCGTCGTGGTCCGATGCGCGCTCGCGGGCGCGGCGCTGGCAGTCCCTAGCCCAGGGCAGCCTCTGGCGGACGCGCTCGCGGCCCTCGCGCCGACCCATGCCTCGCTGGTCTCCACTCAACTACGGCGCCTTCTCGCCTCTGGCGCAAATCTGGACTCGCTCCGCGCGATCCTGCTCGGCGGCAGCGCGATGCCCGACGCGCTCCTGGCCGAGGCCGTCGCCAGAGGCCTGCCGGTCTCGCCGTCCTACGGCCTGACGGAAATGGGATCGACGGTGACGGCGGTAAGCGTCCCCGCGACGCCAGAGGCGCTCGCTACCTCGGGCCGGCCTCTGGCGGGGCGCGAGGTTCGGATCTCGGCCTCGGGCGAGATCGAGGTGCGCGACGCGACGCGCTTCTCGGGGTACTTGACTCCGGATGGACTCATTGAGCCGTTCCAAGCCAGCGGGTGGTTCGCGACGGGCGACTTGGGAGATATCGACGGGGCGGGTCGGCTATGCGTGAGCGGGCGGCGCGGGCTGCGGTTCGTCTCGGGCGGCGAGAACGTCCAGCCGGAGGCCATCGAGCGGGAGCTCCTCGCGCTCGGGGCCGTCGCCGAGGCGGTCGTTGTTCCCATCGAGGACGCCGAGTTCGGCCACAGGCCTCTGGCGTTCGTGCGCCCCGCCGCAGGTGAGTCGGCCGACAGCGACGCCATTCGCGCGGCGCTACGCCAGAGGCTCCCGGGGTTCATGATCCCGGTCGAGGTGGTGCCGTGGGAGGGCGCGCAGGGGATGAAGCCGGATCGCGTGGCGCTCGCGGAGGCGGCACGCCAGAAGCGCAATGCGTGACGCGCGCCTGAATGGGGGAGGCGCAGTAGGTTCGGGGCTCATTCGCTTCTAGCTCCATGCGCGCCGTTTTCGCCCTGTTCGTTGTGTTCACGTTCGCGGGATGCGCGGGGGCGCCGCCTGAGGCGCCGACGCTTGTGGGCACGTGGGAAGGCGAAGCGGGGCAGTGGGACGACGGCGACCGCGCGCGCGAGCCAGACAGCCGCTGGCCCGTGGCGATCACGCTGGTCCAGAGCGCCTCTGGCGAACCCAATGCCGCCATCGATTACCCCTCGTTCCCCTGTGGCGGGCGGCTGCGTTACGTCGGTCCCAGCACCGAGGTGGACGCGCGCCCGGGCGATGTCGTCTTTCAGGAGGAGATCACCTACGGCGAGGACATCTGCTTTAGCGGAGGGACGGTCCTCTTGCGCCTGGAGGAATCCAGCCTGGTGTTCGCCTGGGCCATCGACTCCGCGCCGACCGTCGCCGCGGGCCGCTTGCAGCGCTCGCGCCGCTGACCTCTGGCGCCTGCGCTTTTATCCGTCCCGCCAGAGGCGAGCGCTACAGGCCGTGAAGCGCGCGAACGTGCGCGGTGATCTCCGTGAGGTCCGGCCCCTCGCGGCGGCTCGGGCCGAACGGGTCCGCGGGCTCGGCGGTTGGGTCTAGAAGAGCGCGGAGTGAGGAAGCCACGCCTGCTCCCAAAACCTCGGGGTGGTAGCCGCCTTCGAGGGTCAGCACGAGTCGGCCGCTGGCGTAGGCGTCGGCCGCTTCCATCACCACGCGCACCAGGTCCGTTAGCCCGCTGACGGAGAGCGAGAGTCCGCCGATGGGATCGAGCCGGTGGGCGTCGTAGCCCGCGGAGAGGAGGATGAGGTCCGGCCGGAAGCGCGCCGCCAGAGGCCCGATGGTCTCGCGGTAGAGTCCGACGAGCCCCGCGTCTGTCGTGCCGCCGGGGACGGCGAGGTTGACCGTCGAGCCCTCGCCGGCGCCGGTGCCGGTCTCGTCCATCGCGCCCGTGCCCGGGAAGATGTCGGCCTGCTGCGAGGACACGAAGAGGACCGAGGGATCGTCGTAGAAGGCCTCTTGCGTGCCGTTGCCGTGGTGCACGTCCGTGTCCACGATCATCACGCGCCCGGCGCCGAGGGCCTCTTGCGCGAAGCGCGCCGCGATGGCGGCGTTGGAGAGCAGGCAGAACCCCATCGCTTGCGCGGGCCGGGCGTGGTGCCCCGGCGGCCGGCCGAGCGCGAAACCGTTGTCTGCCTCGCCAGCGCACACGCGCCGCACGATCTCGATCACGTCCCCAGAGGCCCCGCGCACGAGCCGGAGGGACTCGCGCGTGGCGTAGGTGTCCACGTCCAGCATCCCGCCGCCGTTCTCGCAAAAGGCCTCCAAGGCGTCCAGGTATGCCGGATCGTGTACGCGCTCCAGATCCTCGCGGGAGGCGGGCGCGCCTTGAACCCGAACGAGGTCCACGAGCGCGCGGTTGGCCTCGATCCGCTCGCGGACGGCCTCTAGCCGCGCCGGGCGTTCCGGGTGGCCTCTGGCGCTGTGCAGCGCGTGGTCGTCGCGGAGCGAGTACAGGGTCATGCGGGAGACGAGATGAGGTCCAGCGCTTTGGGCGCAACGACGTAGGGCTTGATTACGGGCGTCGTCATGGCGTCCACGGCGCCGGAGTCCGACGCGAGGGAGAGCTCTCGGAGCGAGCCGTCGCGCTCCAAGATGGAGATGGGTTCGCCGGCGCTCTCGTACGCGCTGTTCCGCGAGGAGGCGGTCACGAGGTAATACGACGCGTCGTCCGCCGCGTCGGCGGGGGAGGACAGGCCTCTGGCGACGAGCCAGTCGGCCACGCGCTCGCGCCAGGCGTCCTGCTCGGCGCCAGAGGCCGGGGCGTTCATAAACGTAGTGCGGAACAGGTCGCGGTCCAGAAAGCGCCGCGAGAGGTCCGCGAGGACGCGGTCGTCGGAGCGCTTCCACTGCTTGAGCGAGGCCAGCACGTCGGTGTCGTCCAGTTCGCAGAACGCGTCCAAAACCTCTGGCGCGACGGCGTCGGGATCAGCGAAGTGGTCGGCGGTGATCTCGCCGCTCATGAACGTGGCGAGCGCGGGCGTGGTCGCTTCCAGCGCGGGGTCGCCAGAGGCCCACCGGGCGCGGGCGCGCGCGAAGGCGCCGCGCAGCACGCTGTCGGCGGCGAGGACCGTTTTGTGGAGGTACACCTGCCAGTACATCAGCCGCCGCGAGAGGAGCGCGTTTTCGACGGCGTAGCCGCCCTTGGCCTCGATCACCAGTTGTGCGTCCGCGCCGCGGCCGTGCACGCGGAGCGTTTTCAGGATGCGCTCCACGCCCACCACGCCCTCGGCGACGCCGGTGTAGAAGGAATCGCGCCGGAGGTAGTCCAGGCGGTCCATGTCCAACTGGCTCGCCAGAAGCGCCTGGAAAAAGGGCCGCTCGTAGCGCCCGTCGAAGATGGCGAGCGCCGTGGTCAGAGCGCCGCCCAGGCGCCGGTCGATGCGGCCGAGGATGGCGCGGCTCATGGCCTCGTGGCGGAACCGCTGGCCGCTGGCGCCGGGGGGGATCAGTTGCGTTTCGAGCGTGTGCGAAAACGGCCCGTGGCCCACATCGTGCAGAAGCGCGGCGACAAGCGCGCCTTCCACCTCGTCGGTCGTGAGGACGGTGCCTTTGCCCTGGATGGTGCTCAGCGCCTCGTACATGAGCGACATCGCGCCGAGCCCGTGCTCGAACCGGGTGTGGACGGCGCCCGGAAACACGAGGAACCCGAGGCCGAGCTGGCGGATGCGACGGAGGCGCTGAAACTCCGGCGTCTCCACCAGATCGAGGACGAGCCCCTTTGGAACGCTGACGAACCCGTGGACGGGGTCGTTGAAAAGTTTGAAGCGAGGTGTCACCTTGTTGGCGGGGGTCCGTTGAGACTACCCTCCGTCTACCGGCCTGAGTTCCCCATGCGCCCCTCCGACCCTACCCAATACAACCCCGGCTCCTACGACCACGAGTTCGACGACCCGATCGACCACTCCATCTTCGACGCGGAGGCGTTTCCTCTGGCGTCACCGTGGAAGCGGCTCGGCGCGGTGATCTTGGACTCGCTGATCGGGTTCGGCCTGGCGCTGCCCGGCCTGATGCTCATCGGCATCGGCGAAGAGACGAACGCGGATGTCTTCGAAGCCTTGGGCGCGCTCGTCTTCGTGGGCGCGTTGCTTGCGCTCATGGTTTACCAGGTCATCCTCCTGAGCCGCGACGGGCAGACGATCGGCAAGAGGGTTCTGAACCTCCGCATCGTGGACGCCCACGACGGGCACAACCCCGGATTCTTGCGGGCCTTCGTGGTGCGCAGCGTTCTCATGGGCGTGCTCTCGATCATCCCGCTCGTCAGCCTGATCGACGCGCTGATGGTCTTTACCGAGAACCACCAGACGCTCCACGACCGCCTCGCGACAACCGTCGTGGAGGACGAGTCGCCGGGTGCGCGGTAGGTGAGCCGCGTCCCGGTCGCGCTCTGCCTAGACACGCCAGAGGCCATCCGACCGGCGCTGCTCTACGCCGCCGAGGAACTCCTGAGGCCTCTGGCGTGCGCCCCGCACCTCGTCCCGCGCGAGGACGTGGGCAAGGCCGGGATCTACGTCGGCCCCGAGCCGGAAACCGTCGCCTCTGGCGCGATCCGGATTCGCCAGAGGCCCGAAACCGTAGACGCGCTGCTGCACGAACGCGCCGTCTCGCTAGAGGCCGTCTCGTGGTTGCGGCAGGGCGGGGGAGAGGTACCGCTCCCGTTCCCGCTCGGCGGCGGCACGCCAGAGGCCGATCCTACGTGGATCGTTGAGGCCGACGTTCTCGCCTCCGCGTTCTGGTGGCTCGCAGGGGTTCAGGAGCGGGCCAACCGCACGCGCGACCGATGGGGACGCGTCCCCTACGCCGCGTCGCTCCAGGCGGCGCTGGACGCGCCTCTGGCGACCCCGGTGGATGCCATCCGCGCGTGGTTCGCCTCGGCGCTCCGCGCCAGAGGCGTCGCCGTCCGGGAGATGCTGTGGGGAGGCCACGCGTGGGCGGTGGCACTCACGCACGACCTGGACGCGCTCCGCACGCCGCGCCTGCGCGCGTTCGCGGGAGACGCCGCCCGAGGCCGCCTCTGGCGCGCGGCACGGCGCGGGTTCGGCCCCGACGCTCGCGCCGTGAGCGCCCGCGCGTTGATCGATCTCGCGCGGCGACACGGTGCCCGGTCCACGCTGTTCGTCAAGACCGGCGCCAGCAGCCCTGAAGACCTCGCACCGCACGTCGACGCCGCCTGGCTCCGCGCCCTCGCGGCCGACGGCTTCGAGATCGGGCTGCACCCCAGCATGGAAGCCGCGACGGACTCCGCCCGCCTCTGGCGGGAGCGCCAGAGGCTCGGGCAGGTTCTCGGCGAGTCGCCCCAAGCCGTTCGCTCCCATTACCTCCGGTGGGACCCCGCCCTCACGCCCTCGCTCTACGCCGCCGAGGGCTTCGCGACCGACTCCACGCTGGGGTGGGCCGCCACGCCGGGATTCCGCCGCGGGACGGCGCACCCGTTCCGGCTGTGGGACGCCGCTCGCTCCGCCCCCTCGTCGCTCTGGGAAGCGCCTCTGGCGGTGATGGACACCACGCTGTTCGCCCACCGCGGGCTCTCGCCAGAGGCCGCGTCGGCGGCGCTCGCAGACGCGCTCGGCGCGGCGCGGGCCTCTGGCGGGCTGGCCGTCGTGCTCTGGCACAACGCGATGGGCGACCTCCAGCCATGGGCCTCTACATTGAGCGTCATCGACCACGCGATTGGCCGCGCTCGCGCAGAGGGCGCTGCGCTGCTGCCGCTCGAACGCGCTGTGCAGGCTGCGAAGGGCTATTCGCTGTAAAGAGCATGTGATCGTCGTAACGTGGCACGCCTATCGCCAGACGTGGCGTGCTCCCCTCTCTGCATTCCCCTCCGCATGCCTTTCTTCTCTCGCAGCATCGACGAGGTGCTCGCGCCCCAAGTGCTACGTGCGCTCCCGGTTGGGATCGCGGTTTACAAGCTCGAAAAGCCCGGCGATCCGGCATCGCTGCGTTTGGTCTACGCCAATGAGGCCAGCGAAGCCATCACGGGGCTCAAGAGCAGCAAGGAAGTGGGGCGGTTCATGCGCGAGATCACGCCAGAGGTGATGGACACAGATGTCCCCGCGGCCTACACGCGAGTCGCGATGTCTGGCAAGGCAGAGAACCTGGGAACGGTCACCTACGGCGATGATCGCATCCAGCGCTCGACGTTCCACCTCCGCGCGATCCCGCTGGAGGACCGCATGGTCGCCGTCGTGTTCGAGGACGTCTCGGACAGCGCGGACCTCGCCGAACTCCGCAAGGCCCAGGATTCCCTGGTGTCGAAAGAGCGGCGGTACCGTTCGCTTGTAGAGGCCACGGCGGCCATCGTGTGGCAGACCCCGCCTTCGGGCGAGTTCGAGAGCGATCAGCCGCACTGGCGGGCTTTTACCGGGCAGTCCGAGGAGGAACTGATGGGCTGGGGCTGGCTTGGCGCCATCCACCCCGATGACAACCAGAAAACCGCCGACGCGTGGAACGCTGCGGTAGCCGCTCGGGACACGTACAACGTCGTGCACCGGCTCCGCCGCCACGATGGGGAGTACCGCCACATGCTGGCCCGCGCTGTTCCCGTCTTGGACGCCTCTGGCGAGATCCTGGAGTGGGTGGGCGTCCACACCGACGTCCACGACCAAACGCTCGCCTCCGACGCTCTCGAAGCCAGCGAGTCCCGGTTCCGGACGCTGTTCGACGCCTTTGGCGACGTCGTGTTGGTGTACCCCGTGCGCGAAGACGGACCCGGGGAGCTTCTGGCGTTCAACCGTGCCGCCGTTCAGCGCTACGGCTACACCGAGGAGGAACTCCACGACCTCACGATCCAGGACCTCATCAAGCCCGGCTCGCTTTCCGTCCCCGACGCCATCGCGCGGCTCCGCCGCGAGACGCAGGCCACGTTCGACTCGGTGCACCTCACCAAGGAGGGGCAGCGCCTGCACATGTCTACCAACGCACGGCTCGTGGAGTACGATGGGGAGCTGTGCATCCTCGCCATCTGCCGCGACGATACCGAGCGCCGGGCGTTCCAGCGCCAGCTCTCGCGCGCGAACCTCCGCCTGGAGCGCACGGTCAACGAGCGGACGGCGGAGATCGAGGCATTCGCGGACGACCTGCGGATCCTCCACCGCATCATCACCGAGGAGCACGCCTCGCCAGAGGCCCGGTTCGATGCGTTCCTGCGCGCGGGCTGCGAGATGTTCGACCTCCCGCTCGGCATCCTTTCCTCGACGCCCAAAGACCCGGAAACGGGCGAAGCCCTCTACCGCCTGGAAGCAGTGGTCTCACCCGATCCCTCCATCGAGGCTGGCCTCACGATCCCGCTCTCCGAAGCGTTTTGCGACGCGGTGTACGAGACGGGCGAAACCGTCGTGTACGGGGACGCGGCGGACGAGGCGCCCTCGCATCCGGCCTGCGTTCAGCGCGGCCTCCGCGCCTTTATCGGCACGCCGATCCGGGTCGACGGCGAATTTTTCGGGACGCTCAACTTCGTCTCGCCAGAGGCCCGCGAGGACGGCTTCAAGACTACTGAGCTCGACCTGATCGAAATGATGGCCGGCGCCATCGGCCGGCAGATCTCGCTGGACCGCGTGACGCAGAAAAACGCCCGGGACCTCGCGTGGCACCGCGCCGTGGCCGAGGCCGTCAACGACGCCGTGGTCCACATCGACGCCGAGGGCCACGTGCTCGAACACAATGAAGCCGCCGAGGACGTGCTCGAAGGCGATCACCTGCCGCTTCAGCGCGTCGACCGCTACGGGGCGCCTCTGGCGCCAGAGGCCTTCCCGGAACGCGTCGCGATGCTAGACGAGCGCACGGTGCGCTCGCGGCTGCAAGGTCTGGGAGACGAGGAGATGCGCCAGTGGTACCTCGTCAACGCCTCGCCCGTGGATGAGGACCACGACGGGATGCTGGACGGCGCCGTGGTGGTGCTGCAAGACGTGACGGCGGTGCAGCAGATCGCGGAGCGCGCGATGCGCTCGCGCGATCTCTTGCGCTCGGTTCTCGCCGCCTCGCCAGAGGGCGTCATGGCGTTCCGGGCCATCCGCGAAGATGGCGAGATCGTCGACTTCGAGTGGATCCTCGCGAACCCGCGCGTGGAGACCATCATCGGGCGGAGCGAAGCGGACCTGATCGGAAACCGGCTGCTGGAGGTGTTTCCGGGCAACCGGGAAGCGGGCTTATTCGACGCCTACGTCGACGTGGTCGAAAGCCAGGAGCCGTATGAGACCGTGATCCCCTACAACCACGATGGGCTGAACACCTCGTTCCGGCTGGTGGCCGTCCCCATCCCGAGCGAGGACGGGTTTACCGTCACGTTCGTGGAGGTAATCGACGTGGTGGATCTCGACGACACGCTTCCCGCTGAGGACACATGATCTCCGGCTCTTGCTGCCTGCTCGTCTTTGCCAAGGTTCCCCGGCCGGGGCGCGTCAAAACCCGACTCACGCCGCCTCTGGCGCCAGAGGCCGCCGCTCGGCTGTACAACGCCTTTTTGCGCGATGCGCTGGACGTGTACGCGGCGCAGGCCACGGGCGAGGACCCGCTCGGACTGGGCGAGCCCGTGGCTGTGCGGCTGTACCTCAACGAGCCGGCGCCCCCTGGCCTGGCGCCAGAGGCGGTGCAGGTGTTCGAGCAGGCCGCAGGCGGCCTGGGCGAGAAGATGGCGGACGCGTTCGCCCACGCGTTCGCGGCCGGCTACGAGCGCGTCGTGGTGGTCGGCACGGACCACCCGACGCTGCCGGTTGAGTTGCTGGGTGAGGCGTTCCGGCAACTCCGCGAGCCTCTGGCGTGCGTCGTCGCGCCGAGCGACGACGGCGGCTACGTGTTCCTGGGGCTCAACGACTTGGTCCCGGACATCTTCGAGATGGATTACAGCCATCGGTACGTCTTCGTGGACACGTTGGACCGCGTCTCGCGCAACAGCATGACGCCCGTCGTCCTCCCCGGCCACTACGACGTGGACGACGGCGACGACCTGGACCGGCTCCTCGCCGAGTGGCACGGGGGCGCGCCGGTCGGGGAGCGAACGGCAGCGGTTCTGGCGACGCTGAAGACCTAGCGCCAGAGGCTGAATGGCCTCTGGCGTTAGCGCGCAACGGTGAGGTGCGCGGTGATGGCCTCCCCGCCGACCTCTGCGCGGACCACATACACGCCTGCCGCCCACCGCTCCGTGCGCACCTCCCACGCGTGCTCGCCTCGGGCGCCAGAGGCTTCGCAGTAGACCTCCCGGCCTCTGGCGTCGTAGACCGTCACGTTCGCCGCCTCTGGCGACACGAGGTCCAGCGCGACCCGTACGGTGCGCGATGCGGGGTTGGGCGTGATGCGCAGGCGCGCGCCAGAGGCCTCAGGCGACGCCTCCGACGCCACTGGCAGCGCGCCCGACGAGCGCCAGACCCCGTTCCGCGTCGCCACATAGAGCCGGCCGTCCCGGTCTAGCTCCATGTCCTCCACGCCGTCGCCCGCCCATCCCGAGGCCTCTGGCGTGAGTAGGGTCCACGTCCGGGCGCCATCGCCCGACCACACGACCCCGCCGATGTGGTTCGTGCCCGTGCCGTCAGGGTGCCGGGTGAACCCCGTGAGCCCTACCACGATGGAGCCATCGGGGAGAACGATGGGCGTGACTTTCACGATGGAGCCTACGTCCACTTCGGCTCCGAACACGTGCCGCTGCTCGTAAGTCTCCCCCCCGTCCTCGCTCGCTCGCACCGTCCGGGCGCCGATGGTGGAGTCTAAGAGAAACGCATAGACCGTCCCGCCGAAGGGGTGCGAGGCGTCGGCGGCGACCTCGACGCGCTCGATCCCGTAGCGGAAGCGTCCCTGGAAGGAGGAGCACGTGAAGGTGTCCCCATCGGAGGAGTAGCCCATCCCGTTGAACGCGCCGGCGACGAGGCGCCCGCTGGGGAGCGCGTTGGAGGGAGGAAGCTCGGCGATGTCTAAGATGCGGCCGGCCTCGCCGCAGAACCCCTCGCCGGACTCCGCGAGGCGGAGCGTGTCGCCGCCGTCGTCGGAGCGGCAGATGGAGCCGGTCGCGACGTAGACCGCCGGGGGCTCGCCCGCGACCGCGCCGATGGGCGGGGGGAGCGCGCTCTCGTGGACGTTGTTGAGGGTGTGCCGGCATTGCCCGTCGATGGCGGTGACGGTCTCCCACGTCCGCGCTCCGTCGTGGGAGACGCCGAGGGCGAGTTGGTTCGCCCGCGTGAGGAACGTGCCGTCACCGAGTTCTTCCAGGGCGTCGTAGGACCTGCCGTCGATCTGAGTCCACGTCCCGTCGGGCTCGAGCCTGTAGAGGCCCCCCTGCTGCGTGAACCGGTTGACGACGTAGAGGGTGTCGGTGTTCGAAGGACCCGGGCGCGTCACGATCTCGGACACGTAGAGCCCCTCGAAGCCGATGGGCTCCCACGTCACCTGCGCCTCCGGGGCGTGGCAGAGCGCGGCGAGCAGGAGGAGACAGGAGAGGCGGAAGGGCATGGCCGTGCTGCTGTAAGAACGGAGTAGAGTACGGCCCAGCCTCTCACGGAGGGGCACGGTGGATCCTGCGCGCGGGATCCGAGGACGACGGTCAACCGACCGAGAGCAAGCGTAGCCGGAGAACCAAGCGCGCGCCGGCATTATTCGCGGCGTGCTCCTTCGTCAGAAGCTGCAACCAGATTCCGCACGTACGCCAATCTGCAACCGTGGGTGTGTACAGATGCGGCTTCCACCGATAGTCAACCGTGCCGGGTACCTGTCCCCAGAGGCCCCTGGCGGCCCCAATGCGTGACAAGGGTACGGCTCTAGGATGGGCCTCTGGCGCCAGAGGCGGAAGGTCGGGGCGGTGTACCTTCACGGTCCCAACTCTCTGCGCCGTATGCCCTCCGCCACGCTCACCGCATCGACCCTCTCCGGGGGCTCCCTCAAAACCCTGGAGCAGTTCATCATCGAGCGCGAAAGCGACTCCCCCGGCTCCACGGGCCAGTTCTCGCGCCTCTTACGCGACTTGGCGCTCGCGGCGAAGGTGGTGGAGCGGGACGTACGGAAGGCCGGGCTGGTGGACATCTTCGGTGAGACCGGCGACGTGAACGTGCAGGGCGAGGTGCAGAAAAAGCTGGACCTACTCGCCCACGAGGAGTTCGTGCGCGCGCTCCGCCGTGGCGGTGAGGTGTGCCTGATCGGCTCCGAGGAGCACGCCGAGGCGATCCCGCTCCAGTTCGACGACTGCCAGGGCAAGTACATCGTGCTCTTCGACCCGCTGGACGGCTCCTCAAACGTGGACGTCAACGTGTCCATCGGCACCATCTTCTCGATATATAAGGTCCCGGAGGACCACGCCGGGCCGGTCTCGGTGGAGAACGCGTTGCAGCCGGGACGCGATCAGGTGGCGGCGGGGTACATCGTGTACGGCTCGTCTACGATCCTCGTCTACACGACGGGCAACGGCGTCAACGGCTTCACGCTGGACCCCAGCATCGGCGAGTTCTTGCTCTCGCATCCCAACATCCGCACGCCCGAGATGGGCGAGATGTACTCCATCAACGAGGGCAACTACAACTCGTGGGAGCCCGGCCTGAAGGAGTACATCAAGTGGATGCAGACCGAGGCGCCAGAGGACGACCCGCCGCGTCCGTTCACGACGCGTTACATCGGATCGTTCGTGGCGGACTTCCACCGCAACCTGATGAAGGGCGGCGTCTACATCTACCCCGCGAACGCGCGCAATCCCAGCGGCAAGCTCCGGCTGATGTACGAAGCCAACCCGATGGCGTTCATCATCGAGCAGGCCGGCGGAATCGCGTCCACGGGCAACGGACGCATTCTGGACGTGCCGCCAGAGGCCCTGCACCAGCGCTGCCCGGTCTACATCGGCAGTCCCAAGATGGTGGAGATGGCGAAGTCCTTTCTCGCCGGCGAGCGGACGGCGCGGGACTAGCCTCTGGCGCGGTTCCCGCACGCGATACGCCGGGCTCCGGCCTCTGGCGCCAGAGGCTGGTATGGCAACGCGGTCCCCGGACCCATCCCGCCAGCGGCCCGTAGCTTCGGCACCCCGATACCCCACACCGATGGAACCCGACCCGAACGCCCCGCAGCAGCAACTCCAGATCGAACTCACGCCCGACGTGGCCGAGGGGGAGTACTCCAACCTCGTGATGATCGCGCACAGCCCGGAGGAGTTCATCCTGGACTTTATCCGCGTGATGCCGGGCGTGCCCAAGGCTCGCGTCAAGAGCCGCGTCGTGGTCACGCCGAGCCACGCGAAGCGGCTTCTGGCGGCCCTTGCAGACAACATCCAGCGCTTCGAGGCGCAGTACGGAGAGATCGCGCAGAGCCAGCAGAACAACTTCCCCGGCGTGGCTTTTAGCGGCCCCGGCGGCGAAGCGTAGGGCTCAGCCTCTGGCGAGATCCTGCGTGGCGTCCTCGCGCCAGAGGCTCTGGAGCGCCGCGTCCATGCGCGCCTCCGAGCGCGCGGCGGCCTCTGGCGGCGCGACGGTCACGCCAGAGGCGGGCGGCAGCGCCACGATTCGCGCCACGACGGGCGTAGTGCGGGCGCCCAGCCGCCAGTAGGCGCGCACCAGGCTTTCGCGCTCCAGCCACGCGAACCGGCCACGCGGTAGGAAGTCGATCACCGCGAGGAGGATCTCGGCGTCGGCGTCGCGCGCGACCTCGAAGGCGCCATGCCGAAAGGGGGAGACGAGGGGGCCGTGGCGCACGCCGCCCTCGGGCGCGAGCGCGATGGGCGTGGGGCTCCGCGCGACGGCTGCTTTCATGCGCTCACGCGCTGCCTCGCGGCTGCTGCCCTCGCCGCGGTCTACGTACACCGTCCCCACCGCCGTCGCCATCCACCCGATTCCGGGGATCTTGCGCACGCCGGCGGTGGCGAGAAAGCGGACGGGCCGGATGGAGAGGAGCACCACGATGTCCATGTAGGAGACGTGGTTGAAGAACACGAAGCCGCTATGGGCTCGGAGCACCTCGGCGCCTCTGGCGTCCACCTTTAGGCCCGTTATTGCAAGGAAGATGCGGCTGATCCAGACCGACACCCACATCGCGAGGCGGGCGTCCTGGATCCGTCCCGGAATCAGCGCCGAGAGCAGCAGCACGACCGTGCCCACAGCGACCAAGAGGATCGTCGCCAGCAACCGGAGCACGCCGAGCAAGGCACCGGCAAACGTCGTCGGGGGGAGCGTGGCAGCGGCCTCGGGGTAGGGGAGCGGCGTCATGGCGCGGGGTGAACTGGCGAGCGCACGGAAGCGGCGGGGCTACGGCGTCCGTTCCGCCTCTGGCGCCAGAGGCGCGAGTGGCAGCCGGGTTCGCCAGAGGCCTCTGGCGGCATCAGAGGCGCCCGACGAGCGAGGCCAGGCGGAGGCGCCACACCTTTGTCGTGGCCTCGCGCACGATGGCGCTGTTCATCTTGCTCTGCCCCTCGGTCCGTTCCGTGAACACGATGGGCACCTCTACGAGACGGAAGCCGCGCTTCCATGCGCGGTACTTCATCTCGATCTGGAACGAGTACCCGTTCGAGGTCACGCGGTCGAAGTTGATCGCCTGGAGCACTTCGTGCGTGAAGCACGCGAAGCCTGCGGTCACGTCCATCACGGGCAGGCGCGTAATGGCGCGTGTGTACATCCCCGCGCCGTAGCTCAGGATCAGCCGCCCGAGCGGCCAGTTCATCACGCGCACGCCCCCCACGTACCGGCTCCCGACGGCGACATCGGCCTCGCCAGAGGCGCACGCGTCGAGCAGGTGCACCAGGTCGTCCGGGTTGTGTGAGAGGTCGGCGTCCATCTCGCAGATGTACGCGAAGCCGGCATCGCGCGCGGCGCGGAAGCCGGTGAGGTAAGCCGTGCCGAGCCCCATCTTGCCCGCGCGCTCGATAATGCCGACGCGGTTTGGCTCCTCACTCTGGAGCCGCCGCACGATCTGAGCCGTCCCGTCCGGCGAGCCGTCGTCTACGACGAGCGCGGCGAACCGCTCCAGCGCCAGCACGCGCCGCAGAACCGCCTCGATGTTGGCGGCTTCGTTGTAGGTCGGGATCACCACGACGGCGTCGTGCTCAGACCCCGGGGGCTGAGGGAAAGGAGTAGCGCTCACGCGAGAGAAGGGAAGGGCGGGAGGATACGCACCTCGCCAGAGGCTATTTTGCTCCGCACCCGGACCCGCGCCACGCGCGTCGGGTACGCCCACCCTGACTGCTCTTCTGCCCCCATGGCTTCGACCCAGGCCCCCGAGGCCCCTTCCCCGAACGGCACCGCGATTCCCGATGTGCCGACGCCGGACGTCCGGTTTTTCCGCAACAGCGGCCACACGCACGAAAGCCTCGGCCTGAGCGCCGACGACGTGACGGCGATGTACCGCAACATGCTGCTCCAGCGCCGCTTTGAGGAGCGCGCCGCGCAGATGTACGGGCGGCAGAAGATCTCCGGCTTCCTCCACCTTTACATCGGTCAGGAGGCCGTCTCGACGGGCGCCGTCTGGGGCACGCGCCCCGATGACCCGATCATCACCGCCTACCGCGATCACGGTCTCGCCCTCGCCAGAGGCATGGACACCGGCGCGGGCATGGCCGAACTGTTCGGCAAGATCGACGGGTGCAGCCGCGGCAAGGGCGGCTCGATGCACTTCTTCGACATCGACAAAAGCTTCTATGGCGGCCACGGCATCGTTGGCGGCCAGATCCCGGTCGGGGTGGGGCTGGGCTTCGCGTGCAAGTACAAAAAGACCGGCGGCGTCGCGATGGCGTTTTTCGGTGACGGCGCCATCAACCAGGGCGCGTTCCACGAGGCAGCAAACCTCGCGGCGCTCTACAAGGTGCCGGTCCTCCTCATCGTGGAGAACAACGAGTACGCGATGGGCACGAGCGTAGAGCGCTCGCGCGGAGACGCCAACCTCTGGAAAAGTGGCTACCCCTACGGCATGAAGTCCGTGGTTATCGACGGCATGGACCTTTTCGAGGTCTACCACGCCTTCAAGACGATTGCCGACGAGGCCCGCGGCGAGTCCGCCGGCGGCGACGGGGCTCCTGGCGAGACCCACCCCATCTTCGTGGAGGTGCAGACGTACCGCTACCGCGGCCACTCCATGTCCGATCCGCAGAAGTACCGGACCAAGGAGGAGATGGAGGGCAAGAAGAACGAGGACCCCATCGTGCGGATCAAGCAGTACATGCTGGAGCACGAGCTGTCCACGATCGAGGCGCTCGACGAGATCGACGAGTCGGTCAAGGCCGAGGTCATGCAGGCGGTCGAGTTCGCGGAGAACAGCCCGTTCCCGCCAGAGGAGACCATGTACGAAGACGTCTACGTCCAGAAGGACTACCCCTTTATCTCTTAGGTGTCGGTTGAAGCCCTGCCCGTCTGTCGACGGCGAGAGTGCTGAACCACTGACAACCGAACACCGAACACTGACGACCGATGCCAGAACTGCAATACCGTGAAGCCCTCCGCGACGCCATGAGCGAGGAGATGCGCCGCGACGAGAACGTTTTCCTCCTGGGCGAGGAGGTCGCCGAATACGACGGCGCGTACAAAGTCAGCCAAGGGATGCTGGACGAGTTCGGCGCCGACCGGATCATCGACACGCCGATCTCGGAGAACGGCTTTGCTGGGCTTGCTATCGGCGCGTCCATGCTCGGCCTGCGGCCGATCGTGGAATTCATGACGTGGAACTTCACGTTCGTGTGCTTTGACCAAATCGTGAGCAACGCGGCCAAGATGCGCTACATGAGCGGCGGCCAGCTCAACGTTCCTGTCGTCTTCCGCGGCGGCAACGGCGGCGCGGGCCAACTCGGCGCGACGCACTCCAACTCCGTGGAGGCCCTCTACTCCAACGTGCCGGGTCTGAAGATCGTGGCGCCGTCCAACCCGGACGACGCGAAGGGTCTGCTCAAGGCTGCTATCCGCGACGACGACCCTGTGCTCTTCCTGGAGTCCGAGCTCATGTTCGGCATGAAGGGTGAGGTCTCGGCCGACGACGACTACATCATCCCCATCGGCGAAGCCCGCACGGGCCGCGAGGGCGACGACGTAACGATCGTGGCGCACTCGAAGATGTACCACATCGCGATGGAGGCTGCGGAGGAGCTTGCCAAGCAAGGCGTCGAGGCGCACGTGATCGACCCACGCACGCTGCGGCCCTTCCCGATTACGCCGGTTGTGGAGAGCGTCAAAAAGACCAACCGGCTCGTGATCGTGGACGAGAGCCAGCCGTACGGCGGCATCGCGAGCGAGGTCGGCTTCCGCATCCAGCAGCGGTGCTTTGACCACCTCGACGCGCCCGTGGAGCGGGTGACCGCGCCCGACGTGCCCGCACCGTACGCGAAGAACCTCATCGAAGCCTGGATGCCGAGCGTGGACGACACGATCGCGGCCGTCAAGCGCACCCTGTACATGGACTAGCCTCTGGCGCCAGAGGCCTCACGCCCGGCCGCTCGCGGCCTCCCGTCTTTACCACTCCGCGCGACCGCGCACACGTATACCGACAGATGGCTATTCCCGTTGAAATGCCCAAAATGAGCGACACGATGGAGGAGGGAGTCCTCGTCGCGTGGCTCGCCGAAGAGGGCGACGCCGTTTCCGCTGGCGACGTGATCGCGCAGGTCGAGACCGACAAGGCCACGATGGACTTGGAGGTGTACGACGACGGCGTGCTCCTCAAAAAGGTCATCGGCGAGGGCGACGCGGTGCCCATCGGTGGGCTGATCGCGGTGCTCGGCAGCGAGGGCGAGAGCGCGGACAGCGTGCTGGCGTCGTACTCCGGCGACGGCGCGCCCGCCTCTGGCGACTCGGGCTCCGACTCCAGCAGCACGCCAGAGGCCGCGCCTTCGGAATCCGCGGACGCAGCGCCCGAGGGCTACGGCCACCGGCCCGACGAGTCCGCACCGCAAACGACCGCCGCCTCTGGCGCGGACGATGGTGGCCGCGTCAAGGCCAGCCCGCTCGCGCGGCGCATGGCGCAAGAGGCCGGCATCGAACTCTCTGGCGTGTCCGGTTCCGGACCCGAAGGCCGCGTGGTCAAGCGCGACGTAGAAGCCGCGATGAGCGGAAGCGGAGCGGCACAGGCCGCCCCTCAGCCGGTCGCTGTTCCGCAGCCTGTGGCCCCCGCGACGGCGCCAGAGGCTCCGAGCGCGCCCAAGCCGCAGGTCGCCTCTGGCGGCGTGACCGATGCCCGCATCAGCCAGATGCGCAAGACCATCGCGCGCCGTCTGGCGCAGAGCAAGTTCACCGCGCCGCACTTCTACCTCACGGTAGACGTGGACATGACGGAGGCGATGGACTTCCGCCAGCGGCTCAACGGCATGACCGCCGAGCGCGGGCTCGCCAAGATCTCGTTCAACGACCTCGTCACCAAGGCGTGCGCCAGCGCGCTGCGCCGCCACCCGGCCGTTAACTCGTCGTGGATGGAGGAGGAGGGCGTGATCCGCCAGCACGGCGACGTGAACGTGGCGATCGCGGTCGCGATGCCGGACGGGCTCATCACGCCCGTCGTGCGCAACGCCGACCAAAAAGGCTTGGCAGACATCGCGGCGGAAACGCGCGACCTCGCGACGCGCGCCAAGGACCGCAAGCTGGACCCCAGCGAGTGGGAGGGGAGCACCTTCACCACGTCCAACCTCGGGATGTTCGGCATCCGCGAGTTCACGGCCATCATCAACCCGCCCAACGCGTGCATCCTCGCCATCGGCGGGATCCAGGACGTTCCGGTCGTCAAAGACGGCGCGGTCGTGCCGGGCAAGCAGATGACGATCACGCTCTCCTGCGACCACCGCGTCGTGGATGGGGCCTCTGGCGCCGAGTTCCTGGGCGATGTCAAGGCGTTTCTGGAGACGCCGTCCATGATGCTCCTGTAGCGTGGCCGAGGCACACGAGTCTGACGCCAGAGGCGCTGCCGACGAGGCGGCCTCTGGCGCTGCGCCCGTGCGGCGCATCGCGCACCTCTCGGACGTCCACTTTGGCAAGATCTCGCACCCGGGCGTCGTGGACGCCTTGGTGGAGGAGGTCAACGCCGAGCCGTTCGATCTCGTCGTCGTCTCCGGCGACCTCACGCAGCGCGCGACGCGGCAGCAGTTCACCGACGCGCGCGCGATGCTGGACCGATTCACCGCGCCGGTCCTCGTCGTGCCCGGCAACCACGACGTCCGCGCGTGGTGGCACGACCCGTTCGACCGGGTGTTTCGCTCGGCGAAGCGGTTCAAGAAGTACATCACGGAGGACGTCACGCCGCAGTTCACCACCGGCGGCCTCGCGGTCTTCGGCCTCAACTCCGCGCACGGCCTGACCATCAAGGGAGGCAAGATTCGTCCGCACCACCTGGAGGAAATGGCGGCCTTTTTCGCCCGGCAGGCCGCTGGCGACTTCCGCGTGCTCGTGCTGCACCACCACCTGCTGCGGCTCAACGAACTCGGCGACCACGACATCGCCAGAGGCGCGCGCAACGCGATCGCGGTTGCCGAGGCCTCTGGCGTGGATCTGGTGCTGTGCGGACACCTGCACAGAAGCCACGTCGCGCACGTCGAACTGGCGCCGGACCTGGTCGGCACGCCTGGTCATCGCCTCGTGATCGCGAGCGCGGGGACGGCGACCTCCAGCCGCGGCCGCGGCGACGACCGGCAGACAAACGTGTACAACTGGATCGACGTGAGCCCGGAAGGCTTTACCGTCCAAGAGCGGAAGTACGACGTGCAAACGGGCGGCTTTGAGGAGGCCGAGGTCACGCGGTTTGATCGGACGTAACGGATCAGGAGGGGACCCGTAGGTTCCACTTTCCCCGCGCTCCGATGTCCGACTTCTCGCCCGACGCCGACCGGCCTACACCCGACGCCTCGCCGTCTGGCCTGACGACGCCTCTGGCGCCAGAGGCCAGCGCCTCCGATGGGTTCGACCAAAGCGAGCAAAACAGGAGCAAAGAGACGCCAGCCGTCCCCGCCGAAGTTGTAGAGCCTGCGGTGGTAGAGGCACCCCCGGAGCTCATCGGTGCGCCAGAGGCTCGCGATGCGGATACTGCAACGCCGGAAGACGCTCAACGCGCGGCCGAGCGCCCGGTCGATCCCGAGTCGCCCGAGCGGAGAGAGTTGGAGGCCTCGCCGTCCTCGCGATGCTTGAACTGCCAGGCGGAGTTGCCGGGGGCGTACTGCCCAGCCTGCGGCCAGAAAGATCAGCCGCTTCGGCAGCCAGTCCATCGGTACATGGTGGAGGCGCTCTCGGAATACCTCGGCCTCGACGGCCGTGTGTGGCCTACGCTGGGCGCGTTGCTGTTTAGGCCGGGGCGCTTAACCAAGGCGTACGTCCTCGGCCGGAGGCAGCAGTACGTGCGCCCGCTGCGCATCTACATCACCGCCAGCCTGTTCTTCTTCTTCCTGCTCGCCCTTATCGACCCGATCGGCAAGCTGAGAAACAACGTCGACAGCCCGTCCTCGGCGGATTCCACCATGACTGCGGCGGCGTATCTGGTATCTCTTGATCAGGCGATCGAAGAGGAAGAGGACGACATCGCCAGGCAGAGAGCCGTGGTCGACTCGCTACGTGGACTCATTCTCCTCAGCAACGGGCAGGATTCCATTGCGACGGCAAGTTCTGGAATGGTGAGCGTCGAGTCGCTTCAGAGTGACGTCGAGGACGAGGAGGACGAGTTGGCCGCGATGTCGAGCTCCACGTTCGACCGGAGGCTGCAGACGCAGAAGGCGATGGTCGCCTCCATGAATCCGGACAGCTTGGTTCGTCCGAGCGATGTGCAGCAGGCGGCTGAGATTATCGTCCCCCGCGAGACGAACATCAGGCTCGGGCCAGACTGGATGGTCGGGAGCGAGAGCGTGCGGCGACTCAAAAACGCCCGGACCTCTCAGCAGCAACAGGATGCAGGATGGGCATTCGGCCGCGAAGCCATCGGTCGCCTTCCGACCGTCGTGTTTTTGCTCCTGCCGTTTTTCGCGCTGTTCATGAAGTTGCTGTACGCGCGCCGCGGCTGGTACTACGCCGAGCACCTCGTCTTTGCGCTACACGTCCACGCGTTCGCGTTCGTCGTATTCAGCGTCTACGCCGTCATGATCTGGGCCTCTGGCGGAGCGGCGGCCGTCTCGCTGATCGGCTCCATCTTACTCCTCGCCATCCCCGTGTATTTCCTCGTCGCGCAAAAGCGCGTGTACGCTCAGGGCTGGGTGAAGACGCTCGTCAAGGCGTATCTGCTGAGCTGGCTGTACGGCTTCGCTCTGTTTGGCGGGGCCATCCTGGCGGTCGTTCTCGCGGCCGTCGTCGGGTAAGCCTCTGGCGCCAGAGGCCGGAGTTCAAACATAAACGGGGCGCCCCCCGGAGGAGGCGCCCCGCAGCGCCAAACGCCGGAGGCGCTTAGGCGGTGGCTGTCACGCGCGGGCCCGCTTCGCGGACCGCCTCGGAGACGTTGGCGGCGTACTTCTCGAAGTTGTCCGCGAACATCTGCGCGAGCTGTCCCGCCTTCTCGTCGTAGTCCTCGCCAGAGGCCCACGTGTTGCGAGGCACGAGCACATCGCTGGGGACGCCTTCGATGGCGTTGGGGATGGCCAGGCCGAAAACGGGGTCCTCGGTGGTCGGCACGTTGTCCAGCTCGCCGGAAAGGGCGGCGTCCAGCATGCGGCGCGTGAGGGCCAACTTCATGCGTGAGCCCGTCCCGTACGGTCCGCCGGTCCAACCCGTGTTGACGAGGAAGACGCGGGCGTCGTGCTCGCGGATCTTCTCGCCGAGCATCTCGGCGTACGCGCTGGGCGGACGCACCATGAACGGCTCGCCGAAGCACGCCGAGAACGTCGCCTTGGGCTCCGTCACACCGCGCTCGGTCCCGGCGACCTTCGCGGTGTAACCACTCAGGAAGTGGTACATCGCCTGCTCCGGCGTCAGCTTCGAGATGGGGGGCAACACGCCGAACGCGTCGGCCGTGAGGAAGACGACGGTTTCAGGCTGGCCACCCTGGCCGTTCTCGCTCGCGTTCGGGATCCGGTAGATCGGGTAGGAGATGCGGGTGTTCTCCGTGATCGTGCCGTCATCGAAGTCGATGGAGCGGTCCTCGCGAAGGATCACGTTTTCGACGAGCGTGCCGAACTGCTTGGTGGTGTTGTAGATCTCGGGCTCGCCCTCTGGCGAGAGCCGGATGGCCTTGGCATAGCATCCGCCCTCGAAGTTGAACACGCCGTGGTCGCTCCAGCCGTGCTCGTCGTCGCCGATGAGCGTGCGGGACGCGTCGGCGGAGAGGGTCGTCTTGCCCGTCCCAGAGAGGCCGAAGAAGACTGCCGTGTTGGAGCCGTCTGTGGCTTCGTTGGCCGAGCAGTGCATGGGGAGCACGCCCTTGGCCGGAAGCACGAAGTTGAGCGCCGAGAAGATGGACTTCTTGATCTCGCCCGCGTAGTGCGTGCCTCCGATGAGCACGAGGCCGCGGGAGAGGTGCAGCGTGACGAACGTGGAGGAGTTCAACTCCTGCACCTTGTCCGGCTTCGCGTTGAAGTCGCACAGGTCGACCACGGTGTAATCCGGGTCGAAGTCCTCCGTGCTCTCGCCGTCGGCGGGGCGGAGAAACATGTTGTAGGCGAACAGGCTGTGCCATGCCTCTTCGGTAATCACGCGGACCTTGACGCGGTAGCGCGGATCGGCGCCGGCGTAGCAATCGCGCACGAAGAGCGTGCGGCCTCTGGCGTACCGGCCCATCTCCTTGAGGAGGTGGTCAAAGGAGTCCTCAGAGATCGGGACGTTGGTTTTGCCCCAGCCGACCTCGCTTTCCGTGCCGGGCTCCCGGACGACGAAGCGGTCGTTGGGCGAGCGGCCGGTGTGGGGGTCCGTCCGGGTCGCCAGAGGCCCGTCGGCGACGAGCCGACCTTCGCCGCGGCGGACGGCGAGCTCGACGAGCCGGGCGGGCGGGAGGTTATAGTAAAGGGTTTCGGAGCCACCGAGGCCGAGGGAGTCAAGGTGGCGGAGGAGCGAGTCGGGCGCGTGCATAGCCGCTGGGACGTGCGAAAAAAGAGGAGTTCGGAAGCGCTTCCGAACTGACGGAAATCAGCTCCGCCAGAGGCCGCAGAAGATACGTCGGGTACGTGAAAGGACCCGGAAGAGGCGGTGAGGGACACGGTATCTTGATTCGACACGTTTCACCGGCGTCCCGCCCTCCACTCGGTCTATGTCTGTTCGCTTCTCCTCGGCCCTCGCGGCGCTCCTCTTCCTCGCTGCGCCTCTGGCGAGCGCGCAATCGCTCCCCATCCAACTCGACCTCGACACGGCGAGCTACCTCTACGGCGACGGCGAGTCCATCCTGGAGATCTACGTCTCGGTGGGGGTCCATACGCTGACGTTTGTACAAGAGGGGGATGGGTACGCCGCGCAGGTGCCCGTCGCGCTGTCCGTCTTGCCTGCCGCCAGCGGCGCGCCCGGCGGCGCCTCTCGCGCCCCCGTGTTCGAGCAGATGCTCGACCTCCGGTTCCAGGTGGCGGACACGTTGCTGCTTCAGAGCGGCCGCGAGTACGTGGAGCAGGTCCGCACGACGCTGCCTCCGGGCGAGTACGACGTGGTCGCCCGCGTCGCTCCCAACGCTCAGGCCGAGCGCGCCGAGCTCGAACTCCGCGCCAACGACGTTGTAGTGCCGAACTACGAGGACACCCGGTCTCCGTCGGTGTCTACGGTTCAGCTCGCGTCCTCTATCTCTCGCGCGGAAGAGGGTGCCACGAACTTCGTGAAGAGCGGCCTGGAGGTGCAGCCCAACCCGACGGGCGTGTTCGCGATGAACGCCGAGGGCGTGGGAATGCGCAGCGTGCCGTACTACGCTGAGATCTACGGTGTGGACTCATCCGTGAGCGACGAGAATTACACGGTGCTCGCGTACCTCTCGCAGTCGGACCGCGCGAACCCGCTCGACGGCTACCAGCAGCGGAGCCAGCGTCCCGTTCGCCCGGTGGACGTGATCGTCGGTCGCTTCGACATCTCCAAGCTGCCGACCGGGGCGTACTACCTCCGCATCGCGGCACTTAACGCGTCCAACGAGCCGGTGGCCGAGCGTAGCCAGAAGCTGTACATCGTCAACCCGACGGTTGAGCAGCCGAACCTGTACACCAGCGGGCAGGACTTCGAGATGGTGCTCTTCGCGGGCATGAGCCAGGAGGAGGTGGACCTCGAACTCAAGCAGGTCTCGATCCTCGCCAACGGACGCGAGCAGTCCACTGCGCGCAGCCTGACGGACCTAGACGCCAAGCGGAACTTCCTCGCCGCGTTCTGGAGGGACCGGGACGAGGACGCCAACCCGAACATCAACAGCGCGCGGCGCACCTTCCTTCAGCGCTTGAACGTCGCGCGGGACCGCTACAGCGAGCCGCTGGTCACCGAGGGCGAGGTCAGCGAGCGCGGCCGCGTGTTCGTCAAGTACGGCCCGCCGACGTCGGTTGACTCGCAGCCGTTCGGGCAGGACACCGTGCCGTACGTCGTGTGGCGCTACGAGAACGTGCCGGGCAACGGGCAGTCCGTCTTCGTGTTCGCGGACAGCTACTCCAGTGGCCGGTTCGAGCTTATCCACTCCGACGTGACCGGAGAGGTCAGCCAGCCGGATTGGCAGGAAGAGCTGACGCGGATGTCGATCCGCAACTAGGACGCATGGAGGACCAGGCCTCAGGCGTCGCCCGCGTGCTTCTCGCGGGCGGCGTCGCGCTCGTTCCGGCCGAGGGCGTCTACGGCTTGGTCGCCGACGCCCGTCGCCCCGATGCCGTCGCACGGATTCGGACGCTCAAGGGCCGCGACGCCGCTAAGCCCATGCTGGGATTGATCCGCCTCTGGCGAGACGCCGAGGCTTGGGCCGAGTCGATACCCACGTGGGCGGCCCAACTGGAGGAAGACGCGTTGCCCGTCACGCTCCTGCTCCGCGCCACGAACGGGGCGCCAGAGGCGCTCGTCGGCCCCGAGGGCCTGATCGGTCTCCGCGTACCCGCCGACCCGTTCGGGCGCGCCCTCGTTGATGCGCTGGGCGCTCCGGTGGTGTCGACGTCGGCTAACCTCTCGGGCGAGCCTGCGGCGACGCGCGTTGAGGACGTGCCGCTGGCGGTGCGCCAGAGGCTGGACGCTACCGTCGACGGCGGGCCTCTGGCGGGGGCGCCGAGTTCCATCGTGCGGTGGGAAGGCCGCGAGGCGGACGGCGCCCGCGCCGAGATCGTCCGCGAAGGCGCCGTGGATCGCGCGACGCTCGAACGCCTGATGGGGAGGTAGCCCGCCCCTAGCGGGTATCTTCGCGGCTCTCTTTCCAGATCCGCCACTATGGCTACCGCTCGCATCGCCTCCCTCGCCGACCACGTCGGCCAGACCGTTACGCTCCAGGGGTGGCTCTACAATCAGCGCGGCTCCAAAGCCCTGGCGTTTCTCGAAGTCCGCGACGGCAGCGGCATCGTGCAGGTCGTCGTGAGCGAGGAGGAGGTCTCGCCAGAGGCCTGGCAGGCTGTGCAGGACGCGACGCAGGAAAGCGGCATCGAGATCACGGGCGAGGTCGTGGAGGACGCGCGCCAGACCGGCGGCGTCGAGGTGCGGGCCTCTGGCGTGACGCTCGTGAGCCAAGCCGAGCCGTACCCGATCACGCCGAAGGAGCACGGCGTCGAGTTCCTCATGGACCGCCGGCACCTGTGGTTGCGCAGCAAGCGGCAGTGGGCCATCGCACGCGTGCGCAACCGCGTCATCATGGCCATCCACGGCTACTTCCAGGAGGATGGGTTCATCCAGATGGACGCGCCGATCCTGACCGGCAACGCCGTGGAGGGGACCAGCACGCTGTTCGAGTTGGACTACTTCGAGGAGCCGGCCTACCTCACGCAGTCTGGCCAACTCCACGGCGAGGCCATGGCGATGGCGCACGGTAAGGTGTACACCTTTGGCCCGACGTTCCGCGCCGAGAAGTCCAAGACCCGCCGCCACCTGACCGAGTTCTGGATGATTGAGCCCGAGATGGCCTTCCACGACCTCGCGATGAACATGGAGGTCGCCGAGGGCCTCTTGCGCCACATCACGCAAGAGGTCATCGACACGTGCGCCGAGGAACTCGAGATCCTGGAGCGCGATGTGAAGGCGCTGCGACCCAGCCTGGATGGGCCGTACCCGCGCCTCTCGTACTCCGAGGCCGTGGACCTGCTCACGTCGGACGAGACGCAGACGATGCTCCAGGCCGAACTGGATGCTCGGACGGAGGAGAAGTCGGCGCTGGACGCTGAGCGCGATGCCGATCAGGCCGCCTACGGGCAGGCGAAAAAAGGCGAGAAGCGCCGCATCGACTCGCGCCGCATCGAGATCGACAAGCGCCTCGCGCAGGTGGAAGAGGACCTCCGCAACCTGCCCAAGTGGATGGAGAGCGCTAGGTCGTTCGAGTGGGGCGCCGACTTCGGCGGCTCCGACGAGACCGTGATCACCAAGCACTTCCGCACCCCGATCATCGTCCACCGCTACCCGGCGGTCGTCAAGGCGTTCTACATGAAGCGCGATCCCGAAGACAACCGCTTGGCGCTGGGCATGGACGTGCTCGCGCCCGAGGGCTACGGCGAGATCATCGGCGGCGGCGAGCGCGCGACGGACCTGCAGTTCCTGCGCGATCAGATCGCGCTCCACGGGCTGCCGGAGAGCGCGTTCGATTGGTACCTCGACCTCCGCCGCTACGGCTCGGTCCCGCACGCGGGCTTCGGGCTCGGGCTGGAGCGGACCGTCTCGTGGATGTGCGGCTTGCACCACCTCCGCGAGGCCATCCCGTTCCCGCGCCTGATCGGTCGCCTGCACCCGTAGCGCCACCTCTGCGCCAGAGGCCTCAACCCGGGAGGCCTCTGGCGCGTGGCTAAGGAACGCGTCGCGCGGCGGCCTCCGCCTCTGGCGCGGCGGCCGGGGTAGCTTGGGGCACACTCCGGTACAGGTATGCCTCGCTCTCTCTGGATCGCGCTGTTCGCGCTGCTCCTCGCGGCCCCCGCCCGCGCCCAGTTCACGCTCTCGGTCCCCGATACCGCCCGCGTGCTAACCGTCTCCGGCCTCGGCCGCGCGTCCGCCGACGCCGACCGCGCG
Source organism: Rubricoccus marinus (assembly GCF_002257665.1). NCBI lineage: Bacteria > Pseudomonadati > Rhodothermota > Rhodothermia > Rhodothermales > Rubricoccaceae > Rubricoccus > Rubricoccus marinus. Next base: position 2,077,494 of record NZ_MQWB01000001.1, on the reverse strand, counting down.
GTCCTGCGCATCGCCTTCGAGACCGAAGGCGAGACCATCGACGAGGCGATCCAAAAGCACGAGCAGGAGGTCGACCGCGTGCAGGCGCTCCTGAAAGCCTCTGGCATCGCAGACGACGACATCAAGCTGGAACGGGCATCAGTCGGCCCAGCGGGTGGCGGGATGCGCTACGAGTCTCTACGCCCTGGTGACAGCGAGCAGACGTTTACCGCGAGCCGCATCCTCGTCGTCGGCGTTGACGACTTGGACAGCGTGCCGCGTCTCATGGGTGAGATCGTGCGCAACGACGACGACGACCTCCTGGACATCCAGCGCCGAAACGTGGACGTCCGCTACACCCTTCAGGCGCCAGAGGCCTTGGAGGCGGAGGCGCTCCGCATGGCCGTCGCGAAGGCGCGCGAGCGCGCGGAGATGATCGCCGAGATGGCGGGCGTCCGACTCGGTGACGTGACGAGCGTGTCCGAAGGCGGCGGCTCGCTTTTCGGCATGGACCCGCGCGCGGCGGCGATGATGAACGATAACGGCTCGGGCCTGACCGATGGCGAGTACGTGGTCACGTCGGCCGTAGTCGTCACGTTTCGGATCCGATGAGCGACGCACGCCGGACGCGACCTTATGCGTCTCTGGCGGTGCCGGACGAGGACCGCGTGGACCGCGCCAGAGGCTTTTTCGAGCAGATGGACGCGCGGCGCTCGGTCCGCGAGTTCTCGGATCGTCCGGTCCCGCGCGAGTTGATCGAGTGGGCGATCCGCACGGCCAGCACGGCGCCTAGTGGCGCGCACAAGCAGCCGTGGACGTGGGCCGTCATCTCCAGCGCGGAGCTCAAGGCGAAGATCCGCGAGGCCGCCGAGCAGGAAGAAAAGGCCTTCTACAATGGCCGCGCCAGCGACGAGTGGCTAGAGGCCCTCGCGCCGCTCGGGACCGACTGGGAAAAGCCGTTCCTGACAACCGCGCCGTGGATCGTGGTCTTGTTCGCGCAACGCTTCGGCGTGAAGGAGGACGGCTCGCGGGAGAAGTTCTACTACGTGCAGGAAAGCGTGGGCATCGCGGCGGGCCTGTTCATCGCGGCGCTCCACCAGATGGGCCTCGCCACGCTCACGCACACGCCGAGCCCGATGGGCTTCTTGCGCGACGTGCTCGGCCGTCCCTCCAACGAGGCGGCCACGATCCTTTTTCCCGTCGGTTTCCCGGCCGAGAGCGCCGAGGTACCCGTCCTGGAGCGCAAGCCTCTGGCGGACGTCTCGGTCTGGTTCGAGGACTGAGCCTCTGGCGCCAGAGGCCTATCCTGCCGTGTACTTTGGGGCACCACGCCTCAAGTGGACCCGTTCCCGCTCTGCCGCTGCGACCTCGCCGCCGTTTTGACGCTTCCTGATTTTGCCCGGCCGGCCCTGAAGTGGTCCGGATTCGCGCTGTACGCCGCTGCGCTCCTGATGCTGGCAACCGGCGTCGTGGTGGCGGTTCTCTATGGCGCGGAGGTCATCCTCGACGCGCTCTTTCCTGCGCTCGGTCTTGCCATTGCCGGAACAGCTCTGATTGGGTTGTCGAGCCTCCTGTCTGAAATCGCCCATTTACGCGAGGACATCGCAGCGATGGGGCGCCGCGAGGTGGCGGATGGACACGACGAGCCGCTGCCTGCGGAGTAGGGAACTCGCCGCAACGACGAGCCGCTCTAGAGGTCCGGCATGGCTCTGATGCTGTACCCCTGAGCGTTTCCGACCTGCTCTGTGAGAGCGCTTTGAGTCGCCACAGGCCTCTGGCGTTATACCCGCGCCAGCACCCAGTCCGCGACCGCGTCGATCACTTCGTCGCGCTCCGGCTCGTTCATCGTCTCGTGCCGTAGCCCGCGCCAGAGGCGCAGCGTGGCGTCCGACGCCGGGCATGCTTCCACGAGGCGCGAGCTTCCAGAGGGAAGCGTGATCGTGTCGTCGGTCCCGTGGAACGCGTAGAGCGGAGCGGTAAAGGCCTCCGGCGTCGCTGCCAGTTGTTTGGCCGCGTGGAGGAGTTCGTAGCCCGTCCGCGCTTGCACGCCCGCGTTGGTCACGAGCGGGTCGGCGGCGTACCGCTCGCCTACCTGCGGGTCTCGCGAGAGCGCGCTGCGGTCCAGCTTCGTCACGCGCATGCGCGGGAACCGTTTGGCGACGAACGGCGCCGCGACCGAGAGGACCGCGTTGACTGGGGGGAGCGCCAGTGCAGGCGAGGAGAGGATCAGCCCCGCAAACGCGCTGTGGTCGCGAGAGGCCCACCACGAGGCGGCGACGAGGCCACCCATCGAGTGACCCATCAGAAACGCGGGCACGTCGAGGCCTCTGGCGGAGACGACTCCCATCAGTCGGTCCAGATCGGTCCGGTACTCCTCGAACGCGTCGATCTCACCGCGGCCGCCTTCGGACTGCCCGTGCCCCCGGAGGTCGAGCGCGAACACCTCGATGCCTTTCAGCATCAGCCGCGAGGCCACGTACGCGTATCGACCGCTATGCTCGTGAATGCCGTGGACGAGCACGATCCGCGCGCGGACCTCGGAGCCGGGCGCGTCGGGGCGCCAGTGGCGCCAGAACAGGGCGGGGGAGGCGTCGGCGAGGGTGCCGGTCGTGTGCGTCATGGGAACGGGTGGGGGGCGCGAGGATACCACGGTCCCCGCCTCTCCACGCCATGCTGATCCTCGAAGCGTCGCCAGAAACCTCGGACCTTCTCGCCTTTGTAGACGAGAGTGTCCGCAACCTCCAGCAGTCGGGCGCCGAGCCCAGGACCATCCTCGTGGGGCCGCTGGCGTACGAACGGTTGCGCGAGGCCGTCGCGGCGCGGTTCGGGCGCGAGAACCAGCACGTGGAGCAGGTGCAGTGGTTGAGCGTCGTGATCGACCCCGGCCGCGAGGACCGCATCTGTGTTCTCCCCACCGTCCGCGAGACGGCCGACGGCGCCCGACTTGAAACGGTGTGAGGAGGCGCGCGACCTGATTTGTTCCGCCAGAGGCCCGTTCTCCCACCTCGGCCTCTGGCGTGCCGACTGACCGCGCATTCATCTCCCGCGCCCAGCCCCCGCCACTCCACCCCGCCTGAAGCACGCGCCGCCGATCTTCCAGTCCCCAGTCCCCAGTCCCCAGTCCCATGAAAGCCACCTGGAACGGAGTCACGCTCGCAGAGAGCGACGAAACCGTCGTCGTCGAAGGCAACCACTACTTCCCCCCGCAGTCGCTGAACGAGGAGTACTTCCACCCGAGCGACCACCAGACGACGTGCCCCTGGAAGGGCGTCGCGAGCTACAAGAGCCTGCTCGTAGACGGGCAGCGCAACGAGAACGCGGCGTGGTACTACCCCGAGCCGAAAGAGGCCGCGTCCGAGATCAAGGACCACGTCGCCTTCTGGAAGGGCGTCGACGTGACGGCCTGACGCCAGAGGCGGTGAAAGCCTCTGGCGCGCAACCGCTTGCGGCGGCGCCAGAGGCGCGGCGTGCGATCTCCACTTGAGACCCGGCGGGGGGGAGCCGATACTGCGGACATGAACGGGCCCCGCATCTACACTCTGCCTGCTCCCGTCCGGGACCAGAAGCGCGGCGACGCGCTCCTGTCGTTCGTGCGCGAGATCCTGCCGCACCGGCGCTCCCTCACCGGCGAGGGCCTGCGCCAAACGCTGGACGCCATCGGCGAGCGCGTACCGCTCCAGATCCGGGAGGTGTTCAGCGGCACGCCCATTCTGGACTGGGAGGCTCCCGCCGAGTGGCAGGTCCACACCGCGCGCCTCAGCTTGCCGGACGGACGCTGCGTCGTGGATTGGGCGGACAACCCGCTCCATCTGGTCCAGTACTCCGGGCCGCGTCAGGCGCGGATGCCTCTGGCGGAACTCAAGCCGCACCTCCACACGATCCCCGAGCGCCCCGACTGGATCCCGTACCGCACCGCGTACTGGACCGACGACTGGGGCTTCTGCCTGCGCCAGAGGACGCTGGACGCCCTCGAAGCCGAGATCGGCCCAGACGGCGAGGTGGACGTGTTTATCGACTCGCGCCTCACGGACGGCGCGATGAGCATCGCCGAGTGCCGCATCGAAGGGCGAAGCGACCGGGAGATCCTGGTCTCGGCGCACGCCTGCCACCCGGCGCTCGCCAACGACAACGCGAGCGCGCTCGCCGTCGCCACATTCGCCGCCGAAGCGCTCGCGCAAGCCGACGGGCTGCGGCACTCCATCCGGTTCATCTTTGGGCCGGGAACGGTCGGCGCGCTGGCGTGGCTGGCGGCCAACCCCAGCGCGCGCAAAACCGTCGCGGCCGGGCTCGTGCTCGCCAACCTCGGCGACCGCGGTGACTTCGTGTACAAGCGCACGCGCGCGGGCACGCTCGGCGAGCCTCTGGCGGTGGACCGCGCCGTCGAGGCCGTGCTGCCTGATGCGGAGATTCGCCCGTTTGAACCGTTCGGCTACGACGAGCGGCAGTTCAACAGCCCTGGCTTCAACCTCCCGGTCGGGCGCCTCACGCGCACGCCGCACGGCGAGTACCCCGAGTACCACACCTCCGCCGACGACCTCTCGTTGCTCACGCCGGAGTCCCTCGAAGGCTCGCTCGACGCCGTTCTCGCCATTATCCACGCGCTCGACGGCAATGAGCGCTACCTCGCGACGCGCCCCTACGGCGAGCCCATGCTGGGCCGCTACGGCCTCTACGACCCCGTCGGTGGCAAAGCGCTCGCGCCAGAGGCCCAGCGTGCCGCCCTGTGGCTACTCAATCTCTCGGACGGCTACCACGACCTTCTGGACGTGACCGCCAAGAGCGGCCTGCCGTTCGCCGCCGTCCGCGAAGCCGCCGACCGGCTCCTAGCGGCGCACCTTCTCGCGCCCGCTCCCCACGACCCCGCCTCTGGCGCCGATGACGCCTCCTGACCTCCGCCGCTACACCCGCTCGCGCGCGCATCAAGTCCGCGCCCACGCCCTCATCCCGGGTGGCGCGCACACGTATGCCAAAGGCGACGACCAGATGCCTGAGCACATGCCGGTCGTGGTCGCCAGAGGCGAGGGCTGCCGCGTGTGGGACGTGGACGGCAACGAGTACATCGAGTACGGCATGGGCCTGCGCGCCGTCACGCTGGGCCACGCCGAGCCGCGCGTCAATAAAGCGGCCCGCCGCGCGATGGACGACGGCCTCAACTTTACGCGCCCGGCCGCTATCGAACTGGAGGCTGCGGAGATCCTGGCCGACCTGATCCCGAGTGCCGAGCGCGTCAAGTTCTGCAAGGACGGATCCTCGGCGACGACCGCCGCGGTTAAGCTCGCGCGAGCGGCCACAGGCCGAGACCTCGTCGCGGTCTGTGACGCGCACCCGTTCCTCTCGCAAGACGACTGGTTTATCGGCACCACGCCCATGGACGCGGGGATTCCGCAGGCCGTGAAAGACCTCACGGTCTCGTTCCCCTATGGAGACGCCAGCGCCCTCCAGGCGCTTTTCGACGCGCACCCTGGCCAGATCGCTTGCGTGATCATGGAGGCCACGCGCGACGAATTGGACCCGACGGCGTACCTCCGTGAGGTTCGCGAGGTCTGTTCCCGCGAAGGCGCCGTGTTCGTGCTCGACGAGATGATCACGGGCTTCCGCTGGCACGCCAGAGGCGCCGGGTGCCTGTTCGACGTGCAGCCCGACCTCGCGACGTTCGGCAAGGCGCTCGCCAACGGCTTCTCCGCCTCGGCGCTTGTCGGCCGCGCCGAGATCATGGACCTGGGCGGCTTCCAGGCCTCTGGCGACCGCGTGTTCCTGCTCTCCGCCACGCACGGCGCCGAGACCGTCGCGCTGGGTGCGGCCATCGAGACGCTCCGCATCTGCCGCGACGAAGACGTGGCGGGCCAGCTTCACCGCCAGGGCGCGCGTCTGCGCGAAGGCGTGGCTCAGGTCGTGGACCACATGAAGCTGCAGGGCCACTTCGGGACCGCCGGGCGCGACTGCAACCTCGTCTTCTACACCCGCGATGGAGCGGGCGAAGGCAGCCAACCGTTCCGAACGCTGTTCCTCCAGGAGTGCATCCGGCGCGGGCTTCTGGCGCCCAGCTTCGTGGTCTCCACCGCCCACACCGACAGCGCCATCGATCGCACGGTCGAGATCGTGGCCGAAGCGCTCGTGCCCTACGCTCAAGCCCTCGACGCCGGCTCCGTTGACGGTTTCCTCGTCGGCCGCCCGGTCCAGCCCGTTTTCAGAAAGAGAGTCGGCACGGTCTGGACCTCCGGCGCGCCGTCCCCGATCGCGCCAGAGGCCCCTGGCGCCGAACACCCGGCCTCTGGCGCTGGCGCCCCCACACCAGGCACGCCTGCCCCTCCGACGCCCGTTTCCGACTCGACACCCACGCACTCATGAAAGTCGTCCTCTTCTGCGGCGGTGAAGGCATGCGCATCCGCGACCACTCCGGTCCGCTGCCCAAACCGATGGTCTGCATCGGCTACCGACCGATCCTCTGGCACGTGATGAAGTACTACGCCCACTACGGGCATAAGGACTTCATCCTCTGCCTGGGCCACGGCGCCGACCACATCAAGCGCTACTTCGTGGACTACGACGAGACGGTGAGCAACGACTTCGTGATGGAGGCCGGCGGCAAGGTGGACCTGCTCCAATCCGACATCCACGACTGGCGCATCACGTTCGTGGACACCGGCATGAAGTCCAACGTCGGCGAGCGGCTGCAAGCTGTGCGCCCGTTCCTGAAAGGGGAGGAGTGGTTTCTCGCCAACTACGCCGACGGCGTGACCTCGGCGCCGCTGGGCGAGATGATCGACTTCGCGAAGGCGAGCGGCCGCGCCGCCACGTTTTTGGGCGTGCAGCCCAACTACACCAGCCACGTCGTCCGCAGTGACGCCGACGGCAACGTGCTGGGAATCGAGCACGTGACCGAGATCGGGCTCCGCATCAACGGCGGGTTTTTCGTGCTCAACGAGCGCGTCTTCGACTACATGCAGCCCGGCGACGACTTGATGGGCGACCCCGCGCACCGCATGACGGCTGCTGGGGAGCTGGGCACGTTCATGCACAACGGCTTCTGGGCCTGCATGGACACGTTCAAGGAAAAGCAGCTCCTCGAAGACATCCACAGTGGAGGCGGCGCCCCGTGGGAGGTCTGGAGCCACGACCCGCCCTACACCGGCGATGGCGCGTCTCCCGCAGTGTCCGCCTCTGGCGCCGCGCCACAGGCGCCCATCCCCGCGCCAGAGGCTTAGATGTTCGACCTCGCCCCCGGACTCGGTCGCGACGAGCCGCTCCGCCTCCTCGCTCTCGGCGCCCACGCCGACGACATCGAGATCGGGGCGGGGGGGACCGTGATGCGGCTCCTGGCTGAACGGCCGCGAACCGAAGTGACGTGGGCCGTGCTGACGGGCAACGAACTCCGTGACCGCGAGGCCGCCGAGAGCGCGCAGGCTTTGCTCAAGGACGCCTCTGGCGTGACGATCGAGAACGGCCGGTTCCGCGACGGGCACCTGCCCGCGTCGCTAACCGAGGTCAAGGAATGGGCGCAGGCGAGGCTCGGCGCCGTCAAGCCGCATCTTGTCCTGACCACGGGGTTGTTCGACCGGCATCAGGATCATCGGCTTACGGCTGAACTGGCTTGGCAAACATTCCGGGGGGCGACCATCACAGAAGTAGAGATCCCCAAATGGGACGGCGACACGTTGCGCCCCAACGCATTTGTTCGGTTGTCTGACGTTCAGGCAGAAGCGAAGGTGGCGCACTTGATGTCGCACTTTCCCTCGCAACAGTCCAAAGGCTGGTACGACGCCGACACGTTCCGCGCGACGCTTCGCCTGCGCGGGATCGAGGCTGGGTGCCGGTGGGCGGAGGCGTTCACGTGCCGCAAACTCGCGTGGTAACGCGAGCTACACGAACAGCCCGGAGCCTCTGGCGCCAGAAACTGGTGGCTCTCGTCGCGTTCCTGCTGATTGCGATGCTCGGCGGCTGCGGGGAACCCGAGCCCGTCCAGATCATCCGGTCGGCGTCGTTCAGCGCGGAACCCACGGCGCCTCAGGCCGAGGTTTCCGGGCGGGTGTTCGTCGTGGATCAGGCGCACCCGCGTGCCAGCGACCGCAACCCCGGGTCGGCGGACCTGCCGTGGCTCACGATCTCGCGTGCGACCGTTCCGGGCACTCTCGCGCCGGGCGATACGGTGGAGATCCACGAGGGCGTATATCGCGAGAGTATTGAGCCGCGCGAGGGCGGACGCCGCGGCGCCCGCATCACGTTCCGCGCCGCCAGAGGCGAGACGGTCGTCGTCACTGGCGCCGATCCATCGGCCGACGGGTGGGCGGACCTCGGAGGCGGCCTCTGGCGACGCGCGTGGACAGGGCCGGGCCTGCCGAGCTACAACGAAAGCCGTGTGTTCCGCCGCGAACTGGTCGTGGCCTCTGGCGAGGTGCTTCGTCCTGCGTCATCCCGGGACGACATCCCAGCCGGCACGTTCTGGGCCGAAGGCCCGCCCGAGGCTCCTGTCGCGATCGTCGCGCGCTTTCCAGCAGGGCGCGCGCCAGAGGCCTCAGGCGTGGAGATCGCGACGCGCTCGCGTCTGTTCTGGCCGACGGGTGCCGACCCGTACGTGGAGTGCGGCGATTCGACGACGCCCGGGTACTTCCACCTTCAGGGCCTCACGTTCCGGCACGCCTCCAACCTCGCGCAGAAGGGCGCCGTGTGTGCTGGCAGCCGCGGCTCCATCATGGACCGGGTGCGGGTGGAGTGGACCAACGGGCGCGGGATCGACGGCTCCGGCGTAGACCACGTGTTCCGCCGCTCCACCGCCGATTACAACGGCCAGATGGGGTGGGGCGCCTCGTGCACGAACTGCCTTTGGGTGGACACCCAGGCGGTCGGCAACAACTGGAAGGGCTACGACATGTTCTGGGAGGCTGGGGGCGGCAAGTGGACGCGCACGCGCGGCACAGTTATCCGCCGCCACACCTCTCGCGACAACGACGGCCCCGGCATCTGGCTCGATATCGACAACGCCGACAACACCGTCGAGGCGAGCACCTCTACGGGAGATCTGGGTGCGGGCATCATGCTAGAGTTCGAGACGGTCCGCACGCTCGTGCAGCACAACGTCGTTCGCGGTACGCGATGGAGCGTGTGGACCGGGACTGGCATTCTGAGCCAGGCCGCGAGCCACAACGTGCTGCTCCACAACTCGATCACAGGCAACGAGGGAAGCGGCATCTGGCTCCGCTTGGACCCGCTCCGCCGCGCGCCCGACGGCGACACGTGGGTGATCGGCAACGTGGTCCGTGGCAACCTCACCCGAGGCGACGTGGAAGCCCGCGAGATCTCCACCGAGGGCCTGGACGCCGCGAACGTGCGCTCCTACCGCTTCGCCGCCAACGCGATCGGGCGTGTGGCCTCTGGCGACCCCGTGTTGCGCGCCACGTTTTTCGTGCACCCGACCGCCAGAGGCGACTACCGCGGCTCGGACCTTGCCGACTGGCGGCGATGGGTACGCGACGATGGGAGCGCGTTGGGCGAGGCGCGCGTGGCCGTTACCCCTCTGGCGCTCCCGGCTGCAGGCGCACGCGAAGCCCCCGCACGGTGGGCGGAGTCGTCGGGCGCCGCGCCAGAGGCGGTCGGCCTGTAGCCTCTGGCGCCAGAGGCCGCGGCGGTTGGGAACCACGACGGAGCGCGAGGCGAACTTGCGGCATGTCCGATCCCCACACGCTTTCTGACCGCCTCGCCTTCATCCGTGACCGGATCGGGGACGCCTGCGCCCGCGCTGGACGCGATCCCAGCGAGGTGACGCTTATCGCCGTCACCAAAACGCACGGCCTGGACGTGCTTCGCGACGCGCTCGGCGCCGGCCTTACGGATCTCGGCGAGAACCGCGTAGGGGAGTTGGTCGAAAAGGCCGATGCGCTAGCGGACGCCTCGGGCGGTGCGCCGACGTGGCACTTTATCGGCAGCCTGCAGCGCAACAAGGCCCGCGACGTGGCCGAGCGCGCCGACCTCTTCCACGCGCTCGACAGCCCCCGCCTCGCGAAAGAACTCAACAAGCGCGCCTCTGGCGCGGGCCGCGTGCTCCGCTGCCTCGTGCAGGTCAACATCTCGGGCGAGGACTCCAAGCACGGCGTCGCGCCTGAGGCGTTGCCCGAACTGCTGGAGCGCGCTCAGGCATTCGAGTCGCTCAACGTGTGCGGCCTGATGGGGATGGCCGAGCCCGCCGCGCCAGAGGACCTGGACCGGATCGTGCGGCCCCAGTTTGCGCGCCTGCGGCACCTCGCAGAAACCGGCCTCTGGCGCGAGGCACCGCTGCTCTCGATGGGCATGAGCGGCGACTTCGAAACGGCCATCGAGGAGGGCGCCACGCACGTCCGGTTAGGCCGCGTTCTCTTCGGCGCCAGAGGCTGAGCCCAGCGCGCCTGCGCCTACCGTAGCTTGTCCTCCACCGGTCCCGCCTCACTCGGTACCCATCCGGCCGTGCCCGTGCCCGATGGTTTCGTCGTCAACAGAAGCCTTTCGCCATGCTTTCGCCTCGCGACATCCGCAACCTCAAGAACTCGTTCAAGAAGAAGAGCTTTGGGGGTGGTTACGACACCCAGGACGTGGACCAGCACCTCGCCTCGCTTGCCGAGCGGTGGGAGTCCGTCCTGGACGACCGGCGCCACGCCGAGGAGAAGGTCGAGGAACTGGAGGGCAAGCTCCAACACTACGAAAAGGTGGAATTGGCCCTGCAGGAGGCCTTGGAGACCGCTCGCGACACCGCTCGCCGGACCGAGGAATCCGCCGACCGCAAGGCCCGGCTGATCGTGGAAGAGGCTGAGCTCCGCGCGCAACGCATTATCCAGGAAGCCGAAAACGAGCGCTACGGGCTCCGGCAAGACCTCGCGACGTTGACCAACCGGCAGACCGAAGTGGCGGCGCGGCTGCGTGGCTTCCTAATGTCGGAGCTGGAGATCCTGGCGCAGTTCCAGGGCGAGGACCCCGTCGGCTTTATAAAGCTCGTGGCGCCCGAGCGCTCCCAGAGCGAGCGCAGCCTGGAGGCGCCCATCGACTCGCACCGACTCGCGGCAGCCATCGGGGACGATGAGCCCGCAACTCCCCCGACGTCTGCGCAGCCAGATCAGGACGACGACGCCTCGCCAGAGGCCGACTACCCCAGCGACTTCGCCTCTGGCGCCGACGACTTCGACTTCGATGCCGGCTTCGACGTGGAGGACGCCGAGGAGCCGACCACCGTGGACCTCTCCGAGTTCGACGCCGCCGACGAGGCGACTATCGCGATGTCGGGCGGCGCGCCCGAGGACGTGGAGGAGACCACGCCCAAGCCGTCGGTCCCGAGCAGCCCGTGGCCCGACACCGAAACGGCCGTACCCCCGCCGAACCCGTGGGGTATCACACCGGCCGATCCTGCCTCTGGCGACGACAGCCCGCCGCCCGCGCCCGGCCCCGACCTCTCGACGCCGCCCGCGGCTCCCGGCTGGTCCTCGCCCGTTGCGTCGTTCCCGCCCACCTCGGGCTCCGACGCGCCAGAGGCGCCTACCTCCAGCGACGCCCCCAACGGGTGGAGCCTCCGCTCGCTCGTGACCGGCGAGAGCGACGCGACGGCCTCCGGCTCCCAAGCCGAGCGCGACAAGATCCGCCGCATCCTCGACGACCTCGACTGAGCCGGCCCTCTCCGCCTGCCTCGCGAGCCTCTGGCGACAGGGGCTCGCTCTGTTTCCCGCTTATCCCGCATGTCTGTGCTCTCCTCCGACGATCTCACCCGCCCCGTCCACACCGCTACCGAGTCCCTGCGCCAGACGCTCGGTGATCACTCCGCGCGCATCGGCCTGATTCTGGGGACCGGCCTGGGCCGGTTGGCGGAGGAGATCGAGGTGAGCCACAGCATCGGCTACGAGGAGATTCCAGATATGCCGGTTTCGACGGTGGAGAGCCATCACGGCAAGCTCCTGGCGGGCACGCTGCGCGGCGTCCCGGTTCTCGCGATGCAGGGCCGGTTCCACCTGTACGAAGGCTACAGCGCGCACGAGATCACGCGGCCGGTCCGCATCCTCAAAGAGCTGGGCGTGGACACTCTGCTGATCTCGAACGCGGCCGGCGGCATGAACCCGCTCTATCGCCGCGCCGACCTGATGCTGCTGACCGACCACATCAACCTGCAGGGCGTCAATCCGCTGACGGGCCCGAATGTGGACACGTGGGGCCCGCGCTTCCCGGACATGAGCGAGCCGTACGACCTTGACCTGCGCGACATGGCGGAGGCCGCCGCTCTCGCTAGGGGCATCCGGCTTCAGCAAGGCGTGTACGTCGCCGTGGAGGGGCCGAACCTGGAAACCCGCGCCGAGTACCGTTTTCTCCGCACGATCGGCGCCGACGCTGTCGGCATGAGCACGGTCCCAGAGGTCATCGTCGCGAAGCACATGGGGCTCCGCTGCATGGCGATCTCGGTCATCACCGACGAGTGCTTCCCGGACGCCCTGGAGCCGGTCAGCATCGCGGACGTGCTCAAGGCCGCTGGCGAAGCGGAGCCCCGGCTCACGCAGCTCATCGGCGACGTGGTGGAGAAGATCGGCGCCGAGTAAAGCGCGTTGGCCTCTGGCGCCCCTGAATGCGCCCGGCGTGAAACGCCTCGCGAGGGAGGAAGTAGGACAGGGACCTCATCTCCAACCCCTCTCCCTATGGCTTTCGAGCTTCCCGACCTCCCCTACAGCTACGACGCCCTGGAACCCCACATCGACGAGCAGACGATGCGGATTCACCACGGCAAGCACCACGCGGGCTACACCACCAAGCTGAACGCGGCGCTGGAAGGCACCGAGTGGGCCGATCAGCCCATCGAAGAGACCCTCGCCAACCTCGACGCGCTTCCCGAGGACAAGCAGACCGCGGTCCGCAACAACGGCGGCGGCTTTCTCAACCACGGCATCTTCTGGACCACGATGAGCCCGAGTGGTGGCGGCGAGCCAACCGGCGACCTCGCGAAGGCCATCGACGAGGCCTTTGGCTCGTTCGACGCCTTCAAGGAGAAGTTCTCCGAGGCCGCTAAGGGCCAGTTCGGCTCCGGCTGGGCGTGGCTCGAACTCGCCTCCGATGGCTCGCTCCAGGTCCACGGACATGCGAACCAGAACAACCCGGTGATGCACGGCGCCAAGCCGATCATCGGCCTCGACGTGTGGGAGCACGCGTACTACCTCAAGTACCAGAACAAGCGCCCCGACTACGTCTCGGCGTGGTGGAACGTCGTCAACTGGGACGAAGCCGACCGCCGCTACCGCAGCTACAACGCGCAGTAGCTCGCCGGCCTCTGGCGCCAGAGGCGCGCGCGACGCATTGGGCGGTCTCTCCAGAGGCCGCCCTTTTTTGTGCGCCGGCTAGGCGGCGACGAGCGCTTCGGCCATCCAGAGCGCGCCGCGGACGGGCGGCGGCGGATCGGCCTCGATGGCCCAGCCAGGTAGGTGGCGGTCCAGCGCGCTGGTAAGCGCCGCACGGTAGACGGGCTCGCCGGAGAGGCCGCCTACAAGCGCGAGGCGGTGCGTGAGCGTATCCGCCACGCGCGTCGCGAGCCACCCGGCCTGTTGCCCGAGTGCGTTGGTCTCGCGCATAAGCGCCTGCTCGGCCACCCAGTCGCCGGCCTCGCACGCCGCCAGCAGAACGGGCGCGAACGACGCCAGAGGCCTGTTGGCTTCGTAGACGACATGGACCACGTCGGCGGCGGAATGGAGGTCTTCGCTTTCGGCGAACCGTTCGGTTAGCGCGGTGGGAGGGCCCCCGTCGAACGCCGCAAGCGTGGCGCGAACGGCGGCGCGGCCAAGCGCGGTCCCGCTCCCGTCGTCGCCCAGGCGCGAGCCCCAGCCCCCGGCGCGGACCATCTCGCCTTCTTCGGTACGCCCGAACAGCACCGAACCGGTCCCGACGACGAGCACAGCGCCGCTGCCGCCTTCCCACGCCGCGTCCAGGGCGATGTGCGCGTCGTGGACCACGCGAACGGTGACGTCGGTCCCCAGCGAAGCCGCCAGGGAGAACTCCAACTGCGACCGCTCGGGCTCGCGCCCGGCTCCGGCCACGCCGGCACAGACCGACGAGACGGCGGCGCCCCCGGCTTCGCCAGAGGCTTCGCGGACGATTTCCGCGAGGGTGCGGGCCGCCGCGTCCGTCCCGTCGCGGAGGACGTTCGTTCCCGGCCCGGTGAGCGTGAACTCGCGAGAGCCCAGGCGCGCGTGGGCCGCCGTTTTGGTGCCACCGGCGTCGAGGCCGATAACGAGAGAAGGATCAGCAGTCATCATCGAGCGGGAACGAGCCGGAGAACGGGGGCCTCTGGCGAAGACCGACGCCAGAGGCGGCGCAAAACGGGGTCCCGGCCATCGCGCGGAGCGCCGCGGCTGACCGAGGGGCGAAGCGTGACGACATCGTCGCCAGAGGCCCACATAGAGAACACGGCGGGTCCGGGCGGGCCTTCCAGCACGAGCGACCCGGCAGGCACGAGCGCGCTGGGATGCCCGCCGGTCCGTGACGCCAGAGGCGCGTACGTCCCGGTGGAACTGCCGAGGATGGGGTACCGGAGGTCGCCGACGAGGCGGTCCCAGTTCCAGGTGCCCGCACGTGGGCCGAGCGAGTCCCGCAGCGTGGCGAGGCCGAGGCGCAGCGTCTGCTTGATGAGGATGGAGTCCGCCCGCTGGCGGAGGTCGGCGTCGCGGCCGAAGACCTTTCGCTGCGCGTCGATCCACGCCTCCGCGATGGTGGGGGCGACGGCCTCTGGCGTGTACTGGCCGTCCCAGCCGCGTAGGAACGCGTAGGCGTCTTGGAGATCGAGGCTCAGCGAGTCGCGGTTGCCGAGCGCGCGCACGAGGCGCCGCGCGTCGAGAGCAGCCCAGGGACTGCCGAGGTCTGTCGCGAAGGCCTCTGGCGAGAGCGCCGGGCGCTGCTCGGCGAGTGTGGCGAGCCGCGGCGCTGCAAGGGCCGACGTGGGGTGCGCGCCGGCGAACGTCCAGCCAGAATCCCGGGAGGAGACGACCGGCGAGCCTAGAACGCTCGCGCGGCCGCCTGAGACCGTGAGGCCGTCGCCGCGGAACAGGCGGAACGCGGGGGCGCGGCTAGCGAGAAGCGCGCGGAACGCGCCCACATCCGAGACCGGCTGGAAGCCGGTCCAGCGGAGCCTCAGGCCGGCGTCTTCCAGTTCCGGCTCGGCCAGGACCGGCTGGCCGCTGTCCGCGTCGATGGCGAGCGTGTCGCGCGGCGCATTGGTCGGCGCGCGGAGGACGAGCCCCTGGCGGTTGCGGAGGATCTCGATAAGGCGCTCGTCGCCGTCGCGGTCCACGAGGCGGCTAAAGACGGGTGGCGGCGTGG
Organism: Rubricoccus marinus; assembly: GCF_002257665.1. NCBI lineage: Bacteria > Pseudomonadati > Rhodothermota > Rhodothermia > Rhodothermales > Rubricoccaceae > Rubricoccus > Rubricoccus marinus. The sequence goes on along the minus strand of NZ_MQWB01000001.1, from coordinate 2,062,215 downwards.
CGCTCGTGTCGGGCGAGATCGTGGCGTCCGAGGTGAGGAAGACGGACCAGGCGTTTGCGCCAGAGGCCAGGATCAGCGTGCCCGGGACGGTTCCGACGGTGCGAGCCCGCCCGCCCAGGCTCAGCCTCGCGCCGACGAGCAGGGGAAGGGCGGAGGCGCCGTACGGTTGGTGCGAGACCAGCGTGAGTCCCTCAGAGGTGTTCGCGGTGTAAGCCCGTGCATGCTCCAGGCCGCCCAGCGCGAGGGCATCGCGGAACAGGGAGTCCGCATGCGCGAAGTCCCGCTGCGCGGTGCTTTCGCCAGAGGCTCCGGCGGCGCGCGCCTCGGGCGAGGTGCCCAGCCACGCCACCATGCGCTCGATGGCAAGCGCGTGCCACGGCTCCCACGACGCGATGTCAACGCCCAGGCGCACGAACTCGTCGCGCTCTGCTACGGCGGCGTCGTCGAACGCGAGGCGGACGCCTCTGGCATAGGCATCGACCGCCGCGCGGTCCTCGTCGGGAAGGGCAGCGTAGGCCTCTCGCGCGAGCGCGCCGAAGCCGAGCTGGCGGGCGTGCCGGTCCACCTCCAGCGCTTCGGTTCCAACCCACGCGGAGAGCGAACCCAGGGCCGCCTGGCGCCAGAGCGCCACCGACCATCCGTAATCGGCGGTGTGGGCGTATCCGAGCCCGGTCCAGAGCGCCGTCTCGCTATCGGCGTCCACCGCAACCCCGGCGTCGGGCGACCAACTCACGCGCGATTCCGCGTCCAGGCCGGCCACCTCGACCGTTCCGTCTCGCTGCGCCTCAGGCCCGTACGCGAGCAGCGCCAGCGCCCCGACAAGGAGGAGAACGCCGAGGAGGGCGACGCCGAGGAAAAGAAAAACGCGCGACACGAAGGCGGAGGAAGGAGAGGGAAGCTAGCCAGTGAGGCGAAGCGAGGCCGTCAGGAAACCGTGGCGCCGGTCCACTCCAGAAGCGCTTCGCGAGAGCGAGCGTTGAGCACGTCGGCGGCTTCCAGCCCCGCCTTCTGCGCCGCCGCCACGCCCCAGCGCGTGTCGTCCAGCCCGTCCGTCACGTGGGCGTCCGGGTTGATGGAGACCGGGATGCCCCGCTCGCGCGCCGCGCGGAGGTGCTGCCAGTCCAAGTCCAGGCGCCACGGGTTGGCGTTGAGCTCGATGGCGGTATGGTGCTCCGCGCAGGCGTCCAGGACCGCGTCCACGTTGATGGGGTAGCCCTCGCGGCGGAGAAGCAGCCGCCCGGTAGCGTGGCCCAGGATGTCGACGTGTGGGTTCGCGACGGCTCGGAGGATCCGCTCCGTCGCCTCGGCCTCAGTCATCGAAAGGTTGATGTGCACGCTGGCCACGACGACGTCGAGTTCCGCGAGGGCACTGTCCGGGAAGTCCATCGTGCCGTCCTGGAGGATGTCGCACTCCGAGCCCGTGAGGATGCGGAAGTCCTCGCCTCTGGCGGCGTACGCCTCGTTCAACTCGGCGGCTTCTTTCTGCTGCGCCGCGAGCTCTTCTAGTGAAAGGCCGTGCGCGATGTGCAGGCTTCGGCTGTGATCGCCAATGCCGTAATACGTGAGGCCTCTGGCGCGGGCTGCCTCCGCCATCTCGTGGAGCGTGTCGGCGCCGTCGCTCCACGTGCTGTGGTTGTGGAGCGTGCCGCGCAGATCCTCCAGCGTCACGAGCGTGGGGAGCGTCCCGCCTCTGGCGGCCTGCACCTCCCACGTACCCTCTCGGATCGGCGGCGGGATGAACCCGACGCCCGCGGCCTCGAAAATCTCGGACTCCTCGGCCACGTCGTCGGGCTCGCCGAACGCCTCGCGCCAGAGGCCGAGGTGGGCCTCGCTGCCGGTCGTGCGCCAGAGGACGGTTCCAAAGGCCTCTGGCGAGGCGGTATGGAGGTGGAGCGGCTGACCGTTGGGGAGCGTGCCCATGCCGTCGGTCACGCGGTACGCGCTCAGCGCAGCGGCGGCGGCCTCTGGCGACGCGTCGGTCACGATCTCGGCGCGGTCGATGATGATGCACTGGCGGCGGATGGCGCCCGTGATTTCGGCGCGATGGCCTGCGGCTCGGAGCGCATCGCGGGCGGCTTCGGCCTCGGGAAGCGCCTTGGCGTAGTGGGACTTGCCGCGGTACACCTTGAGTTGCTCGATGCTCGCGAGGACGTTCTGGACGGTTTTGGCGCCGAAGCCGGGGAGCGAGGCGAGCGCGCCAGAGGCCGCGGCCTGCTCTAGGTCTTCCAGGCTGGCCACGTCCAGTTCCTGCCACATCGCGCGGACCTTTTTGGGGCCGAGGCCCTTCACGCGGAGCACCTCGGGGAGGCCCGGCGGGAGGCTCTGCAAAAGCGACTCGTTGAGCGAAAGCGTGCCGGTCTCGACGATCTCGCGGATATCGGCGGCGATGCCTTTGCCGATGCCGCGGACGGTCGTCAGCTCCTGCACGTCGTACTGGGCGGCGGGCTCGTCCATGCGGTCCACGGTCCGGGAGGCGGAGGCGAAGGCCCGCGCGCGAAACGCGTTGCCGCCTGTGAGTTCGAGCAGTTCGCCAGCGGTGCGCAGCTGGCGGGCGATGAGTTTGTTCGTCATGATCTCTGGGAAAGCACCGCGTACACCGCACGGCCCGACGGGTTCGCCCGCGCCGAGATCTGCCGACTCGTGCAGCCTCTGGCGTGGCGGCGGGCCTACCTTCGCGCATGCCGTCTTCCGCGACCACGATCGCCGCGCCCGACGCGGCCCGCTCTGCCTCGCCGCCCGCCCCGCGGGTCAGCGTCGTCGTGCCGACGCTCAACGAGGAGACCACGCTCGCCACGCTTCTGCGCCCGCTCCGCGAGCACGCCAGCGGCCTGGACGTGGAGATCATCGTCAGCGACGGCGGCTCCACCGACGGCACGCTCGCCATCGCGCTCAGCCTCGCCGACCGCGTCGTGGTGCACGATGCCGCGCACCGGCAGACTATCGCGGCCGGGCGCAACGCCGGCGCCCACGAGGCTCTAGCGGAAGCGGGCGACGTGCTCCTCTTCTTGAACGCCGACATCGGGTTGCCGGAGGACCTGCCCCTGTTTATTCGCGAGGTGACAGCCGCCGCGCGGACCCACGGCGCCGCCACGTGCCGCGTGATTGTGGACCCGCAAGAGGCCCGGCCGATGGAGCGCGTCGTGCTCGGCGCGTGCAACGCTCTGTATTGGGGCATCAACACGCTGCGCATCGTCGGCATGGGCAGGGGAGAGGTTCACGCCGTCCGCCGCGACGTGTTCGAGGCCGTCGGGGGCTACCGCGAGCACCTCGCAGCGGGCGAGGACTTCGACCTGTTTAAGCGCGTGCTGCGCCACCCGGGCGCGCGCGTGGCATTCCTCTGGCGTCACATCGTCCACGAGAGCCCGCGGCGGTACCGTCAGCGCGGCCTGTTCCGCACGATGGGCGCCTGGGCGCTCAACGCCACCTGGGTGGCCCTCGGCGACCGCTCGCGGTCGACCGAGTGGGAAGTCGTGCGCTAAATGGCAGCCTCTGGCGCCAGAGGCGAAGGCATTTGAAACGCCGGGGTGACCGCGGCAGACGACCGCCAGAGGCCCGCGTGCAACCGCTCGGACTCGCCTAGCGTCCACCCACATATCTTGACGCGTGTGCCGCCTCTGGCGGGCACGAACGGCTTTCGGGGCCGCGTTCGGCCTCTATCCATCCCCGCACTCCATGACCCGCTCTCGTCTCCGCCCGGCGCTTGCCACCGGTGCCCTTGCCCTCGCACTCGCCCTCGTCTTTCAGGTGGGCGGCGCGTTCTCCTCCTCGGAAGGCGTGCAGCAGTCGATGAAGGTGCAAGAGGCGTACAACCTCATCATCGAGTCCTACGTCGAGGACGTGGACTCAGCAAAGCTGGCCGAGAGCGCCATCGAGGGCATGTTGGCCGACCTCGACCCGCACTCCATTTACATCTCGCCAGAGGAGATGCGCGCCGTCCGCGAGAGCTTTAACGCGACGTTCGACGGCATCGGGATCTACTACGAGTTCGTTGAGGGCGAGGCCGATCAGGACACGCTCGTTGTCCTGATGCCCATCGCGGGTGGCCCCAGCGAGGAGGCTGGCTTGGAGGCCGGAGACCGGATCGTCATGATCGACGACACCAGCTCGGTCGGCTTCGATACCGAGCTCGTGCAGAAGTACCTCAAGGGCCCGCGCGGTACGCGAGTGGACCTCGTGGTGAAGCGGCCCGGCTTCCGCCAGCCGCTGGAGTTCACGATCACCCGCGACCGGATCCCGCTCGAAACCGTCGTCTCCACCTACATGCTGGACGATGAGACGGGCTACATCAAGCTCCAGCGCTTTGCGCGCACCAGCCACGAGGAGGTCAAGCAGTCCATCCGCGAACTCCGCGCTCAGGGCATGGAGCGCCTCGTGCTGGACCTGCGTGACAACGCTGGCGGCCTGCTCGATCAGGCGTACGCCATCTCCGACGAGTTCTTGGAGGCTGGCGAGATGATCGTCTACACCGATAGCCGTCACCCACGCAACCGCCGTCAGTACGTCGCCACCTCTGGCGGGATGTTCGAGGATGACCCGCTGATCGTGCTCGTCAACGAGAACAGCGCGAGCGCGAGCGAGATCGTCGCAGGCGCCGTGCAGGACCACGACCGCGGCCTGCTCGTCGGGCGCCAGACCTTTGGCAAGGGGCTCGTGCAGCAGCAGTTCCCGCTTTCCGATGGCTCGGTGATGCAGATGACCGTCTCGCGCTATTACACCCCAACCGGGCGCCTTATTCAGACCCCCTATGAGGTCGGCGAAAGTGACGACGATTACTTCTCGCACAAGCGCGAGCTCCGCGACGCCATCGCCGAGAAGATCGAGGCCGGTGGCATGATGGACGGCGACGCGTTCGCGTCCCTGCTCCCGGATTCGCTCAAGTACCAAACCGATGGCGGCCGGACCGTCTACGGCGGTGGCGGCATCTTCCCCGACTACGTCGTGGGGATCGACACGCTCTCGCGGACGGGCCAGATCGTAATCGGCAAGGCGCTGGACAGCCAGTTTGCGCGCGAGTTCGTCGCGTCTCATCCGGGGATCGCAGCGGAGTGGGAGGGACGCCAGCGCGCCTTCGCCAGAGGCTATGAGCTTCCGGCAGGCACGATGGAGGAGTTCCTCGCCTTTGCCGAGCGCACCGGCACGCGCGTCGTGGACGAGCGCTCCGGAGAGGACGACGCCGACGCGATCTCGCGCGCCGAACTCGACGAGGCGCGCACCACGATCGAGACGCGCATCCGGGCCTTTATCGCCCGCCGCACGTTCGGCATCGACGCCTTCTTCCCGGTCGTCGGGCAGATCGACCCGACGCTGACGCAGGCGACCCGTCTCTGGGATACCGCCTCGCGCCTCGCGTCGCTGTAGCGACTGCCATTCAGTCCGCCTCTGGTGGGGACGACGCCTCTGGCGCGGAGCACATGACCCGCCAGAGGCGTCTTTCTCTGTGAACGTATCGGGTAGAAACGCGCCTCTGGCGCGTCCGTGATCTTTCGCGCGGTGCGGGGGCACGAACGAGAAGGGCGTGAGCGTCTTTCTATGGCGAGCGAGCAACTCTGCGCAGACCCGCCGGTCTGGGGAGGGTGCAGGGCGCGGCCCGCAAACGTGGGACCTTCACCCAGCGCTTCGCGTTGCGTTGACATTCCTGGGCACCATGGGGATATTGATCCTCCACTCGGATCCGCGCCGACTGACGCCAGAGGCGATCTCCTGACGCGAGCCCACCCCTTTCCCGACCCCCTCCCCATAGCGGCTCCGGCTGCCATCACCTGCCCCACCTAGAGGTTCCATGAAGCTCACCCTCCTCTTCCTGCTCCAGGACGCCGAGTCCGGGTACGTCAACGATCTCGTATACCGTTTTAACGAGGGTGGCGAATGGATGTGGCCCATCCTTATCGCCCTCATCATCGGCCTCGCGATCGCCTTCGAGCGCATCCTGTCTCTCAACCGGTCCGACATCAACGCGCCGAAGTTCATGGCCCGCGTCAAGGAGGCGCTGGACAACGGCGGCGTCAGCGCGGCCGAGGACGTCTGCGCCAACACGCGCGGCCCCGTCGCCTCCGTCGTTCAGGCAGGCCTGCTCCGCTACGACGAGGGCATGGACGCGGTCGAGAAGGCCGTCGTCTCCTACGGCTCCATCGAGATGAGCTTCCTCGAGCGCGGTCTCGTCTGGCTCTCGCTCTTCATCACCATCGCCCCGATGCTCGGCTTCCTCGGAACCGTTATCGGCATGGTCGCGGCGTTCGACGCCATCCAGCAGGCCGGTGACATCTCGCCGACCCTCGTTGCCGGTGGTATCAAGATCGCCCTCCTGACCACGGTCTTCGGCCTCATCGCGGCCATGATCCTGCAGGTGTTCTACAACTACTGCGTTTCCAAGATCGACCGCATCACGGCCGACATGGAGGAGGCATCGGTTGAGCTCATCGACTCGCTGGCGCTGATGAACATGGGCCGCCCTGTCGCCCTCGGCGCCGGCAACCGTCGGACGCTGCCGAACCCGAAGCGCGAGCTCGGCACCGGTGACGACGTGACCAAGGTCGACCTCTAGGTCGCCCCGAACTCGCCTCTGGCGGGGCGCACGCCGCCCCGCCACTTGTTGTCACCGCTTGCCTGAATTCCCATGCTTACACCGCTTATCTGGGTGACTATCGCCCTCATCGCCGTTTGTGCCCTGATGATGGTCATCTTCGGCGTGAAGAACGGCGCAGCCCGCCTCAAGGGGCAGGGACCCGTCGCGATCATCGCGTTCGTGATGCCCCTCGCCATCTTCGGCATCATCTACGCCGTCAATGCTGGCAACGAGGATGGGCTGGCCACGGCGTTCATCATGACCGCCGTTGTGCTCATCTTCTCTGGCCTCGCTGCGCTCGTCTTTGCGGGCGTCCGCGGCCTCCTCAAGTAACCACCCCATGCCGCTCCTCAAACGACGTACGAAGCGAGACGCGGAGATCGGTACGGCCTCCATGGCCGACATCGCGTTCCTGCTGCTCATCTTCTTCCTGCTGGTCACCACGATCAACACGGAGAAGGGCATCTACATGCAGCTCCCTCCGAAGCTCGACTCCACGGTCGATCCCCCGGAGATCAAGGACCGCAACCTCCTCGTCATCCTCGTCAACAACAACGGCGACGTGTTGGTGGAAGGTGAGTTCATGAACGTCGCCGCGATCCGCGACGAGGTCAAGAAGCACATCACCAACTTCGGCCAGCTTCCGGGCTACTCCGAGAACGCCGAGAAGGCGGTCGTGTCCTTCAAGACCGAGCGCGCGCTCCCATACGAGCGCTATGTGGAGGTCCTGGACGAGATCAAGGGCGCCTACAACGACGTGCGCAACTCGTACGCCAACAGCGAGTTCGGCGCGCCGGACTACGCGACCTACAGGAGCCGTCTCCCCGAGGACAACCCGGATACGCCAGAGGACGAGGGCCAGGACATGGTCTCCGACCGGTTCCCGCTCAAGATCTCTCTCGCCGAGCCCGACCAGGGCTGATCCCGCGCGACTGCATCTCGCCAGAGGCCGACCTGAGCGGCCTCTGGCGCCACCCCGCAACCCCCCTCCCTGAATGGGCAAGTTCACAAAGAAGAGCAACGCGAAGCAGGAGATCCCGACAGCCTCGCTGCCGGACATCATCTTCATGCTGCTGATCTTCTTCATGGTGACGACGGTGCTCCGCGAGACGGAACTCCTCGTCGTCAACCGTCTGCCGCAGGCATCGGCGGTGGAGAAGATCGACCAGAAGCGCCTTATCAAGTACCTCTACGTCGGCGCCAACAAGGAGACCGGCGAGGAGGCCGTGCAGGTCGACGACGCCATCGTTGACGACCTGACCGACATCCGCGACCTGATGTACATCCGCCTCCGCGAGGAGCCGCGGACCATCGTGTCGATGAACGTCGACAAGGAGATTGAGACGGGTACGCTGTACGACGTGCAGCAGGAGCTCCGCGAAGCGGAGGCCCTCCGGATCAACTACTCGACGGCAGCCGAGGCGGAGTAATCCAGCCTCTGGCGCTCGAACCCGACGGGGGCGGTCACTGCGGCCGTCCCCGTTTTTCTTTGGTGCTGACATGATTCCAAGCCTCCGAAACGCCACCGCATACCCCGCCGAGGGCATCGTATACCTCGACCACGCCGCGACCGGGCCTCTGGCGACGCCGACCGTTGAGGCGATGACGGCATATTTACTGGAGCGAAGCCGTACGAGCCCGAACAACTTTGAGACGGTCTTGCCGCGCCTGGAAGCGGGGCGCGCTGCGATCGCGCAGCTGATCGGCACGGGCGCTGAGAATGTGGAGTACGTGCCCAACACGTCGTACGGGATCAACGTGCTCGCCAGAGGCCTGGCGTGGAAAGCGGGCGACCGCGTGGCCGTCCCCGAGAGCGAGTTCCCTGCCAACCTTCTGCCGTGGCTCGCGTTGGAGCCGCTCGGCGTCACGGTGGATCGCATTCCGTGCACCGACGGTTGCTTCTCGCTCCAAGACGCAGAGGCGGCGCTCACGCCCCAGACGCGCGTGCTCGCCGTTTCGTGGGTGCAGTTCCTTTCCGGCTTCCGGGCGCCTCTGGCGGAGTTGGGCGCGATGTGCCGCGCCAGAGGCGTGCTTCTCGCCGTCGACGGCATCCAGGGCGTCGGCGCGCTGGAGATGCGGTTTGACGAACTCGGCCTGGACTTCCTGGCCTCTGGCGGGCAGAAATGGATGTTGGGGCCGCAGGGCTCCGCCTTCGTGGCCGTTGCGCCCGCGCTCCAAACTCAGTTGGAGCCGATGCGCGGTTGGCTGAATGGGCCCGTGGACTGGGAGGACTTCGGCTCCACCGGCCTGGACGTGCACCCAGACGCGACGCGCTTCCGCGTCGGTACGCTGGCGACGGCGCCCATCTTGGGGCTTCTGGCGAGCGTGGAGCAGTTCCTCGATGCGGGCACCGCCGAGGTGGAGTCCTCGGTCCTGCGCGCCAGCGGCCGGCTGGGAGCCGCGCTGGACGCGCTCGGCCTCTCGCGGTGGGGAGCCTCTGGCGAGCCGCGCTCCGGCATCGTCACGTACGAGCACGGCGCCCCCGACGCGCTCCGTGAGCACCTCCTCGCCAGAGGCGTCTGGATCAGCGTCCGAGACCGGAAGCTCCGCTTTGCCCCCCACGCGACGACAAGCGACGACGACCTCGACCGGACGGCCGAAGCGGTCCGAGACTTCGCGCGCACGTCCGTGCCGGTGGCGTAGCCTCTGGCGAGCGAGGCGACCTCGCCTCCCGTCCCGAATCCCGCATCCCTCCGGGCGCCGCTGGCGCCAGAGGCCGCCGCTATGTCCCAGAAGCCCGCCCCGACCAAGTCCGCTGCCGCCCTCGCGAGCAACGAGCCCGACAAGATTGAGACCATCGTCGAGATCGACGTGCCGCCGGGGCAGGAGGGGGGCGTGCGCCTGGACGTGTACCTCGCGGGCAAGATCGCGAACGCGACGCGGGCGAAGGTGCAGCGCGGCATCAAGGACGGCAACGTGGACGTGAACGGCAAGACGCGCGAAAAGACCTCGTGGAGCGTGCAGCCTGGCGATCACATCGTGTGCCGCATCATGCGCCCCCCGCCCATCGTGGTGACGCCAGAGGACATCCCGCTGGACGTGGTCTACGAAGATGAGTACCTGCTGGTCGTTAACAAGCCGGCCGGGATGGTGGTGCACCCTGCGTTCGGGCATAGGACCGGGACGCTTATCAACGCGTTGCTGCACCACGTCGGCGCGGGGCCTCTGGCGGCGGAGGACCTGGACGAGGAGACCGACGAGGACGTGGGCCTCGCGATGGACGACGTGGGGCCGCGCTTCGAGGGCGACGTGACCGTGCGGCCCGGCCTCGTGCACCGTCTGGACAAGGACACGAGCGGCCTCATGGTCGTCGCGAAGTCCGACACGGTCGCGGCGCAGCTCGGCAAGCAGTTCGCCGAGCGCACCATCGACCGGGAATACATCGCGCTACTCTGGGGACGCCCCGATCCCGAGGAAGGCCGCATCGAGACGTGGCTGGGACGCGACCCGCGCAACCGCAAGCTGATCGCGGTCCGGCCCGAAGACGAAGGCAAGTGGGCCGCGACGAACTACTGGATGGAGCAGGACCTCGGCTTCCTCTCGCTCGTGCGGTTCAAGCTCGAAACCGGGCGCACGCACCAGATCCGCGTCCATGCCAAGCACATCGGGCGGCCCATCTTCGGCGACACAACGTACGGCGGTGAGACGATCCGCTTTGGCCCATCGGTAGGGAGCCGAAAGGCGTTCTTCCACAACCAGTTTGCCACGCTCCCGCACCAGGCGCTCCACGCCCGCACGCTCGGCTTCACGCACCCGGCCTCTGGCGAGCAGGTGTTCTTCGAGACGCCCATGCACCCCGCGATGCAGCAGGTCGTGGACCGCATCCGTGAGGTGGAAGGCGGAGGGCAGTGGGACGGGAAGTAAGCCGTTCGGCGGTGACGCCTCGGCGCCGGGGCTCGCGCGGCGTCCTCGCCAGAGGCTCCGCCCGCGACGCCTCTGGCGAAGCGCAGATGCAGCGCGGCACGATCTCGCGCGCGAAGAGGTTCTATCGCGCACCGCCTGCCTGTACGCGTTCACCTGCCATGCGACCGCCGCTTTTCCTCGTTCTCGTTGCTCTCATCGCGTCCGGGTGCGCCGGCGCCCGTCCAGATCCGCGCGAGCGCAACCCCATCGTGTTCGTTCACGGGTGGTCCGCCAGCGGCTCGGTTTGGGAGACGATGACGCAGCGCTTTCGGGACGACGGTTGGCCAGAGGCGTACCTCGTGGCGTGGTCGTACGACACCAACCGCTCGAACGTGGAAACGGCTCAGGCGCTCGCCTCCGTGGTCGACTCCGTCCTAGCCGAGACCGGGGCCTCTCGCGTCGACCTCGTCTCGCACTCCATGGGCGCTCTGGCGTCGCGGTACTACGTCGGTCCGCTGCGTGGGGGCCCGCGCGTGGACGCGTGGGTCTCTCTCGGAGGCCCCAGCCACGGCACCATCACGGCGCTGACCTGCCGCTCGCCCGCGTGCCGCGAGATGCGCCCGGGGTCCGACTTCCTCCGCGCGCTCAACGAGGAGGACGAGACGCCCGGGACTCCTCGCTACGCGACGTGGCGCTCGCCCTGCGACCTCGTCATCATCCCGCAGGACAGCCCTTCCCTGGAGGGCGCCGTCAACACCGCGACCAATTGCCTGCTCCACCTCGAACTCCCCACCAATGAGGTGATCTACAAGCAGGTACGGGATTGGGTGGCTGCCAACGAGGAGGGAGCCGCTGCGGCGAATTGGTAGGCACGGCTACCCGCTAGAGGCCTCTGGCGGGACCGAGAACCCGGGCGCGAGAAGCGGTGCGCCGGAGTCCGCGCCATTCGGTCGTTCGCCAGGTGCCGAGTCTTCTTCGCGCTGCGTGCCGAAGCGGTGGACAACGGCCGCGCCTACGCGGGCCGCACCCAGTCTGAGAACCGCTGCCGAAGCCTCGCGAGGCCCCGAAGAGGAGGGAGCCGCCGCACCACCATTCCGGGCGCCGCGCCGAGCGCGTAGGCGAACGCGAGCCGCGATCCTGTCGCCAGAGGCGCCCGAAGCGGGATCGCCTTGGGCTGGGTGAGGCTGGACTGGTAGGGATGGATCCAGTGCTCCCCGTACGTCTGGATGCGGGTCGAAAGCACCAGCCGCGCCTCTGGCGGAAGCGGCTCGGAGAGCGTGACGAAACCGCCGACGAGGAGATCTGCTTCGGCCGGGTCCCATGACGCAACGGCCTCGCGGCTCAGCACAAACGCGGAGCCCAGCCTGGGCACGTCGTCGGGAGCCGAGACCTCGGCGGAGAGGTCGACGTGGATCTCGGCGGGCACGAGACGGGCCTCTGGCGCTTGGGCGAGGAGGTGGCGGGTAACGGCTACCTGCGGCTCGCGGTCGAGCGCGCGCTGAAGAACCTCGGTGACGATGATGTCGGGGCGCTCGCCTTCGGCGAACCGAACGTCCAGAATGTCTCCCGTCTGGTAGGCCTGAACGGACGCCTCGAACCCCAGGCTGCATACGATCCGGCGCGCGGACTCGACCGACGCCGCGTGGAGATCGAGAAGCGTGAACACGGCGTCCTCTGGCGGGACGACGGCCATGAGCGGGACGGCGAGCGTCGCGTACGGGCCGCACCCGGCATAGAAGACGCGCGCGGGGCGCGAGGGGTGCTCGCCTCTGGCGTCCTGCACCGCCGTGTACAGGCCCCGGAGAAAAACGACCGTGCGGACGTAGTGACTCGCGCACATCGCGGCGTTGACGGGCGAGAGCGCCAGGCCGCCCGGCGTCAGGGACTCGCCTGCCGCGATGCCGCCCTGGTTCACGAACTGGCCCTCGGTCGCGGCCTCGAACAGCGCGACGATTTCCATGACCTCGGGCCGAAGCGTGACCGGGTCTCGCGTGGGGTCGAGCACCGTTCGGACAATGCGCGCGAGGTCGGGGGCGGGTAGCGTCATGCTCAAAGCTACCCGCCAGCCAGACTTAGGGCGGGCCGGCACCAGCGGCAGCGGGTTCAGGCCTCTGGCGCAGACAGGCCGCGTCCCGTATCGCGTCCAGCACGCTTTCTGGTTGCTCGAACACCACCCGGTTCTCGAACCGGAGCACGCGGACGCCAGAGGCCGCGAGGTGCCGAGTCCGGGCGTCGTCGTAGTCCTAGGCCTCTGGCGAGGCATGAACGGCGCCATCCAGTTCGATGGCGAGCTTCGCGCTCGGGCAGTAGAAGTCCACGATGTACGGACCGATGCCGAACTGGCGGCGCCAGCGCAGGCCTGCCACTTGTTTGTTCTTCAGCGCGAGCCAGAGCGTGGACTCCGCCGATGTGCTCGCGTTGCGCAGCCTCTTGCGTCGGGACTTCTGCCACTTCGGGTTGAACATCGCCTCTGGCGTTTCGGGCTGTAGACACGCCAGAGTCCAGACCGTGACACGATGCTCGGCTGGAACCCCCCGGTTTGCTCCCGTTCGGTCACAAACCTGTCCCCCTGACTCAGGGGGACAATTCCGTCGGAGCCTCTGGCGCGAGGCGGCAACAAGCCGGAATCGAGCTCCATCTGGATTGTCCCCCTTGACAAGGGGGACAGCTTCGCGACCAACGGGCGAGCGAAGCGGGGGGTAGCCACGCCGCGCCTCACTGCCACAAGCTTCTCACGCAAAAGCCCCGCCCCTACGCCTCTGGCGCCTCGCCGTACGCCACGCTCATCACCACCAGATGCTCCTCGGTGCCGCCCGCCTTCAGCACCACCGCATCCCCGACCGACTTCCCCGAGACCGCCCGCGCAATGGGCGACGTAAACGCCACCAAGCCTCTGGCGGCATCCGCCTCGTCCACGCCCACGATCTGGACCGACCGCGTGTTCCCGTCCGCCGCGCTCAGGGTCACGTGCGCGCCGAACCGCGCCACGCCCGGCTTCTGGCGCTCCGGGTCCACCACCTGCGTTTGGGCGAGCCTCTGGCGCAAGAGGCGGATCTTCTCGCCTACGGCCGTGATCTCGCGTTTGCGCTGGGTCTCCTCGCCTCCGCCAGAGGACAGCGCCGACCGCTCGGCGTCCAGCGCCGCGAGTTCGTCGCGCAAAAGGCCCTCGCCGCGTGGGGTGACGTAGTTGGGGACGCCCGCCGGCAGCGGCGCGCGCGGGGGGACCACAATGGGGTCCTCGGGGGCTTCCTCCTTTTTGAATCCTCGGCTCATGGGAGGACTACGCGTGGGAGGGAGATGCGTTCGCCTCTGGCGCCAGAGGCATGGCCCGCCTCCGGTCCCCCCATCGTGTCATCCCGACAGAGCGAAGCGACGAGGGATCTCAACGCCGCCGCCAGTGGACTCTGGTGCCATGGCCGACGACTGCTTGACTGCGTTGAGATCCCTTGGTTCTGCCCTGGGTGAGCACCGCGTCCACCTCTGGCGCCAGAGGCTAAACCGCCTCCGTCTCTAGAACGACCGACTCTCGCCCAACGAGCTTGTTGAGCCCCTTCATCAGGTCCGGCGTCAAATCCACCACCGCCGTCCGCGCGTGGAGCCGGACGGGGCGGGGGAGACCCGGGTGCTCCAACTCGATGTAGAGCTTCTTCGCCCCCTTGTGCTCTGCGCACAACGCCGCCAACTCCTCGATGGCCTCTGGCGTCGTGCCCGAGGCGTCGATCTTGAGCGTGATGGCCTGCACCAGTTGCTCGCGGACGCGCCACATAGGCAGCACCTCCTTGGCGATCAGCTTGAGGTCTCCGCGCGAGGTCTCCGCCTTGCCGCGCACCAGCATCGGCATGTCGGCCTCCAGCAGGTGCCCGAAACGCTCCAGGGTTTGCGCGAAGCAGACCACCTCACACGCGCCACCCGTGTCCTCCACGGTGAGGAACGCGATGGGCCGCCCGCTCTTGGTCGTCTTGCGCTCGATAGAGGTCAGGATCCCGCAGATCGTCTGGTCGCTCTCGTGCGGCACGCGCTCCGTGTCGTTCAGCGCCACGCTCGCAAACGCCTTCGCCTCCGCCGCGTAGTCGTCCAGCGGGTGGCCCGAGACGTAGAAACCCATCAGGTCGCGCTCGTGGCGCAGCGCCTCGCCCTTGCCCCAAGGCTCTTTGTGCGGAAGCTGCGGCACGAACTGGCTCACGCCGCCCATGTCGCCGCCGAACAGGCTGTTCTGGCCCGCGGCCGTATCGGCCTGGTGCTTTTGCGCGTACTGCCACGCCAGAGGCACGGCCTCCGCGAGCTGCGCCCGGTGCCCCTCGAACATGTCCAGCGCGCCCGCGCACGCCAGCGCCTCGATCGTCTTCTTGCCGACCGTCCGGAGGTCCAGGTCTCGCACCATCTCGAACAGGTCCTCAAACGCGCCCCCTGCCTTTTCGCGCGCCTCCAGCATCTTCTCGATCGCGCCCAGCCCGACGCCCTTGATCGCGCCCAGGCCAAACCGGACCGCGCCGTTCTCCACGTTGAAGTACGCGCTGCTCCGGTTCACACACGGCGGCAGGATGTCGATGCCCGCCTGCCGCGTCGCCTCCAGCGCGATCGCCATCTTGGACGAGTCCGACATTTCCGTCGTCATCACGGCCGCCATGAACTCCGCCGGGTAGTGCGCCTTGAGGTACGCCGTCTGATAGGCCACCACGGAGTAGGCCGCCGAGTGGCTCTTGTTGAAACCGTAGCCCGCGAACTTCGCCATCATGTCGAAGACCTCGTTGGCCTTCTGCTCGCTCACGCCTTTCTCGGCCGCGCCCGCCACGAACGTCACGCGCTGCTTGTCCATCTCGGACTGCTTCTTCTTGCCCATCGCGCGGCGCAAGAGGTCGGCGCCGCCCAGGCTATAGCCGCCCATGACCTGAGCCATCTGCATCACCTGCTCCTGGTAGACGGGAATTCCGAACGTCGGCTCCAGGATGCTCCGGAGCATCTCGTGCGGGTACTCGACGGTCTCCTTGCCGTGCTTGCGGTCGATGTACGTCGGGATGAGGTCCATCGGGCCGGGCCGGTAGAGCGCGTTCATCGCGATCAGGTCGTCCAGCGTCGTCGGCTTCAGCTTGCGCATCCACTCGCGCATGCCTGAAGACTCGAACTGGAAGATGGCCACCGTGTCGCCGCGCTGGAACAGCCGGTACGTCGCCGGGTCGTCCAGAGGGATCGCGTCCAGGTCGATCTCCACGCCATGGTTCTCCTTGATGAGCCCCAGCGCGTCGTTCAGGATCGTGAGCGTCTTCAGGCCCAGGAAGTCCATCTTCAGCAGCCCAAACTCCTCGATCCACTTCCCGTCGTACTGCGTCACGACGGCATCGGGCGCGCCGGATTTGCCCTTCTGCACGGCCACCGGCACGTAATCGCTCACGTTGCCGGGCGCGATGATGACGCCAGCGGCGTGGATCCCCGTGTGCCGCGCCGAGCCCTCCAGGACCGTCGCGTAGTGCATCAGCTTGCGGATCTGCGGGTCGTCGTGCCGGTAGAGGTCCGCGAACTCCTTGACCTGCCCCTTGGCGTCCTCCAGCGACACCTTTACGCCGTCCGGCACCAGCTTCGAAATCCGGTCGGCCTCCGCCAGAGGCACGCCCAAGACGCGGCTCACGTCGCGGATGACGCTCTTGGAGCCCATCGTCCCAAACGTCACGATCTGGCAGACCGACTCGCGCCCGTATTTCTCGACCACGTAGTCGATCACCTTGCCGCGCCCCCGGTCGTCGAAGTCGATGTCGATATCCGGCATCGAGACGCGCTCCGGGTTCAGGAATCGCTCGAACAGCAGGTCGTACGCCAGAGGATCGATGTTCGTGATCCCCAGCGCGTAGGCCACCAGGCTGCCCGCCGCCGAGCCACGGCCCGGCCCCACGCTCACGCCCATGTCGCGCGCCGCCGTCGTGAAGTCCTGCGTGATGAGGAAGTAGCCGGCGTAGCCCATCGTCTGGATCACGCCCAGCTCGAAGTCCAGCCTCTCGCGGACGGGCTCCGGGACGACGCCGCCGTATCGGCCTCTGGCGCCCTCGTAGCTCAGGAACTTCAGGAACGCGTCTGGCCCGTCGTGCTCGCTCGGGATGGGGAAGTGCGGCATGAGAAGCTCGCCCATGGGCAGCTCCAGCTTGCACTTGTCCGCGATCTCCTTCGTGCCCGTGAGCGCGCTGTCGATCAGCATCTCGCTCTCGAACACGCCTTCGCCGAGGCTGGGCATGAACGCGTGCCGCATCTCGGCCTCGCTCTTGAGGTAGAACTGGTCGTTCTCGAACCGCATCCGGTTCGGGTCGTGGAGGTCCTTGCCTGTCTGCAAGCAGAGCAGCACGTCCTGCGCCTCGGCGTCCTCCTGGTAGACGTAGTGCACGTCGTTCGTCGCCACGACGGTTACGCCGTACTCCTTGGCCCAGCGCTGCAAGACCGCGTTGCACTGCCGCTGCTCCGGGATCGCGTGGTCCTGGACCTCGATGTAGTAGTCGTCCCCGAAGATGTCGAGGTAGTCCTCGAAAACGGCCCGCGCCTCGGCCTCGCTCTTCTTCAGGATCGCCTGCAGCACCTCGCCCTGAAGGCAGCACGTCGTGGCGACAAGCCCGTTGCTGTACTTCCTAAGCGTCTCCCGGTCGATGCGCGGCTTGTAATAGTAGCCCTCGGTGTTGGCGAGCGACGCCAGCTTGATGAGGTTGCGGTACCCCTCCAGGTTTTTCGCCAGCAGCACCTGGTGGTAGCGCGTCCGGTCGCTCTTGTCCGCCATCCCGCTCGGCGTGAGGTAGAACTCGCACCCGATGATCGGCTGCACGCCCGCATCCCGCGCCTTGGTGTAAAACTCCGGGACGCCGTACAGATTCCCATGGTCCGTGATAGCCAGGGCCGATACCTCCATCTCGGCCGCCCGCGTGATCAGCGATCCGATCTTTGCCGCGCCGTCGAGAAGGCTGTACTGGGTGTGGCAGTGGAGGTGGCAGAACTCGGACATCAGCAGGGGGGAAGGCGCCCTGCAAGATCCATGTTTGACACACGTCTCGCCAGAGGCGGTTATCCACAGCCTCTTGCGCGAATCTGCGCGCGCCGGCCTCTGGCGCAAGAGGGGTGGGCACTGCGGCATCCTGAGCGGACCCCCTGAAAAACGCGCCTGGGACGGCGGTTTTTCTGTCCCCCTCAAAGAGGGACAGTTTGGTCCGCGGCTGGTTCGTAGAGCGAAATAGACCGGACAGGGTCCACGCCGCAACTCAGCGTGCGGGACGAGCACACTCTGAACTGTCCCCCTATCGAGGGGGACAGCTTTGCGACCGCAGAGGAGCAA